>NZ_JBVKBA010000019.1:0-141727 GCF_055639175.1 Streptomyces sp. NPDC107546 | reverse complement strand
ATTGACTTCATGTGCGTCCACACAGTCCTCATGCCCCTGAACACGGCACGCAGACAGACGTAACGGAGTCCTACTAGTGCTGTGGCCGGAAAGGTTTGCAGTAAAGCTCGCGGCGTCCGGTGCGGTGCATCGCACGGCGGAGCGTCGCCCGCGTACCGGATGTACTGGGGCGGTGCGACAGCGCGGCGAGGTGCCGTGCCGGGCGTCGCGAGCCGGTGAACCTTTCCGGGGCAACGGCCCGGACAGCGGCTCGCCGACGCTTCCTTGAACCCGGAACGGGCCCCGCCGAGCGGTGCCCGCCCACACCATCGCTTCCGCAGGGTTCCGGCAGGCACCGCAAGGAGCCCCGCTTCTACCGGCCGATCCGCCGCACCCCGCTCATCGTGCCGTTCGGCCCGGCCGCCGGAGTGACCGTGATGCCCGTGCCGGGCGGCGAGACCGCCGTCCTCGGCAGCCGCACCAGCACCCTGGCCAAGGCCAAGACCCTCCCGACCCCTACATGAGGCGCCAGCTCGGCTACACCGGGGCCCGAGGCGCCTAACGGGCGACGATCGAAACGTTTGCGTTTCGCTGCGAGGTTCCCTACTCTCGGGACGGTGTACGAAACCGTTTCGGACAGAGGGCCCCTGCCTTCTCGCCGAAGCGCCCCCACACCGGCCGAACATCGAACGAACCGACGCCCACACCCCGTATCCCGAGCGCTGGACGGACACCGTCGTCCTCCTCCGCCTCGAGGTAGAAGGCACTGAGCCACCCGAAGCCCTTGAGCCCCGCAAGAGGGATCGCATGGAATTCATCCAGACCGAAGCCGTCCCGGCCACAGATTCCGGCCGAACCCACCACCATGCCGAGCCGAAACACCGATGGTGGGCGCTGGGCGTGATCGCCCTCGCCCAACTCATGGTGGTGCTCGACGCCACGATCGTGAACATCGCACTGCCGTCCGCCCAGCAGGACCTGGGCTTCGACAACAACGGACGGCAGTGGATCGTCACCGCCTACTCGCTCGCCTTCGGCAGCCTGCTGCTGCTCGGCGGCCGGCTCGCCGACCTGTTCGGCCGCAAGACCACCTTCATCATCGGCGTGGTCGGCTTCGCGGCGGCCTCCGCACTCGGCGGCGCCGCGAACGGCTTCACCATGCTCGTCGTCGCGCGCGCCGTCCAGGGCCTGTTCGGCGCCCTGCTGGCTCCGGCCGCGCTCTCCCTGCTGACCACGACCTTCACGGACACCAAGGAACGCGCGAGGGCGTTCGGCGTCTTCGGCGCCATCGCCGGTTCCGGCGCCGCCGTCGGCCTGGTCCTCGGCGGCCTGCTGACCGAATACCTGAACTGGCGCTGGACGCTGTACGTCAACGACGTCATCGCGGTCTTCGCGCTGATCGGCGCCATCGTCTTCATCAGCCGCTCGGTCCCGGCCCAGCGCCCCCGGCTGGACATCCCGGGCGTGATCCTGGTCTCCGGCGGCCTCTTCGGCGTCGTCTACGGCTTCGCCAACGCGGAGACGCACGACTGGAGCAACTGGATGACCTGGGGCTTCCTGGCCGCGGGCGGCGTCCTGCTGCTGGCGTTCTTCCTCTGGCAGACCCGGGCGAAGCACCCCCTGCTGCCGTTGCGGGTGCTGGCGGACCGCAACCGCGGCGCCGCCCTGTCCACCGTTCTCATCTCGTCCGCCGGCATGTTCGGCGTCTTCCTCTTCCTCACCTACTACCTGCAGGCGACGCTGGGCTACTCGCCGGTCAAGAACGGCGTGGCCTTCCTGCCGATGGTGGGCGCGCTGATGGTGATGGCGCAGCTGTCCACCAACGTGTTCGTGCCGAAGATCGGCCCCAAGGTGATCGTGCCCATCGGCATGCTGCTGGCCGCGGGCGGCATGGTCTGGCTGACCCGCCTCGGCCTGCACAGCGGCTACGCCGCGCATGTGCTGCCGCCCCTGCTGCTGATGGGCGCGGGTCTCGGCCTGTCGATGCCCGCGGCGATGAGCTACGCGACCCTCGGCGTCCAGGCGAGCGACCAGGGCGTGGCCTCGGCGGCCGTCAACACCACGCAGCAGGTGGGCGGTTCGGTCAGCACCGCGCTGCTCAACACGCTGGCCACCGGCGCCGCGACGGACTACGCGAAGCACCACATGACCGACCCGCTGGTCAAGGCGAACGCCGCGCTGCACAGCTACTCCACCGCGTACTGGTGGTCGGCCGGCTTCTTCGCCTTCGCGGTGCTGGTGACGGTGCTGCTCTTCCGCCGCAAGGCGACGCCTCAGCCGGCCGCGGACACGCCTGCCGCCCCGGCCACCCCCGAGCCCCTGGCCGTCGCCACCGCAGGGGACACCGGCGGCCGGGACACCGACCGTCCGGACATCGAACCGGACATCGAAGTCGACGGTCCGGACATCGAAATCGACGGTCCGGGAGTGATCCGCGGCCAGGTGCGGGACGGGGCGGGCACACCACTGGCACGCGCCGCGATCACCGTGCTGGACCCGACGGGCCGCCAGGTCGCCCGGGCCACCTCACACGAGGACGGCTCGTACGCCGTGGACACCTCCGCACGCGGGAGCCTGGTGCTCATCGGTTCGGCGGCCGGACACCAGCCGCAGGTCGCCACGCTGTCCCTGAACGGCGCACCGATCGCCTACGACCTGGTGATGCCCGCCGGCACGGGCACACTGTCCGGCACGGTGCGCGACACGGGCGCAGAGGCGTTGTCCGGAGCCCTGGTCGTGGTCACCGACGAGCGTGGCGCCGTGGCGTCCTCGACGACGACGGGAACCGACGGCACCTACCGGATCGCCGACCTCCTTCCCGGCGACTACGCGGTCACGATCACCGCCGCGGGCCGCCGCCCGGCAGCCTCCCTGGTGACGGTCACGACCGAGGGCATCCACCACGACATCGAACTCCGCGCCGCCGCCGACGTGCGCGGCACGATACGCACCCGGGACGGCCGCACGGTGGAGGACGCCCGGGTCACCCTGCTGGACGCGGAGGGCAACGTCGTCGCGGTCCGCTCCACCGGCCCGGACGGCACGTACGCCTTCACCGATCTCTCCGGCGAGGAGTACACGGTGGTCGCCAGCGGCTACCCGCCCGTGGTCACGCCGGTGAAGATCGACGGGAGCGGGCGCCAGCAGGTGGACGTGCTGCTGGGGCACGAGGAGGCGTAGGGGTCCGGCAACGGCGGCCGCCGGCCGGACCGTCCGACGGGGCGGTCCGGGCCGGCCGCACGCGCGGCCACGGCCGCATTCCTCATCGCAGTATCGGAGACGGCCCGCGGCCAGTTGCCGCAGCCACCGTCATTCGTGGAGCTGAGCTGCCGTGGGGCGCACCGCACGCATGCCCGAGGCGGGCTCGTGTGGGTCCTCGGGCAGCAAGGTCTCGTCCGGCCCGAAGTCAGGGGCCCGGAAGGGGTTCGTCGTCGGAGGCGGCGACGCTGCGGTGGAGCAGCGGGGTCGCCCGTCCAGGGCGGAGAAGAGCGGCGTCGGCTCGATGAGAGGTCTCTCTTTCGTGACAGGCCCCCTGAAGGGGCCTGGTGCGCCCTGACCGGGCACAGCGGTCCTACAACTTGGTCATCTTGGCGTACGGGCTCAAGATCCGCATTTGGGCCGAGCCGAAATCCACGAGCGCCGCGATCCCGTCCTCGATGCCGATCACCCGGCCGAGGCCGTAGACGTCATGGGTGACCTGGTCGCCCATGGCGAAGTGCTTGGGAGCCGGCATGACCGGGGCCTTGAAGGGGCTGGTAGGCAAATGACGCTTCTGTGCAGCACGCTTTGTCATGGCTCAGTATGACCCCACCTGTCCACCGTTCGCTGTGGCCGTCGGCACAGATCCGGGCGAGAGCCACCACCTCATGCCGCTGACCTGGGGCTTCGAGACCAATAGTGCGGCGAAATTCGACCGCAGGTCCCCTTCGCTGACGGTGGCTGACCGCCGCGTCCGGCACGGTTGCGGCACGAACCTCAGCCGATGACAGTCGGCCACGACAGCGAGTGCGCCGACCGATCAGGCGCGCGTAGGATCCGGCCACTCCCACCGGCCTCAGCAGCACTACCGGCTTGTGCCGTCGACCGGAACAAGCCGCGAGGGCCGCCCCGTGACAACGCTGCCCCCTCGTACTCACGAGCGTGGAAACGGGCTCGGGGACCGGCCCTGTCGGTATCCGTGGCCTGCCGGTATCCGTCGGCTGCCTGATCACCTCAACCGGTAAGACTCCGGCCGATTGGGCAGCCCCGCCGCGAAGTGACGAGGCTCGCCCCTCGCCTCAGATCCGCCCGCCGGTCAGACGGGTGATCGGACCGTGCGTGCGGCGTCCCGCACGGCGACCCGCCAGGTATGACGTGGCACCCAACGCCGACAATCCCGCACCCACACCGGCAGCGAGGAGCTTTCGATGGGCGATCAACGTCCAAGCCGTCTTGGCGAAGGCCACGGCCTGTCCCGAGGCGGCGATGACAGCCTGGCGGCCGGCTTGGACACGCTCGGCCGCGCTGTGCACAACCGCGGTGCCCGTCCCGGCCCCACGCTCGGCCGCGTCCACGGCCGCTGATGCCACGTCATCGGACTTCTCGGCCGCCTTGTCTGCCGCCTGCGACGCGGAAGCAGTCGCCTTCGCCGTGGCCCGCCGGGCCTTGGCAGATGAACTCCGCCTGGATACGGAATCTTGATTCGTGCCGCTGTTCGATTGACTCATGGACTTCGCGTTGCCGCTCGCGTCAACGGCAAACACCGTCGAGCGAGGCTCAGGCGCGGCTTCTCACCGCCTGACGGTGAAGTACAGCCAGGCACCCCATGTGCTGAGGTTGTCGGTGTCCTTGCTGTTGTGGACGTACTCGGCCCGTACACGGAACTTGCTGTTGACCGTCATGGTCAGGCTCAGTGTCGCGTTGGCGGTGCTCTTGGTGCTGAGCGTGCGGCATGAGGAGGTGCTCTGCGGGTGCCAGATGCCGCCGTAGTACCGCTGGGTCTGGAACTGCACGCACTGGCCGGCCTTGTTGGGGGCGACCGTGGCATTCAGTGTGGCTTTGGCGGTGCGGTGGTAGACCCGGTAGAAGATGCTGCCGTAGTGGGTGCTCCCGTAGTAGCCGCTCAGTGACTCGGATACCTGTGCGTAACTGGACGCGGTCCTGGTCGCGGTGGCTGGGGCGTAACGGTAGTCTCCGGCGAATGCTGCGGTGAACACGGTCTTTCGGGTGATCTTGTAGATCGCGGCCAGGTTGCCGTGGCTGTCCACCGTGCCGGTCCTGATCAGCGTCTTCTTGCCGCCGTAGGGCTGGGCGTAGATTGCGAGGGTCCGGCCGTTGTAGGTCGTGCCGAGGTGGGCGGTGGCCTTGACGGTCGCACCGTACGCGTACGAAGGAGCGTCGGTGGCCATGGATACCGCAGTGGCGCTGCGGGAGACCTGGACGGTCGTGGATGCGGTGACGCTCTGGTGGGTGGAGTCACCCGGGTAGGTCACGGTGTAGGTGTCGGCTCCCCCGGTCTGCGGGACATCGGTGATGCGGAAGGTGCCGTCGGCGGCGAGCACCGCATCCGGCAGTGCCACACCGGCGGGGTGGGCCAGGTCGCTCTTGACTGCGTGGACTACCTCACCAGAGGGGTACGGAGCTGCCGACAGCCGGCCGGCCACGGTCAGTTGTGCCGCTCGGGCCGCTGTCGCCGGGGCGGTGAGGTCGAGGGTGGTGGGGTTCGGGGGCGGCAGCTGCCACGGAACGTAGAACGTGTACGCAGCCGACGGCTGCGACTCGTTCCCTGCGGCATCAACCCCGACGACGTAGAGGGTGTGGGTTCCCCAGGTCAGTGCGGCCGTCACACCGCCCTTGCCCTGTGCGTCCGCTGGAACCCTGGCGGCTCCGATGCCGGGCTCCTGGTCCCAGGCGTACTCGAAGTGGTCCAAGCCGCTGGACTGGCAGTCGGGAGCTCCCGCCCGGGTGCATCCGGAGGGCAGGGGGTCGCTGGAACTGAAGCTGAATGTGGAGGGCTGCCCGGCAGCCTTCGTGGGCGTCCCCGGGCCGCCTGCCGGCGGGAAGTCCGGGTTGGTGACGACCGGGGTGACGGGCCGGCTTGCGTCCGTCCTGAAGTAGCAGGGCTCGGTCGCCTCCGAGTAGGCCGTTCCGTTGTACGTGGACGCGTGCCAGGCGTAGGTGTGCCCGTCCGTCAATGGCAGCGGGACGTACACGGATTGGTAGGTCGCCGGCGTCCAGGCGACGGACCCGTCCGCTGTCTGCGAGCCGTCCACGTCCCACGCGTGGACGACTCCCTGATTGGTCACTCCGTCCACCGTGGACCGCGGTATGCCTATGGAGACGGTCATGCCCTCGGGGGTGCCGACGGAGGGGACACGCCAGGCCGGGCTGCTGTCGCTGCCGCAGTCTGTGCCTGCCGGCACGGCGGGCGTCGGCAGTGCCGGGTCGATGGGGGTCTCGTCAGCGACCGCTGCCGCCGGGAGCGCTGCCACGAACGCGCCGGCCAGGAGAAACGCGAGCCAGCCGCGTCTGTGCGCGATGCGATTCACAGGTGTCTTCTTTCCGGGGCGGGCCCGTCCGCGTGGAGTGCCTGTGCTTGCCACGGGGTCAGCGCGTACGTCCAGTAGTGCGCGCGGCGTATTCCAGGACGGCATGCGTCCGACCGGCGCGCCCGGCCGCCTTCCCCCGATGCTGCGGCATGGAGCCGCAGAGCGGGCCGAGCCTAGCGGCGTCCAGGACGACACCGATGATCCTTGATCAACTTTTTGCTCCCGCAGTCCACTGCGACGGCCGCGACCGGGCCGATCGTCGAGACGCCACAATCGACGCGCTGACCCACCAGAACGGCACCGAACCAATGCCAGGTCGACCCATGCCCCGTGCCGCGTCTGCCATGCTCCACCGCCACAACTGCCCCCTTACGCCACCGCACGCCTCCGTGACGTCCTGGGCTGCGGCTCGGTTCCCGTGGTCCGGCCTGGACAGGATGAGGATGCATTTGCTGCATCAGACGTGGGGTGCGTTCCGGAGGGCGCCGGAACGCACCCCACGTGGCGGTGCCGGTGCCTCAGCGGCGGGTCGGCAGGGGCCTGGTCGTGTGCGGTGTGGAGACGGTGGCGGCACCGCGGGTGGTGGAGGCGGTGCTGCCGCCTGTTACAGCGAGGGGCCCGGCGGTGTAGAGGGCCTCGTCGAACGCTTGGCCATTGCTCGGGGCCTTGCCGACGGCGAAGGTGGAGACCGCCTTGCCGCCGATCACGGAGGTGGAGAGGTAGTCGCCGACCATGCTGCCCTGGGTGGAGGTTGCGATCTGGGAGAGGGACATGGGGCCCGCGACGGTGGTCGGGCTGCTCCAGGTGCTGCCGCCGTTGGCGGAGGAGATGTAGCCGACCTTCAGTTGGCAGGTGGAGGCGGTGCAGTTGGCGGTCGGGTAGAAGTAGTAGTAGAGGCCGATCTTCGCTGTCGTGCCGGAGGTGGTGGGGTCGATGCCGATGCCGGGGATGAAGTGGTCGGCGCCGCTGGTGGTGGCGTCGATCGGGACCCGGGTCACGGCGGACCAGCTGGTGCCGTTGGTGGAGGTCGCGTACACGATGTCGTTGGCCGGGCAGCCGGAGCGGAAGCGGCAGTCCTGCCAGGCGACGTAGATCTTGCCGGATCCGTCGATCTCCGCGGACGGCAGCCCTTCACCGTCACGCAGGTTCCCGGCCACGCCGTGGCTGGAGACGTTGGCGATCAGTGTGCTGGAGGACCAGCTGGTGCCGCCGTTGGTGGAGTTGAAGGCACGGACGGCGCTGCCGTTGGCGGAGTAGGGGACCACGACCGTGCCGTTGGGCTGCACCAGGGGCTGGCCGCCCAGGCCGCTGGGGCCGCCGGACGGGGCGACCGGTGCCGACCATGTGGCGCCGCCGTCGGTCGACCTGCTCATCACCACGGCGTTGCCGGAGGACGTGATGTCGACCTCGACGTAGCAGGTGCCGTAGTAGGGGCTGGAGGCGGTGTCGTCGCAGACGATCCATTCCTTGTCGTAGCCCTGGCCGTCGTTGCCGACCGCCATGACGGGGTTCTGCCAGCTGGTGCCGTTCGTCGAGCGGCTGACCGTCACGCCCGCTCCGTTGACGTTGGAGTCGATGACCAGCCCGGCGACCATCCAGGTACCGTGCTTGGCGTCGTACGCGACGGCAGGGTCGGACACGCGGGCCCAGCTGCCGCCGCCCTGGTAGGTGGTGATGCCGGGCAGCATGCCGTGCTGCCAGGTGGTGCCGCCGTCGGTGGAGGTGTTCCAGCCGATGTCGGAGGCGCCACCGTCGGTGAACCGGCCGACCTGGGAGGAGGCGACGATCGTGTTGCCGTACGCGAAGGTGTCGGGCTCCAGCTCGGTGGCGTGCTGGCTGGAGGTGTTGGTGAACGGGTCGGTACTGACCTGGGTCAGCCCCGGCGGCGGGGCGGTGGTGGTGAAGGCGACGTCGTCGTAGAGCGAGTAGGTCGCGTCGCCGGCGTAGTTGTCGTCGTGGCTGACCAGGGTGAGCTTGTAGCTGTGCCCGGCGGTCACCGCCGAGGAGACCTGCTTCCAGCCCTGGCCATTGGTGCACGTCTTCGCCAGCACCGTCGTCGTGGTGCCGGCCGTGGTGTCCGCCAGGGTCGCGGTGGCCCAGTCGTACGTCACCGTGTCCGGGCAGGTCACGCTGTACCAGAAGGACAGTTGTGTGCTGCCGGTGGGAGCGGTGAAGGTCTGGGCGATGGACGAGTCGCCGTTGGTGGGGGAGGTGCCGCCGACCCGGGCGGCGTAGGTACCCGTGTGCGCCCCGGAGCTGACCACCGACGTGGTGCCGGACGTGGTCCAACCGGTCAGACTCCCGGACTCGAAGCCTCCGTTGGAGACGTCGGCCAGCGCCGGGTGCGAAGCGAGGAGGAGGCCGCCTAAGGACAGAAGGGCGGTGGTGGCGGTCGCCACGGATCTGCGGAAAGCGGTGCGCGACATGAGGAGACCCCTTGTCGGTGATGGGGGTGGGATCGGGGGCACCGCCGACGCACGGCCGGCGGTCCGCCCCGGGGACGACGTTTCAGGAACAGGTCCCTGGCCCTGCGTGGATCAGGACAGGGTCACGTCGTCGCAGCGGGTGTACGTGGCGTCACCCGTGTAGTTGCCGTCATGGCTGATCAGGGTGAGCGTGCAGCTGAGTGGGGCGGTGACGGACGCGGTCTGGAGCGCAGGGTGGGGGAGGTGTGGTGCCGGACGGCGGGACCGGTGTCGGCCGAGTGGTGGGCGACCGGGGCGGCGGCGTCGGGGGCGGCCTGGGCGGCCGGCGCGGAGAGCCAGAGTGCGGGAACAGCGGTCAGCATCGCGGTGAGCGCGGCTATCCGGCCGCGTCTGTGCCTGGATCGGGACACTGAACATCCTTTCTAGCAGCCGGAGTTCACCCGGCATGTGAGGCGGAGAAGGACGTTCACGCCGATGGAGCGCGTGTTCGCAATCCGGGATGCTTGCACCGGACATGTCACACAACAAGAGAGAAGGAGCCTGGACGGCTCGAAGCAACCGAGAATTTACGGAGGACGGTCAACTCACAGTAAAAACAGAGGGCTTTCCCTGTATCGCCACACGGGGCACCCTGTATCGCTCGTCCCGCGGCGTGGACGTCCGCTGGGGCGGGAACGCATTGCCGTACGGCCGCGTCCCAGCTCCGGCCTGATCCGCTCTCCGACCTGGGGGCGCCATGAGACGCCGTCGCAACGGCACCCACTTTCTCGCGGTGGGTTCGCGGAACGGCTTCTCCGGGGCCCGTCCCGCAGACGCCCTGCCCCGTTACGACCCCCACCGCCCAGGCCGTTGACCAGCGAAATGCAGAAGCCCGGCTGGAGTACGAGGCGCCGTCCCAAAGTTCTGTCGGAGACCGCGAGCGATCTCCAACACCTTTCCATAACCGTTCCTGTTCGCCCCGTTGACACCCCGCACACCCCCTCTTAGGGTCACGCCAACATTCCGAACAACTGGCGATATTTCGAACGGTTGAAGGCGAGTGTCCTGTGTATCGCTGAAATCAGTACACACGTGGCCTGGTGCGCTGTGGTGCAGCCTGACGCACGTACAGGTGCGTATCGGCAAAGGGATCACGAGACTCGGCGAGGTCCGGATGACGGACCGCACCGACGCTGAAGTCCGGTCTGTCCAAGGCGCCCGGGGGACCCACCCGTGCAGCACCCCCCTGCGGAACCTGAACCTGGACATCGCCCGGAAGCGGGCACGACGCGATCGACGCGCTCTCGACCTGCTCGCCGGCTGCCCGGCCCCGCTCCATAGGTTCCCCCGCCGAAACCTGATACGCCGTCATGCTCTCAACGACGAGAAGAACAAGGAACGATCACCATGCACGACCGAAGAGCCGCCCTCGCTGCCATCGCCGGAGCCGCCTCCCTCGCCCTCACCTTGACCGCCTGCGGCTCCGGCCAGAACAGCGAGGGCAGCTCCAAGGGCGGCACCATCGGCATCGCCATGCCGACCCAGTCCTCCGAGCGGTGGATCACCGACGGCAAGAGCGTGGTCCAGGACCTACAGGCCCAGGGGTACAAGACCAAGCTGGTCTACGGCGAGAACGACCCGGAAACCCAGGTCTCACAGATCCAGAACCTGATCAAGCAGGGCGTCGATGCACTGATCATCGCGGCCATCGACAACAAGTCGCTGAACGGCGTGCTCCAACAGGCCGCCGACGCGCACATCCCGGTGATCTCCTACGACCGGCTCATCCTCGGCACCAAGAACGTCGACTACTACGTCTCCTTCGACAACGACCAGGTCGGCCGGCTCCAGGCCCTCTACATCATCGACAAGCTCGGCCTGGAGCACGGCAAGGGCCCGTTCAACATCGAGCTGTTCGCCGGCTCCCCCGACGACAACAACACCAAATACTTCTTCGACGGCGCGATGCACCTCCTGCAGCCATACCTGGACAGCAAGCAGTTGGTCGTCCAGTCCGGCCAGACCGCGCTCAGCCAGGTCACCACCCTGCGCTGGGACGGGTCCACCGCGCGGAAGCGCATGAACGGCATCCTCGCCAAGTCGTACAGGAGCAGCAAGATCGACGCGGTCCTGTCGCCGTACGACGGCATCTCCATCGGCGTCCTGTCCGCGCTGAAGTCGGACGGCTACGGCTCCGGCAGCAAGCCCCTCCCGGTCATCACCGGTCAGGACGCCGAGCTGCCCTCGGTGAGGTCAATCATCGCGGGTCAGCAGTCGCAGACCGTTTACAAGGACGTCCGCCAGCTCGCCCAGGCCGCCTCGAACATGGTCGTCGACATACTCAACAACAAGCCGCCGCAGGTGAACAGCAGATATGGCTACAACAACGGTGTCAAGACGGTGCCCGCCTACTTGCTGCAGCCGACGAGCGTGGACAAGACCAACTACAACCTTGTTCTGGTCCTGAGCGGCTTCTACACCGCCGCCGAGCTCAAGTAGCGGCACGACGATGGCGGCATCCCTCTCGCCCCGAGCGCGATCGCCAGACGAATGCGCCCCGGCGAGACGGGACGAAGCGGCCGCGATGAGGAGAGGATGGTCGGAATATTCTGGTTTGTGTAGAGAACGGCGGTGATCAGAAGTGGCCCTCCAACGCCAAGTCCCACGCCCACACCTTCGTGACGCCCTCCGGCTCGTGCTGGCCGGTTCCCTGGCCGCCATCCTGACGCTTGGCGCCGATCCCGCCCGGGCGGGATCCGCGGGCCACGTTTCGACGATCGACGCGGCGACCCACCGGATGACCGTCACGGATCACGGCCGGACGGTGATGACCTTCACCGCGGGCTTCGGAAAGCCCGGCTTCCGTACGCCGTCCGGAACCTTCCGCGTACTGGGCAGGGACGCGGTCATCACGATGACCTCGTGCAGCGCGCACATCACGTGCAATCCGCGCAATCCCAACTACTACGTCCTCACGGTCCACTGGGCTGTGCGCCTGACCAGTTCCGGCGTGTTCGTCCACGCGGCGCCCTGGGACCACGCCATCGGCCGGGCCGACACCTCCCACGGCTGCATCCACCTGAGCACGGCGGACGCCCACCGCTTCTACGATTTCAGCCGGGCCGGCGACACAGTGATCGTCAAGAACACCGGCGGCTTCGCCGGCGGCCCGAGCGGTCCCTGACGCCCCGGCGTGGTCAACACTCCTGACCGGGATTCTGACTCGGGACAGGGATGTCTTTGCTCGGTCCAGATGCATTTGCCGTCGCGGAGGTAACGGGCGCCCCGGCGTCTTGAGAGGGCGGCGACGAGTTGCAGGCCGCGGCCGCCCTCGTCCGTGTAGGCGGCGTGGCGGATGCGCGGGGTGCTGAGGCTGCTGTCGTGGACCTCGCAGGTCAGGGAGCTGCTGCGCAGCAGGCGCAGGCGGATGGGCAGCTCCCGGTCCCTGCATCAGGACGCCCCGGGGCTCGTCGGAGCCAGGCGGTTGGGCCGGTGCCCCTCAGTAGGTGCCGGCTGTCCTCGCAGGCGCCCGTGGGTTGCCCCGCGGGAGCCCGGCCCTCGTTTCGACCGGCGGGTGCGGCTCGGCCGGTGCAGACTCGCACCCCCGCCCAGCGTGCCCCCGGCACATGTGTGGACGTCGGGTGCTTCGCTGGCCCTGCGTCGTTCGGACGGTGGTCCAGCTGAACCGGTGGGCGCCTGGCACGTAGCCGATGTGAGTCCCTGGCGGGGCACATGGACCAGGGCACAGAGAGACGCTTGCCGGAGCGCGAACCAGCGGCTCTTCTGGTCCCGATGCTCGATCGGCTCGAACCAGGAACGGATGCCGGAGGCGGCTGTGACGGGCAGGGCATCCCGCTCGCGGTGTCGCTGACCGGCGGCAACCGCCACCACGTCACCCAGTCGCTGCCGCTGCTGGACGAGATCCCGGCCGTGGCCGGGGGCGTCGGCGGGCCGCGGCGACGGCCGGACACGGTGTTCGCGTCGGGCGCTTATCCGGGGGAACGGGCGAACGGTGACCGTGAGGGTGAAGATCAGGCCGAGGCGGTGGGGAGGAGTTGTTCGGTCCATATGGACTTGCCGGTGCGGGTGTGGCGGGTGCCCCAGCGCTGGCAGAGTGCGGAGATGAGCTGTAGGCCGCGGCCGCCCTCGTCGGTGGCGGAGGTGTGGCGTATGTGCGGCGTGGTCAGGCTGGCGTCGGAGACCTCGCAGACCAGTGTGCGGCTGCGGAGCATGCGCAGCCGGATGGGTCCGCAGGCATGCCGGACGACGTTCCCGACCAGCTCGCTGACCACGAGTTCGGTGGTCATGAGCAGATCCTCGTCGGCCAGGTCCCAGTCGGCGAGCTGGGCGCGCACCAGGTCGCGGGCCTGGCCCGCTGCCACCGGGTCCTCCGGCAACGGCCACTCGGCGACGTTCTCCGCGTCCAGTGGGTGGGTGCGGGCCAGCAACAGGGCGGCGTCGTCCATCAGCGCGCCCTGGGCGGGGAGGAGAGCGGAGGTGAGGGCGGCGCAGAGGGCGTCAAGGCCGGACGCGTCCGCAGGTGAGGTCGGTATGGCGTTCACGGACTGAAGGAGGAGCTCGGCGAGGCGGCTCATGCCGGTGGTGACATCCCTGTCCTTGCTCTCGACCAGGCCGTCGCTGTACAGGGCGAGCAGGCTGTCGGCGGGCAGTGGGGTCTCGAGGGTTTCGAAGGGCGGAGCGGCCACTCCCAGCGGCGGGTCCGGGGTCATGGACAGGAAGCTGACGGTGCCGTCGGGGTGGGCCACCGCCGGGGGCGGCTGACCGGCGCTGGCGTACGACAGATGCCGGGTCACCGGGTCATATATGCCGTACAGGCAGGTTGCGAACGCATCGGTGCCCAGCTCGCCGACGATGTCGTTGAGGTGACCGAGGATTTCATCGGGCGGAAGCTCCAGTTCCGAGAGGGTGCGGACGGCCGTGCGGAGCCTGCCCATGGTGGCTGCCTCGGCCATGCCGTGGCCCATGACGTCGCCGATCACGAGCGCCACCCGGGCCGCGGAGAGCGGGATGACGTCGTACCAGTCGCCGCCGACGTCGGCTCCCTGCTTGGCCGACTGGTAGCGCGCCGCCGCCGTCACCTCGGGCAACTGGGGCAGTGCCTGCGGCAGCAGGCTGCGCTGGAGGGTACGGGCCCGGGTCGTCGCCTCGTCGTAGAGCCCGGCCCGCTCCAGGGCCTGCGCGATCAGTCCGCTGAGCGCGGTCAGCAGCGTTCGTTCGTCATCGTCCAGCACCCGCGGTCGGCCGAAGCAGATCACCACCGCGCCGATCCCGCGTCCCGACACCGCCAGCGGCAGAAAGGCCCACGCCTGCTTGCCGCCCTCCCGGATCAGGACCTCGGCCCCCGGGTAGCGCTTCAGGAACTCCTCCGGGGAGGAGATGCACAGGGGCGTGCGGGTGCGCAGGGCATCCCCCACCGGGTTCGTGGTGTCCTTCACTGTCCACTGCCCGTCCAGCAGTCGGGTGAAGCGCTCCGTATGGCCTCGGGAGCCGACCACGGTCAGCCGGTCGCCGACCACGCCGAGCATGATGAGTCCGGTGGCCCCGAGGGGTGTCATCACGCTGTCGGCCACTGCCGCCATCACATCCTGAGCCGTGACGGCCTCGGCCAGTTCCCGGGTGATCCGCTGCACCAGGGCCGCCCGCTCCGCGGCCGCCCGCTCCGCGGCGGCCCGCTCGACCTCCCGCAGATGCCGCTCGGTGGTGTCGGTGATGTAGAGCGTGAGGCCTTCCGGCACCGGCACCAGCCGCAGGTGGTACCAGGACGTCCCGTCCGGCCCCGGTACGTCGAATCCGGCCGGCCGGCCCTCGGCCGCCGTGGCCCGGCACCGTTGCTCCAGCCCCGGCACGGCACGTACTGCGGGAATGTTCCAAAGCAGGGATCCGGCCACGTCTCCCGCGGCGCCGAAGAGCCGCTCGGCGGCCTGATTGAGATATCCGATGCGCCAGTCCGTGTCCAGGGAGACGAAGCCGTCGCTCATGTGCCGCAGCGCCCGCCCCACCGACTCGGCGGCGGCGTGCGTTTCGCTGCTGTCCCGGAGGGTGCCGATCACCTTCACCGGCGTTCCGTCCTCGTCCGTGATCGTCCGGGCACGGGCCTCGATCCAGAGGTATGTGCCGTCCTGGCGCCGGACCCGGTACTCGTCCTGGAAGCCGCCGCGCAGCTGGATGCCCGTGTCGAAGCCGGCCACCGCCGCTGGCAGGTCGTCCGGGTGGATCAGCGCTGCCCACGCCTCGATGCCGCCCCTCATCACCTCCGGATCGATGCCGGCCAGCACCTCCTCGACGGGCGGGGCGGAGGTCAGCTCGCCGGTGCGCAGGTCCCAGGTGTACGTGAGGGAGGGCGCCCCGTCCCCGTCCCACGGGGCTGCCTCACGCGGGCCTGGCCCGTTCTCCAGGGCGCGCAGCAGGGTGGGGGACGGATTCAGGATCCCGGAGGACCTGAGTCTCCCGGACATCCAGGTCGCCACCTCGTTCAGAAACGCGCGCTCCGCAGCGCTGGGCTCGGCGCCCGGGGCGACGAGGACGGAGAGAGCGCCGCGTCGTCGGCCACCGCCTGGAATGGGCACGGCCAGGTGACCGATGCCGGCGGGAAGTCGGGAAGGCCACAGGGCGGCGGGGTCCCGGCCCGGCACCGGGTCAGGCGGGGTCAGGTCGGGCTGCCAGGAGATGGTGTCGTTCCGGGCGGCTCGGCTCGGCGGCGCCGCGCCCCGTGCCGGGATGATCAGCCAGGGCCGGGTCATCGACTCCGGCAGGCCGCTCTCGGCGACCAGGTAGAGGATGCCACTCATGCCGCCGCCCGGGAGATGCACCATGCCACCCAGGCCGTGCACCTCGGCCACCGCCTGCTGGAGCGCGGTCAGCAGCACTTCGACGTCGCGCCGGTCCTCGTCCACGGCGTCGAGCAGCCGCATTCGCATGCGGTGTCGCTCCAAGGGCCGTTCGGTCTGTATGGTCCGCAGGCCCTCGGGCGGGTCCAGCGGATGGGGGACGTGGGGTGCGGACGGGCCGGTGCCGTCCGCATGGTCGCCTCTGGTATTCACCACTGCCGACTGTCGCCTCCGCTCACCGCTCGGCTACCCGCTGGGCCGCATGTGATCGGATGCGACTGCAGCGATCTACATGCACCAAACACATCCTAATCGGATTAACTCAGGTGATTTCGTCTCTCCTGGGGAACCCTTCGTATCCGATCAACCGCATGTGGCGTGAGCTCACCCTTCGTTACCACTGAGGCCTTACTCGCGGCTCAGCAGGGAGGCATCCCGTCAGCTCGTTGAACGGCTGAATCGGCGGGATCGAGTCCATTGGGGGCACATGGATCGGGGAACAGCTCGACGAAAAGGATGGTGACGCCGCATGGCAGTCCGCCACCCAAACCGGAGCCCACGACCGGCAGTGGCTCGGCCTCGCCGACCAGGCATGTGCCGACCGTCCCGCCGGCGCGCTCGGCGTCTGCCTGCGCCTGGCCGAGCCGCTGATCAACCAGACCGGCAACGCGGTCTACCAGCAGCTCGTCAACCTGCTGCTGAGCATCCGAGACTGCCACTGTCGCCTGGCCACGCCGGACGAGTTCACCGCGTACGTCACGGCTGCTGAGGGCCGTTGCCGTTACCCAGGCCGCGCATCAGCGCGGCGAGCCCGCCGAAGAACTCTTGGTCGGCCCTCACGTCCTGTGCGTGGTGTGCGGTCTCGGCCGGGCGCGGGAACTCGATCGGCGGCAGCGCGGAGATGGCGACCGTACCCTCGCCCGCCAAAGGTCCCAGGTGCTCCAGCTGGATGGCCCCGATGACGTAGCTCAGGAGGGCCCGCAGCGCGATGACGCGTCGTGCGCCGTCGAAGCCCGTCTCGGCGAGAACGGTGAGTACGGCTTCCGACCAGCGCAGAACCCCGCGGGACCGGTGCCGGTGGGTGACCGTCAGCGGCACGACGGCGGGATGCGCGACGACGGTGTCGCGCAGGCGCCGCACCAGGACCTCGATCCGCTCCTCCCATGGCGCGTCCGAGGGCGGCGGCTCGGTGTCGACGGTTCCGAGCACGGACTCGACGACCAGCAGTTCCAGTGCCTCGCGGTCGGCCACGTAGCGATAGAGCCCCATCGTGCTCATGCGTAGTTCCTTGGCAACCGCGCGCATCGACAGGCCGGCGACTCCGTCGCGGTCCAGCACGGCGAGGGCGGAGGAGGCGAGCTGGTCCGGGGTGAGTGAACGGGGGCGAGGCATAACGGTTGACAGCGTACGGCATACGCCTACGCTGGTAAGCGTATGGTGTACGCCTAAAGGGGAGAGGGATCATGCACACGACTCGGAGGCGCGCGCGGAGAGGAACCTTGGGGCCGGGTGTCGTTGTCGGTGCCCATGACCTCATGGCCGTTTCGGGCGCCCGGATCGCCGTGCCCGACGGCGACCGGCTGACACATCTTCAGTTCCGGCGGTTCGCCGGCTGCCCCATCTGCAACCTGCACCTGCAATCGGTGGTGCGACGACACGCGGAGATCGCTCAAGCGGGAATCCGCGAGATTGTGGTCTTCCACTCGCCCGCAGAGGAACTGCGGGAGCACGTGACCGACCTCCCCTTCGCCGTCATAGCCGACCCCACCAAGCGCCTGTACGCCGAGTTCGGGGTGGAGTCGTCGCCTCGCGCGTTGCTCAGCCCGCGGGCCTGGGCACCGACCGCCCGGGCCGTCCTGCGCAGCACGTGGACGATCCTCCGCGGGCGGGAGCGTCCGCCGGCCCGCAGGCCGCACGGCGGACGGCTCGGCCTTCCCGCCGACTTCCTGATCGCACCCGACGGCCGCATCCTTGCCGCCATGTACGGCGAACACGCCTACGACCAGTGGTCGGTCGACCACCTGCTCGAACTGGCAACCCAGACGTCACCGTCATCAGGACCCCGTCCCGAAGGAGCGTCATGAGCGACGACCCCCGGCCCACCCCGCAGATGGGCCTGGGCAACGAGGACCCCGGCACGGTCATCGACCGCTACCACACCCCGGACATCGAGTGGCACAACGACGGGATACGCCTCGACCGGGACAGGGCGATCGCCCATGCCCGCCCTGCACGGAAGAACGCGATCGCCCTCGACGTGGACGTCCATGACGCTCCTGGTGGCCGGCGACGGCGTCGCGGCCCGGTACACCTTGCACTCCACCATGCGGAAAGGGCGTCGCTTGAGCAACGAGATGTACCTGTTCGGGGAGCCGGTTCCGGACGGGCGGCTGCGCCGCGTCCACGATGAAACGGGTGCTGCGAACTCGACCCGCCCGCAGCCAGGTTGGAACAGGCTCTATGATCCGCTCCGCGCCCGTAAACCAGTGCTCATAGGGGCACTGTACTCGGGCATCTTCGGGAGGGATTCACTTGAGAAAGCCCTCGGGGACACGATTGAGTGCCGCCCTTGCTTCTCTAGGAGCTATTGCTCTGGCGCTGGTCGCCGCATCGCCCGCCGTCGCGGCGAGCGGGACGCCCACGACGCCCACCGAGCTGTTCAACGACTACCAGAGCTGCTCGACCGACGCCGACAAGCCGACATACCTCTGGACCGGCAGCGGCCTGAACGTCGAGGGCATACCGGGTGACACCGACGCCGCCGACAACATCTCCGTCACTGAGGAGTTCCGGGTCTGGCCGGTCAGCGACCCGACCCGGACGACTGTGGTCTCCCGCGACTACGCCACCCTCGGGTTCGAGGCGACGGCCACCCTGCCGGCCGGTGCCTTCGCCGACGGGCAGACCTACGCCTGGCAGGCCCAGACGGTGGCTGGAGGCACGGCCTCGGAGTGGTCGGCGCCGTGCTACGTCACGGTCGACAACACCCGTCCGTCGAACACGCCGACCGTCACCTCGCCGAACTACCCGCAGGGCGAGCGCAACCAGGGTGGAGCACCGGTTCAGTTCACCTTCGGTGCCAATGGCGTCGGCGACGTCGCCGGCTTCGGGTACTCCTGGCAGCAGGTCCTCCCCGTCGCCGGCGTCGCGAACATCGGCAGTTACGGGATTCCGCAGTTCGTGGACCCGTACTCGGACTCCAAATACTTCACGCGTGCCGACACCCTCGGCGGTTCCGCCACGGTGAGTCTGGTCCCGCCGACTGGCTCAGGCCCGATGACCCTGTGGGTGGCGAGCCTGGACCGGGCCTACAACAGGTCCGAGGTGACGAGCTACACCTTCTTCGTCAAGTCGACGGCGCCCACGGTCACCTCGCTCGTCCCGTCGCCGCAATTCGACAAACCGACGCCGTTCAAGCTCAAGCCCGACCCCGGCGTGCAAGCGGCGAGCCCCGTCGTCAGCTACTCCGTGGAGACCTTCGGTGAGCAGGGCCAGCAGACCACCGAGGTCAAGGCGTCGTCGAACGGCACCGCCGAGGTGACGCTCCCGTTGAACGACCCGTATGGAACGTTCTTCCTCGTGTCCAGTAAGAGCGCGGACGGCTGGACCAGCGACGCGTACTGGTGGAGCACCGGGTACGTCGACACCACGCCCACCGTAACCTCGAACGTCTACACCGAGAACGGGACGAGCGGTGGTGTGGGCGTCCCCGGGACCTTCACCCTCTCACCGAAGGTGAAGGGTGTCGCGAGCTACACCTACTCCTTCAACTGGGGTCCGAGCGTCACGGTCAAGGCCGGCGGCCAGGGCGCGGCCCAGATCGACTGGACGCCGAGCGAGAGCGGCTTCTGCGATCTGGAGGTCTACGCAACCACCAAGGACGGCATCCAACTAGCCCTCTACGACTACTACTTCTCCGTCAATTGACGACTGGAGGTGCATCAAGGTGGCCGGGCGGCGCGACCGCGCAACCCGGCCACCTTTCCCTCTCCGGTGAACTCAGGCTGCCTTCAGCTTCACCTGGCCGCTGTGACTCCAGGAGCCGGAAAGGCTGTCACTGTTCGCCCTCGGCGTTGTCACGCAGTCAGACACTCACCCATCCCTCGATGCGAACCATGGACACGGTGGTCGCTGAGGTCTGCTGGGCACATCACACGGTCGCTTGGAGCCGCCGGTGGTTGGCAGGGGCCGCGGTGACACAAACGCATGACTGACGAACGAGAGCTCCGGGCCGCCACTGGTCCGGGGCTCCGGTCTTTCCGGGTGTGTGCGGACGATCGCGTGTGATCACCGGCTGGTTGAGCTCCCGGACGCGGCTGTCTGTGTCATCTCATGACGTTGGTGCAACGGTCACGATCACTGCGCTGTGGGGTGGTTGTAGTCGTTGAGAAAGGGGTTGTGGCGTTCGGTGAGTGGGCCGACGCCGAGATCTTCACGCATGAGCTTGCGCATCTCGGCGGCTGCTTTCCCGCGTGCCTCCCAGCGGGCGCGATCCTCCGGACTACTGACAGCGGTGCCGTCGACGTAGCCGTCGCAGATGCTTCGCAGGCAGTGGAACACGCTGTTGGAGGCCTGGACGACGGGTTGGGGCGCGATGAGCCACATCCGTTCTGATGCGATGGCTATGCCTGAGTCCCGAAAGGCTTCGCGCGGCGCAAGCACCCGCTCGTCGTCGGACGGGTGCTCTCGCTCGGCCAAGGCCCGCAGGGTCTCACCGAGGACCTTCACGGTGGTCGTGTACTGCGTGTAGATGTCGAGCCGCAGCCGAAGAGCCTCTTTGACATGCTCGCGCTTCCACCGATTCCGATCCGCGATGAGAGTGGCGACGATGCCGATCGTGGCCCCGGCCAGGGTGGAGAGCAGTGGCAACCAATCCATGCGGGCCAGCTTGGGCCATCCCAATAACGGCGGCACCAGGTGGGCTAACGGCGGCACCAGGTGGGCTAACGGCGGCACCAGGTGGGCTACGAGGACCTTTCGCCTCCGGAAGGAGCACCGGCCGACGGTCGTGGCTGGGCGAACCTGTGCCGCAAGCGGCGAGACCGCCCGCACGAAATGCCTTCTGACCTGCCGCGAAGCCCTCCAAGATCAACACGCTATTACAACGTGATCACTGGCAAAAGCCTGCTTCCGGCGGCATCCGCCTACACCAGCTCCCGCTTGGTCGGGGCGGGCAACACCAGCGGCCCCAGATCCTTCGGGGCGCGAGCCTGCACGCGCCCCGGGCACTCCACCGCCACGACTTTCCTAGCGAACGCCCTCCAGCGCGGCCACAGCGTCCACGACCCGCGCCGCGCCGTCCTCCTCAGCCATCGCGCGGGACGCCGCCTTCGCCCGCCCTCGCAGGGATCCGCTCTCCACGGCGTGACGGATGGCGTCAGCCAGCCGGGCAGCAGTCAGCTCGGCGAACGGTATCGGGCCGGTAGCCGCGCCCACCCGGGTGAGCCGCCCGGCCCAGAACGGTTGGTCGGCCGTCACCGGGACCGGGACGCTCGGGACACCCGCCCGCAGCGCCGCAGCCGCAGTACCAGCACCGGCGTGGTGGACCACCGCAGCCATGCTTGGTAAGAGGTGTGAGTGCGGGATCTCTCCAACCGTCAGCACGTCGTCCCCGTCGGCCGCCATCCCGGCCCAACCCGACTGCAGGACACCGCGCACCCCCGCACGCCCCAGCGCGTCGACCGCGAGGGCGCCAAGACGCTCGCCCTGCCCCGCCGCCATGCTGCCGAAGCCGATGAACACCGGCGGTGGCCCGGCCTGCAGGAAGTCCTCGACCTCCGCCGGGAGTCGGTAGTCGGCCGCGACGTATGGCCACCAGTTGCCAACCACCCGCAACCCCTCCCGCCAGTCCGCCGGACGCGGCACCAGCGTGGGACTGAACCCGTGCAGGACCGGCCAGTTCGCCCTTTCCTGTGCGCGCCTTCGGGCCGTCTGGGAACACCCCGGCAACCCCAGCCGCGCTCGCAGCCGCCGCGCGGCACCCGTGTGCAGCCGGTCCACCACGCGCTGGCCGAGCGCGCCCGCCGCCCGGTTGCCGAGCCGGCCGAGCGAGCGGGTCGGACCGAGGATCGGCGGGAACTCCCTGGTCGGCACGGTGGGTTGAAGGTAGACCCCGAGGCTCGGTACGTCCATCGCCTCCACCAGATGCCAACCGAGCGGGGCGGTCGTGGTGGCGAGCAGGAGCAGGTCGGCGCCGGGCGCCGCCGCGTCGGCGAGCCCGTCGCCGAGCCGGTCGATGAAGGCGGCGGCTCGTGCCAGCAGTGCCGACCGCCCCGCCTTCGGCTCGGACGGTGCGCCGCGCGGGTCGACCGGCAGCGGACGGAACTCAAGGCCGCTGCAGCCCACCAGTTCGCGGAAGGTCTCCGGCGCTGCCAGCGCGACCTCGTGCCCCGCGTCACGGAGGCGGGCGCCGAGCCCGGTGTACGGGGCGACGTCGCCGTACGAGCCGGCGGCCATGACGAGGATCCTCATCGCGTCACCTCCGGGCCCGTCCCGGTGCGCCGATCGGCGTTGATGCCGATGGCGCTGCGAAGGTACCCCGCAAGGCCGGGGCGCTGCTCGGCCGGGGGCACGACGAGGGCGAAGGCCCGGGCGTCCGCCTCGTAGTCGTCGGCGATCCGGCAGTGCATCTCGGGCGGGCAGGACGTGAACCAGCGGGTGATGTGCTGCCGGTGCTCCTCGGCGAGGTCAAGCACCGCCTGGTGGTCGGCCGGAAGCTCCTCGTCGAAGGCGGCCAGCAATCGCGCGCGCCACGCGGCGGCCTCCGCCATCAGTTGCCGCCAGTCCTCCTTGGTGTGCGTGGCGGCGCGGGCCAGGGACTCCTGGTGGCCCTCCCGCTCGCCCCACTTGAGGTGGGCGTCGGCGGCGTAGCTGAGGTCGAAGACGACGTCCCCGAAAACCTCGAACCGCTCTTGCGGGGTGAGGTCGATCCCGGTCCGCTGGACCTCGATCGCCCGTTCGGCGACGTCCACCAGCTTCTGCAGCCGCGCGATGTGCTCGGTGAGGGCATCACGCCGGGCGAGCAGGTGGTCCAGCGCGTTGGCCTGCGAGTCCGCCAGGATGTCGGCGATCTCGTCGAGCGGGAAGCCGAGTTCCCGGTAGAAGAGAATCTGCTGGAGCTTGGCGAGGTCCGCGCCGTTGTAGAGCCGGTAGCCGGCCGGGCTGCGTTCACTGGGCGACAGCAGACCGGAGAGGTCGTAGTAGTGCAGAGTTCGGATCGTGACCCCGGCGAATCCGGAGACCTGTCCCACCGACCAGCTCATGTGCTCCTCCGTGCATCCGTGCGTTCGCTGTGCCTCACCGTGCGGCCTGACGTGGGGTGAGGGTCAACCAGCTCAGCGGTCCGCTCCGGGCTTCGGAAACCGTCGCCGATCAGGTCTCGCGCTGCGGTGGTAGGCGGTCTCGGGGACGCCGAAGCTCCAGGTGCCTGCTCCTGGCGCTCGCGCTCGCGCGCCCGGTCGGCCCTCGATGCACGCCGGTGGTCGCGGCCGCTCGCCCGGTCCGCGGGCGGGCAGCGCCGCGACCTCTCAGGCCCGAGGATCGAAGTCGGAGCGGCGGCGGCGAGTCCGCCGCCATCGGATCACGACTGCGTCGGGCGCCATGGCCTCCATCGACGCCCCCGACTGCCCTGTGCACGGTGCGGCCAGGAACCGCTCGGCCGCGACCTGCTGGTTGGACCGGCGACGGTGAACAGCGCGCTGCGATGGGCGACGAACGGGTCCTCGGTCATGCCGTCGATGCCACGTCGGACTTCTCCGGGCGCTTGGCCAGGGGAATCTCGCAGGCATCGGAGAAGCCCTGCGACGTGACCCCGTGCGCGTTGTTGTTCCTGGTCGCCATGTTGACGAAGGCGATGTATGCGGTGAGTTCGACCATCGCCGCCGGGCCGAGCCGGTCGAGCAGACTCGCGTACAGCTCGTCGGTGACGGTCGGCGGCGTGTTCGTCATGGCCTCGGCGTACTCGAGGACGTCCCGCTCCAGCGGGGTGAACACCTGCGACTCCCGCCAGCGCGGCACCTGGCTCGCCTTGGCAAGGTCCAGGTTCTCGTTCTGCGCCTGGAAATAGCCGACGTCGAGGCACCAGCTGCAGCCGACCTGTGCCGCGACAGCCATGTGCGCGAACGACTTGAGAGCCGCGTCGGCCGCATCCCACGCGCCCACCTTGGCACCGAACTCCAAGTTGGACGTGGCGACCTCGGGGCTGTGCCACCCCACCTCGACGGGCTCGGGTACAGCACCGAGTTGCTTGACCATGCTTTCGGTGAGTTCGGCGGGAAGCTCCGCCTTCGGAACGCGCAGCGTCATGCTGTCCTCCGGTAGATGTATTTGTCTGTCTGTATGAAGACCTGCAGGAAGCGCGGATGTGACTACCGCTGTTCGGCGGACCGGAGGCCCCGGCTCGCGCCGCGGAGGATCGCCCAGGCGTCCGCGACCGGGCCCATGTGCCGGAGCTTGTCGGGGTTGATGACAGCGCGGATGGCCTGGATCCGGCCGTCGAGGATGTCGAGCGCCCAGGTTCCGAGGACCTTGCCGTCCCGGGCGCGGAGGATCGCGCCGGGCTGGCCGTTGACCTCGTGCAACTCCACGGCGCCGCCGACCCCAGTGAACAGCGGGGCGAAGGCGGCGACCCGGCGGACCACCTCGTCGATGCCGACGGCCCCTTCCCTGCCCCACAACGGGGCCTTGCCCCCGCCGTCGCCGACCATGTGCACGTCAGCGGCGAGAAGTTCCCGCAGCGCGTCGACGTCTCCCTCGCGGAAGGCTTCGAAGAACCGCTCGGCGAGTTCCTCGCGCTCGCGCCGGTCGGCCTCGAACCGGGGTCGGCCCGCGTCCATGTGACGGCGTGCCCGCACGGCGAGTTGCCGACATGCCGCCTCCGACCTCCCCACGGCTGATGCGATCTCCGGAAAGCCGAAGGCGAACACCTCCCGCAGCACGAAGACCGCCCGCTCCAGCGGGCTGAGCCGCTCGAGCAGCAGCAGGGCCGCCATCGACAACGAGTCGGCCAGCTCCGCCGAGCGCTCCGGGTCCTGGTACGGGTCGGCCAGCAACGGCTCGGGGAACCATGGCCCGACGTACTCCTCCCGCCGCACCCGGGCCGAGCGCAGGACGTCGATCGAGACACGGGTGACCACGGCCGAGAGGAACGACTTGGCGGAGGCAGGCTGCGTCGGGGAGGACTCCCAGCGCAGCCAGGTCTCCTGGACCGCGTCCTCGGCCTCGCTCACGCTGCCCAGGATCCGGTAGGCGATCGAGAACAGCAGTGGCCGCAGCTTCTCGAACTCCTCGGTGCGCGTCACGCCAGCTCCTCCTTGAAACCCTGCCGCCACGACGGGTAGCGCAGTTCCCAGCCGAGTTCGCGCTTGGCCTTGGCATTGGAGAAGCCGCGCCCCTCGGTCATCATGAGCACCGCCACCTCACCGGCGAACAGCTTCGCCAGCCACACGGGCACCCGCATCGGCTTCTTCGCGCCGGCGCACGCGGCCAGATACGGCAGCCAGTCGTTCGCCGGGGCCGGCTCGTCGTCGACGATGTTGAAGACGCCCCGCGCCTTCCGCTCCACCGCCAGGACGGTCGCAGTCGCCGCGTCGTCGAGGTGCACCCACGAGCTGTAGCCGGTAGCGCGCCCCACCAGCGGGAACTGCCGCTTGCGGATCAGCTCCACCTGGTCGTCGGTGGCACCCGGCCCGTAGAACCCGCCGTAGCGCAGGACCGCCCCGCCGGCCTTGAGGACCGTCTCCTCGAGGTGGCGGACCGCCGTCATTCCCGGGGCGGCGGAGGTCCCTGACATCGGGTCGATCGGGTCTTCCTCGGTCTTCACCCAGCCGCCTTCGCGGATGCCGTTCCCGTTGGCGTAGCTCTGGGCGACGACGTGGGGGACGCCGGTCGCTTCGGCGGCTGCCAGCAGGTGGTCCGTTCCCTCGGTCCGCAGCCGGTTGGTGGTGGCGAACCAGCGGTCCATGTGCTTGATGTCGGGCTTGCCGGCATGTGCCGGGGAGATGGCGGTCATCTGGTGCACGATCACCTCCGGCCGGGCCTGGGCCACCGCCTCGCCGACCGAAGCCGCGTCCAGGCCGTCCATGACGACTCCTTCCGCGCCCAGCCGCTGCAGTAGCCCCAACTTGGCCGCGCTGGTCGTCGTTGCGGTCACCTGGTGCCCGCGGGCGACGAGTTGTGGAACCAGCCGCCGCCCCAGCACCCCGGTTCCACCTGCCACGAAAACCCGCATAACCATCACCTTCCGCTTCGAACCGCGTATCTCTGCCATCGAAGACGAGACAGCCCCGCTCCCTGTGACATCGGCGGCGAGGAGAGGACGGCGGGCCCGCCACCCTCAGGCACAGCCCCGTCACCTCCAACACCGCCAGCGGCCCCGGCGCGGCGGGCGGCGGGATCTACGACAGCTACGGCCCGGTGACGCCGATCAGCAGCCCCGTCGTCGGAAACCGGCCCGACAACTGCAGCCCTGCCGGCAGTGTCGCCGGCTGCATCGGCTGACCAACCCCGGCCGGCACAGGAACAGGCGCCGGCAGTCCGCACCTCCGGGAGCGGCTGCCGGCGCGGTCGGCCGACGCGGTCGGCCGGTGACGTGAGAAGGACCGCACGGCTTGGGTGAGTTGTGACGCTTACCTGGGCCCGGATCAGCCGCGGAACCTGGCGCAGTCGGTGATGGTGGAGTAGCCCTTCAGGGCTTCGATGAAGAGAGCGAAGGACCCGGAGGGGAAGGTGAGGATGCCGGCGCCCGGGTCTTTGAAGTCGCGGATGGCTATGTGCGTACGGCGGTTGGCGATCTCTACGCATGAGTCGCCGACGCCGGGTCCGGAGTAGGACGACTTCCACCAGGTGTCGGGGGTATCCATGGGGTACCTCACAGCTCCTTCGTCAGCCTGTGGATGAAGTCGCGTGACCGCTCGGGAACGAGCGATGCGGCCTCCACTTTATGAAGGAGCGTTCGAAAAGCGCCGAGCTGGGCTTCGGAGTCGATGAAGGCCGCACCAAAGGCCCAGCCGCACTCCGGGTGCGCTGGTCGGCGGGGGTGCTGAGGATCGGGGCATGGGATGCCGCCCCCGAGCCGCCGGAGCCGCCCGTGCCGCTTGAGCAGGTCATCGACGTGGAGGCAGGGCGAGGGCTGGCGCTGGTCCGGACGTGCGCCGACCTGTGGGGCTGGCAGCCGCTGACGAGAGACGGCAACCGGGGAAAGGTCGTGTGGTGCGAGCTGGCCACCGCGTAAGCCGCTTCGGCAGTGATTGGCAGATGAGTTGCGCTATTCGGATGGCCGACCTGGGCGTTTGCCCGAAGGCCTGAACGCGTCCGCCAATCGCCACTTTCTGCCTCGGAGAACCGCTGTTCGCCGCACCCTCGTACGTGCGAGCGACACGAGCATCATCGGAGTAGGGGTCCGAGTGACCGAGACCGACCGCTTCCGGGCGTCGCTGGAGCGCCGCCCGGGTCCACGTGATCACTGGCAGACGGCTGCCTCGGCGGCACTCTGCATGTCCCCGAAGACCCTGTCCACAGCAAACCGTTGATGACGGGCCTTGGGGCACCTCATACAGGGTGTGTCCCGGCAGGATCCTGACTAGCGCACACGGCTCCGGAGGCCGATTGGACCTGAAGCGTCCCTGCTGGTCAGAGCCGTGTGGCTGTGGCTATGGGCGCGATCGGTCCACGAATGGTCCGTGCGGATCCATCGATCCTCCCCTCTGATGCCGGCCGCCACCTACCGGGGTGAGAGCCGCCGTGATTACGGGCTGCCCCACTTGGATGCCTCCACGGGCGGACGGAAGCGATGTCTTTCGGGGTGGCACCTCTCAAGTGCACAGCGCGGGACTTCCCCCGAAGTCGCGGTGCGCACATACGAGGGCAGCTCCACCTGGCGACTTACCTCTGATCACTGTCACTTATCCGTCAGCGTCTCTCCCACCACCATTGCGCGCCAAATGGACGGCACGCACGCCAGCAGAAGCTGAAGGCGGCGGGCTCTCGTCGAACTCAGCCAGCTCAGCAGTACTCGAGCGGTGAGCGGTTGGCTGAGTTCAAACCTGGGGTCAGACTCCGCGAGCCTGCGCAGCGCCGAGCCCAGACGCTCGGTCGACTCCTGGGAGATGTGGGTGAGGTAGTTCCGGATCTCTCGTAGGACCATGTACTGCAGCACGGTCTCATCCGGGATGGAATCTAGCTCCGCCTGGACTTCCGGCCGCAACCACCCGTCCGTGACACGCGGGTCTCCGTTGCCAAGCCGGTCAAGGTACATGTCAGTGAGAACGGAGTCGATATCGGGAGGATCCTGGGTAAGAGCCACACGGTGCTTGGACTTCAGCGTGGGATCGGCAAGGCGTCGGGAGACCACGGTGTGATCTACGAGCACCGCGGCCCGGATCCAGCTCCTCCGGCGGAACTCAAACTCGGTCATCAAAGGCTTGATGAAGCTCCTTATCGCCTCGGACGTCTCGGTCGCGTGTAGCCCTTCCAGCTCGGCCAGAAAGGCCGTGATCTCTTTCTGGAAGTGGTGCAACGCGAGCGTGCCCACCGGCGCGACGCTACCCCGCAGCCTACGCTGAGCTGCTGGCGCGGCCGAGGCCGAAGCTGCGCGCTTGGCTGCCATCCAGCTCCGGTAGTGAAAGCGAATAGAAGGGGCGGATGGCCACCGTCGCCCGGCGCGCTCCTCCGCCTCAACCCAAGCCCCGTACAACGCGAACGTCGCGGACTGCTGCGTCTCGGCGGCGTACTCCATGAATCTCTTGACGGAGAGCTCGTAGTCCTCTTCCCTGAAGACGAGCAGGCCGCGTGGCCGCCCTCGCTTATCCGGGGTGAGCCCTACGCTCGACTGGGCATCGGCCCAGGACCCCGCCCCGAGGCGTTTCATCACCGTCTGGCTGGTGGGCGGCCAGGGTGCCGCCCCCTGCCTCGACTCGAGCCCCAGCTCCCGGAGTATCGCGACGCGCTGCCGGTTGTAGCGTTGCGCCGAAAGGCCAACAGGCGTTTTCCTTGCGTACTCCCTTGCCGAGCTGACCAGGCATAGCACCGTGGCGACTGTCTCTGGGGCCAACTGCTCACCGCGCAGGGCATCGCTGACTTCGCGCGCCTCGGCCAGGTCAAGATCCTCGATGGCAGTTGCGCGGTCCGCTTTGAGGTCCAGTTCTCGGGCGAGGGCGTACCACAGGGCACTCTCAACGGCGGACACAGGAAAGTTGAATTCTTGGTAGTCCACGTCGAATAGCACGCTAGATGCCGTGATGCTCTGCTTGACCACGGCAGTCGGTACATCGGGGTGCACTAGGTGGAAGCGTTCCTCAACTTCGGAGCGTGGTGTGCCCGCTGCAGCGAACCCCTCAATGGTGCTCCGATGCTGGGCGAGGAACTCGCCGACCTTCTCGTTCAGATCAGCTTCACGGGCTCGTCGCCGAGCCTCCCGGGACACGTCCGCTGTGACCCCGCCGGTACTCTGGAGCACCTGACGGACACGCTCGCTTGAGATCCCGTATTTTCTGCCGATCTCCGTCAGCGTCGCGCCCTCGATGTACATTTTTGCCATCGCGACATCACGCTCAGCGTTCCCCCCACGAACCACTACGTCCCCTCTCTTCCAGACAGCCAAGCCAGATCTTGCCAGTTTCGCTGTGCGCCTGACCAGATGGCGGTCCTGCCGGCGAGGGTCAGACCTGCGCTGTCCCGATACTCTGCCCGACGAGCGAAAGCCGACATTCGGGGATCCTCGTGGACTCCGCCCGCCGTTGCCAGGAGCCACAGGCGAGAAGTGGAACTGCGCAGAAAGCTCTGAGGGCCCGTGTGCACCACTTATACGTGCTGGTCACACGGGTAGAGGCGGCCCCCTGGCGCGCTTTCCATGCCCACCTATAATTCGCGTGGACAGGCTGACGACTGCTGTTGAGTGAGAGCCCTCTCAGACGGCAGCGACGCCAGCCCCCCACAGAGACATCTGTACCGGTTCTGAAGCGTTCGCTGCCTGTGTTCCCGACAATGCTGCTTTGATGCTCTGCCCAATCGCTTGTGCGAGCAAAGGTGGAACCGCATTACCGATTAGTCTGGCACCTTCTTCTCGGTTCCCGAGAAATTCGAAATCATCAGGGAACGACTGAAGACGCGCCCCCTCCCGGAGAGTGATCGATCGGTGTTCCTCCGGATGGCCGAACTTTCCTCGGGTGAAACTGTCGAACCTCGCCGTAATAGTCACAGCCGGTTCATCCCACGACAGTCGGCCATAGGTATCCAGATGACGGTGGTTCCCCTGATGGCAGGCAAGCTGGAGGTGCTTAGGAAGATACTCACGGCCCCCTCCTGGTGGGACATGCTTGATCCGCTCAATGTTGAGCGCGCTCAGCCTAGCTTCTCTGTAGTGGTTCATGAAGGACGGATGAATAGACCCATCTTCGGGCGGCGATGGCAGATCCCGGATGGCGTCTCCAACCGTCCGCGGGGGCTCCGTCCTTGGTGCTGGCCAGGAAAAATCGGTGCCTGCAGGAAGCCCTACTAGGAAAGCCCTTCGACGCCTTTGGGGGACACCATAATTTGCCGCATCGAGAATCGCTGCGTGAACTTGGAAACCTAGATCTTGAGCCGCCTCTTCGACTGCTCGCAAAAGGTGTTTCCCGCGCACGCTCTGGATGGCAGCAACATTTTCCATGAGAAACGCCCGAGGGCGCATCTCGTCGAGCCAATCGAGATACCGAAGAACAAGGAGATTCCTAGGGTCTTCCCGTGCCCCTCTACGCTGAAGTGAGAACCCCTGACATGGGGGGCCGCCAGCCAGCAAGTCGACTTCGCCGCGCTTGAGCCCAGCAAGCTCAAGGAGCTGGTCCCCGCTGGTTGTGGCGGCGTCAAGCATTTCCGCACGACATGAAAGGTTTTTGCGATGCGTATCTACGGCGACTTGGCTGTTGTCGAAAGCCAATTTGACCGAATACCCAGCTCGGGTGAGACCCAGGCTGAGTCCACCGGCGCCTGCGAACGCGTCAATTGCAGTGAGCGTCACTGGACCAGCAACCCTCCGCGCCTGCGGATGCCGGGAATCAGTACGGAGAAGCTGCTGCCAACAGGCTTGTCAGCCACTTCAAAGAGTCCGACTTCACATTCCACTGGTGGCATGCCGGCTGCAATGTGCTCACCAAAAGCTTGAGCGGCTAGCGGGGGCACCGCGTTTCCGATCTGCTTGTAACGGTCGTCAAAAGGGCCCTTGAACTGCCATGTCGCGGGAAACGTCTGAAGTAGCCCGGCTTCTCTCGCTGTCAGACCGCGGTCTTGTTCTGGGTGAGCGAAGCGTCCGCAGCTAGGAGTCCGGCATCGAGCAGTGATGGTAGGTGCGGGACCGGACCAGGGCAGACGCCCATATACATCTGTGTAGCCACCGTAGGAGCCGCGTGTGCGGTCCAAGCACTCCGGGCCGACTCCCGCCGGACGTGAGCCGCCGTCATGGGGGACCTGCTTCAGGATTTCGATCGTCGACGGTCGATGACGCGACGTGACGTGCATCGGGTCATCTGGGTTAGATTCGCCGCTGGCAATAGGTGGGAGCTGGCCAATCCACTCTTTGACAGTAGCGAAAGTCTCTGGCGTGTTGCGTACGGCAGGAAACGTGGGCATTTGATGCAAGGACGCCAGAACCACAGTGCGGAATCGCTCCTGCGGCACACCAAGCTGCGCCATGTTCATGATTCGGGCTCGAACGTTGTAGCCGGCGTCCTGCAACTTTGAGCGAAACTCGTCGAACAAGTCCCACGAGCGGGCCGACACTAGGTCAGCGACGTTCTCGACCATGACGACATCCGGCTTGAGCGTGACGGCCAAATCACCAAATACGCTGAAGAGTTGGTTTCGGCCTTTGCGGTCACCACGGGTCTTGACATGGGAAGAGAAGCCCTGGCAAGGCGGTCCCCCTGCAAGCAGGAACTGCCGGGCACCGACCGCGTCACGGATTTGGGCGGCCCATGCACGCCGGGCGGTTGCGTCTTGCAGCGTCAGCAGGTCCAACTGCTCGGGCGTGTGACCGAGGTTGGCAGCGTAAGTGGCGTTCGCCCACTCATCGTTGTCGGCAGCGTAAATCGCCTCGTACTGGCCCGTTGCTGCCAAGCCGGCCGACATGCCGCCGCAACCGCTGAAGAGGTCAGCGTACGCCCAACCGGGCTCACCCTTGTCCATGCGATAGATCCTAGAAGCTCGGACTGACAGCGTGGTCTCTAGCGCACCCATCCACGGTGATCAGACTCTGGCGGTGCGCCCGTACAGCCATGGGGACATGACAGTGTGTTGTGAACACAGCATGCCTCACCGATCATCCCCATGTGAGCTAAATCACTGCGCTAGCCTCGTCGTCCACTGTCCGATCAGGTCGGTCATCTCATCTGCTTGAGTGGGGTCGACTGTGATGACGTCTACGGAGCACCCCGTGCTGACACGGCCCAATCGTCGGATACTTGGACGGTCGTGCAGAGCTGGTGTCACGAGTGCAGCGGCATCGGCCGAGAAAGCGCCAGCATGAGCGATGAGCTGGTATATCTCGTCTTCGGTGACTTTTTCACCTGACTTCCTGTATTTTGCGTCAAGCAAACCGGTCTTGCCATTTCCCCTGATCACGATATCTGGATCGGCTCTTTTACGCATAGGCTCCCCCTCTCCTTCGATTGCATGAAAGAGAGGAATCTTCTGAGACTTTCCGTCTGTCACCGTGAAATTAGGCGGGACTGTACTTTGGCAGAGAGTACGCACAGCCTCTTCGAAGATTCGATCAATGTTGACCCAGGCGCTGAAGGGAGAAGTGCCTGCCTTTCGAAAATTGAACGGGACGCCGCGTATTATGGCTTCCGCCATGCGGAGAGTCGCTTGGAGATCTGCGCTGTTTCTGGGAGAAAGTGATGGGAACGCTGGATCGGGGAGCATCTGGGCTCCCGAAAGCATTTGCATGCATCGCTGCACCGTTATTCTTGCCTCATCGTGATCGCGAAGTAGATGCTCGGCACGATTGCAAGCGGCAAGGAGGTACCTATTTACCTCGGTGTCTTCGGATAGGTTACGGTAGCGGATTGCCAAGAGGTCATGCCGGCCACGGCTCCACAATGTGCGCACTGTTTCGCCGACATGGATCTTTCCTCTGACTCGACTACTACGTGCAGAAGTTGCTATGTATTCCTTTTGCACTCCGGACATCAACTCCCTTTCGACCATGGCGGAAAATTCTCGTGCAATCGCCGCGAGCGGAGGTAGGGTTGAACCGGACTGAGCTGTCTGTGGGGCTTGCCTTCGCCCGCTAGACGAAAGATTGAGGCAGGCGTCGACAGTTCCCGGAACCATTTCCTCGACAGTGATGACAAGGTCCTCATGGATGACGATCGTGCCAGCGTATGGCCCGATTTCAATGTCGAATCCGAATCGACCTGGTCGAATAGAGGCCACCTTCGATTGGGCCCAAGAGAGATTCTTCAGCTCTTCCAGGGAGTGACCCACTTCCTGATAGGTGAGCTGAAGGCGACCGTACGTCGTGGTTCTCACGCCTCTTCCTCGGTGCCTGAAGCGGCCCAGCCGTACTTCGGGTGCCTCCAGACGTATCCATTTTCGATCTTCTCAGGGTTGGGGTACGTAGTAATACCGCCTCGACGCAAGAAGTATCGCAGTGATTCATGCCACAGGTCGTGCAAATCATGTTCATCACGCATTCCAACGAATAGACCGTGTCCGAAGGGAGCGTCTTCAGGGAGGCCATCGAACCATTGCAGTACGTGACTCCTCAGGTCGCTCGCCATGCCGGCCTCATGCAGGATTGTGTCGAGGGCGTCACGACTGCGCGGAATTTCCACCTGCCGCAACCTTCTGACCAAAGCGTCGTCCATGTTAACGACACTTCGGTCAGTAGGGTTCATCGTGGCGATTATGACCAAGTTCGGTGCTATAGAAACCGGTTTGTTTAGACCTGGAACGAGGAACGGGCGATTCCTATACTCGATGTAAGTGAGTAGTTCTCCGAGTACATTCGCGACATCGGCTCTGCTTAGCTCGTCGACGATCAGTACGTGCGTCTTATCAGGTGATGCCAGCGCTGCATCGTTAATCTGCACTAGTGCTCCGGGTGAAGGGGCGAAGCCTCCGTTGCTAGGAGCAAGCCCTCCAACGAACTCCTCATAAGTAAATGCTGCATGGAATTGAACTGTCAGAATCCGTGTGCTGTCCCCTTCCGCGAGGGTCATGGCGACATTTTGGGCTACTCTCGTCTTCCCAGTTCCCGCGGGGCCGACGAGCGCTACGATCTGGCGTCCTCCGTAGCGGCGGCATTTGTCAACGATCAGATTTTTGAGTCTGATGTCTGAGTCGGCCTGGATGGGAGACGGCTTATATGATGCCGCGCCAAGCCAACGCACATACTCTCCACGATCTGTGAAGTGCTCCGGTGCGGGAGAGGCTTCAATGGTTTCGTCGAGGAGTGGAACGAATTCTTGTTCGAGATAGCGATACCCGTCTGGCCGATCGCGGTTTTCCAGGAAAAGGTTCTTGAAGGCAGCGCGAGAGAACCAGGTGTCTAGCCTGTCGGACTGATTTGCTCCATCGTCAGGGCGCCGGGGGCCGAGAATCTGCTCCATCAGGCCTGGGTCGTTTGGGTTGTACCCGGCCTGCAAGCGTGCTTGAGAAATCTTTTCTATCGCTGGCTCAATATCAGACTCCTGCAGGCACGTCGTCACGCATCGCCCCAGCTCCTCCCAGTGGAGCTTGTTGTCTAGTTTCCTCATGATGCGCCAGATGGCCAGGAGCGGCCTGATGTCAGTTCCCGGGGGGTAAGTGTCTCGGGTAAGAGGGTTGGCAAGCTGATATCGGGCCAGAGCGGGAGCTACCATTTGGGCGAGTTGGGTGCGATAGGTGAGGAAAATTTGCTGGCCAAAATCATCAATTCGCTGATATTGGTCGTTCAGGAGGAGCAGTATTCTTTCGCCCAGTTCGGTCGAATGCAGGGTGCCATTCTCTTCGTATAGCAGACCGATTCCGCGAAACAGCGTCATGTACGTCCGGAAGCGCTGATCTGCTTGCCTCTGAAGTTCAGGGGCGACCTGCTTGCTCCTGATTTGCATCTTTTTGCGCACTTCTTCATAGGGTGGGGCCCATTGTGCTCCTGAGCAGCTGAGCATCGCGTGGAGGATGGCTGCACCCACGTCGCCGGGTCGTGCCATAGCACGCAGGTCTGGTACGACGTCGCGCCCTGAAAGGTCCCAGTGTTCTTGCATGGAGGCAGGTTGCCACGTTCAGGATCTTCGTGTGGTCCGTTGGCGCGAAGTCGAGTTCAGTAGCTCGGCAGCGCGGCCGGCGGAGTCTCCATGTCTGAGTCAGGGCGACGAGCGCCGGCCGATGGTGTGGGCGGCGCCCGTATAGGCCAAGGCTTTAAGTCTGGCCTCATCATCGGGTCGATCGGGTACCACGCGGCCGGTGGAGTCCCAATGACCGAGTCAAGCCTGTGGGGCGCCGCTCATCGGTTGAGAACGGCGCCCCGTGCAGGCGTTGCGTGACGCTGCCCCTCGATGCCAACTACGGGCACAGTGGTCGCTGAGGTCTCCTGGGCACGTCAAACGGGTGCCTGTGGCCGCCAGTGGTCCGGAGTGGCTGCGGTGGTTGCTTTACTTAGCTGCTGTACAGCACTCGCGCTGACGGCCGCCTTAGGAGTTCGATCAGGCGCTGGTCTGCGCGCTGTCTCCCGTCGCAGCGCCGACGAGACAGGGGACGCTTTGTACGGGCGCCGGGGAATCAGGTGGCTCAGTCGTGGAGTCCGATCTGAGCGCGAAGTGATTTTCGGCGCCCATGGAATAGGACTTGGTCCTCGATTTCCTGCAGGACTGCAATAAGCTTTTGCCCTTCGAATGCCACTTGCTTCAACCGTTGATCCTCGCTCTCCTTGCTTGATGCCATTCGAGCCTGCCATTTATAGTGCACAAACCCATTTCTTAGTTCCATGAGGTCGGTCATGTTGCGTATGATGTCTTTTTCGATCGGTGTCGCACCCAATGACGTCCACACGTCCTTCACCTTCAGATGGAAGCTGCAACTGCGGACCAGGGCCACCGCTACTCCTTCGGGGACGTTAGAGCGGCGGCTCAGGCTGATCAGGATGTTGTTTATCCAATGCTCGACCCACGTGGCGTAGAAGAGGATTGAAAACCAGTACTCCTCGGCATCCAGGGCCTCGGTCGCCTTGCGGAATAGGTCGGTAGAGTGATCGGTCACCCAATAAAATTCATCGTCGGGCGACTCATCTTCCCGCTCGTTCGCTGAATCGCGAGAGTCTGGTTCATTGAGGATGTCGAATAGTGCAGCGCTTACTACTTCCTCGTCGGTCATGCCCTCTATATCGATTGCGCCGCTGTTGATGAATCTATCTACGACTCCCCACGCTAGCCGTTTCCCAACTTGCTTATAAAGCGAGAGATCGAGTTCATCCATGAGACGTAGTGTGGCATTCGCCCCACGCAGGAGTCAGCCGAATAATGAGGTCGGTGGAGCGACTTTGGCCGGGAGCTGCTTTGGCGCGAGTGATCATGGCCCCGTAAGCTTCCGGCGCGTCGGGCAGTCTGTGGACCTGCCCGTTAAAGCACGACGTTGGGGCCATGATCTTCGAGGCTCGCGCCAAAGTGGCTGGCTAAAGTCGCGGAGCCGACCGCCCCAGCCGCAGAGGGGTTGTCCCTCTCATGGCCGCGCCCGCCGTCCGGCCAGTGGCTCGGTGCGCAGCGGGCCGTACGAACGCCAGCGCATCTGGCAGCGTCGGCCCGCATGCCGCCGTCACCACGATCCGGCCTCTTTCGGTGACACAAAGCGTCTCTGACCTTCACCGTTAGGGATCACCGTTCGTCCCCGTGCCCGTGTTGGAATGTGGCCGCTGCGTGCGGCGACGGACGGGCGGCGACGTGCGGCCGGTGGCGAAGACATGGAGGCGGCGCGGCGGCGACCGGCCGGCGCCGCCGCGCTTGGCGCGGCCCTCGGGTCTTGATCCGACCTACCGGAAGTAGGCAACCGGGTGGAAAGGGGTACGCGGTGGCCCCGGTAGCGGGGCGTTGGGGTCGAGTTGCTGTTGCGTCTTTCCCTTCCTGAGGCCGGATCGTGGTGACGGCGGCATGCGGGCCGGGAGCGGCCGTTGATGCGCTTGGGCGGAGGGTGCGGCGGTCGGGTTGGCGATGTCCCAAGAGCGCTGTTGACCGCCGGACCCGCGAGCGAAGCGAGCCTTGATGATGTAGGGAAACTTCCACCGCGCCAAGATCCGGAGCGTCTGAACAGGGCTGTCCGTCTGTCTGCCTGGTCCGCTACCGTGCGTTCCATGTCATCTGCCTTGGACACGCCCCAGGGGGCGGCCGAACTGGCTGAGTCCCTGTTGCCTCCGCTCGGAAACCGTTGGTTGCACACCCAAGCTGTCGCCCAACGTGCTCGCGAGGCTTCGCCGGCCGTGGCCGAAGATGACCGTGACCTCCTGATCGCTGCCGCATGGCTACACGACATCGGTTACGCCCCGGGACTGAGGGACACCGGTTTCCACCCGCTCGACGGTGCGCGCTACCTGGAAACGCTCGGTGCGCCTTCACGTCTCGTGCGGCTGGTCGCCCACCACTCCGGCGCCGCGTATGAGGCTGAGCAGCGCGGCCTGACTGCTGAACTGGCCGTGTACGAGCGGGAGGACTCGCCGGTTCTGGACGCGTTGATTTACGCCGACATGACCACTGGCCCCGCGGGACAGTCCTTCGACTTTGACCGGCGGATTGATGAGATCTTGGTTCGGTACGAGCCGGGCAGCGAGGTGCACACCGCGATCAGCAAAGCTCGGCCGTACCTGGGCGCCGCTGTTGACCGTACGCGTGCGCGTCTCGCTGATCAGCCGATGTAGGGCTCGGGTCGGCTGGCCAAACCGTGATCGATCCGCATGCGCATGGACGGGTGGATGTTCAGCTCGTCCAGCTTGCTCGGAGCGACGAACGCGACTTCCTTGCTCTCGCTGCTCGTCCGTACCTCGCCGCCGGTGATGCGCGCCCGGAAGCAGATGGAGAACTGCTGCCGGACCTCGCCGTCGTCGTACGCCATGACGTGCGCCGGATTCGTGTAGATGCCGACTAGGCCGGTCACCTCCACATCGATCCCAGTTTCTTCCTTTGTCTCGCGCACGGCTGCGTCGGGAGCGGATTCTCCAACATCAACCCCGCCTCCGGGGAGCGCCCACAGATCGTTGTCCGTCTTGTGGATCAAGAGGAGTTCCCCAGCATCGTTCGTGGCCACCGCCGTGACCGAGGGAACGATGCTGTTCGCCTTCGGGGCGTTCGGATCGTTGAAGTAGTCGACGCGTGCCATGCACCCAGCGTCGCATGCCTCGGTGCCGAAGCGATGGGCTACGTGGGCCGTCCTCGCTCCCATGCGTAGTCGAAGCTCCGCATGTAGTGCCGGAATGTGCGGGCGCCGGGGAGGTAGCGGAAGTGCAGGACCGGGTTCTGTCCGGCCGGCGCACCGAGGACGTGCGGGTTCACCAACACGTCATCGTCGAACCGGTAAACCGAGTTGTAGAGGATGGTGTCGTGGAGTCGAACCTCAACACCTGGCGTGGTCATCGCCGGTTCGAGGTAGCGACGGGTGATACGTGCGCGCGCCGCCAGATCGCCGCCGATGCCTTCCTCCTCGCCCCGCTGTCGGACTGCTTCTGAGTCAGGGTCGCCCAGGAGGATGCGCACTTGGGCACCAGCCTTCGCCTTCTCCGCCAATAGGTCCGGCAGGTCCGGGTGGCTGTCGAAGAGGAACAAGCCTGCGTAGACGAGGATCCCGACTTGGTCTGTCGCCTTCTCGATGAGCGATGACCACAACGACGCGGGAACCGCGCCTCGGTGCGGGTAATACGTGATCAGCTCAGAAGTGCTGGCTGTCTCGGCCTGCTTCTCGACCGAGGGCCAGAGGTACACCTCGTCAACGCCCAGGAAGCTAGCGGCCTTCCACCGGTGTCCTCGGTGTGGTGTGCGGCCGGTGGTGATCCACCGCTCGACGCTCTTCGGGTCTACGCCGACGTGCTGAGCAACCGACTGGATCGTCTCGCCCTTTGCCGAAATCGTCGCGCGCAGACGCTCGTTCGCCATGACGTGCCCTTCTGGGGGGACGTATCGGGGACTTTTTGACGATAGCTCAGACGTCCCTAAACGTCCATACGGACCGTGATGTGTCCACCACCTTTCGCGATCTCCTGATCTCACCGTCGGACAAGGCGGTTCCGACTCCCGAAAATCAGGAGACAGAGATGCGTCAGATCCCCGTCGAGACCTCCGGCGCGACCGTGATGGTCGCGCAGCCTCCGCAGAAGAAGGTCGCCAACCGTGAGACCGGCCAGGTGGCCGTGGATCGGGACAGCGGCGAGACCCTGTGGACCGTGGATGTGTTGTTCGTAATGAACGGCAACGCAGAGGTTGTCACAGTGGCCGTGCCGGAACCGGGCCTGTCGGGTGAACTCGCCATGGGTACGCCGGTCGCCCTCACGGGCCTGGTTGCCCGGCCGTGGGAGAACGAGTTCAACGGCCAGAAGCGGCACGGGATCAGCTTCCGGGCGATCGCGGTGACCTCGCTGGTGGACGCTGCCGCGAAGCCGAAGGCGGCTTAAGCCATGACGCGGTTAGTGATCGCGCTCGCGGTCCTGGTCGGGCTGGCGCTGCTGCTGAAGTGGCGCCGCCCCGTCTGGTACTGGCTGACCTTTGGCGTGCTGCTCGCCACGGTGCGGGTCCGCTGGCGCTATGCGGCCGTGATGGACGCCTGCCACCTCACGGTGCCGGCCTCTCGCCTGCGCCTGGCGCTGGCGCGCTGGTTCAACAAGCCGGTACCGCAACAGCGGGTGCCCCGCCTGATGTGGGTGCGGCCGACCCGGACCGGCCTGCGGTTGCGGATCAAGATGCGGCCCGGTCAGGACGCCTTCGAGTTTTCCGCCGCCGCCGATCGGCTGCGCCACTCCTTCGGCGTCCATCAGGTCACCTCCCGTGAGGTCAAGCCGGGCGTTGTCGAGATCGCCCTGACCGGCTACGACGTGCTCAAGCGGGTGCAGATGCCGGCTCGGACGGACCGGGGCCTGTTGAAGATCCCGATTGCGCTGGTTGAAGACGGCTCGGTGCACTACCGCGACTACCGCGAGGTACCGCACTCGATCACGGTCGGCGCCACGCAGTCCGGGAAGTCCGTCACCCAACGCACCGTGATCAAGGAACTCGCCTCGCAGCCGGTGGCGCTGGTCGGGATCGACTGCAAAAAGATCGAGCTTGGTCCGTTCGCCCGCCGCCTCTCTGCTCTCGCCGACAACCCCGACGATGCCGCCGATCTCCTCGAAGCACTCGTGAGCAGGATGGAAGGCATCTACGACGTGATCCGGCGTGAGCAGCGGATCGGCGCGGACACCCCTGACGGTGCGATCGCCGCGAACATCTGGGACCTGCCCGAGGAACTGCGTCCGGTGCCGATCGTGGTCACCATCGACGAGATCGCCGAACTCGCGCTGACCACCAAACGGCAAGATCCCCGCCGGGACCGGATCGTCACCGCGCTGGTCCGGCTGGCCCAACTCGGGCGCGCGGCCGGCATCTTCCTCGACATCTATGGCCAGCGCTTCGGCTCCGAACTCGGCGACGGCATCACCATGCTGCGTGCCCAGCTCACCGGCCGGGTGGTCCACCGCGTCAACGACGAGGCCACCGCCAAGATGGCTTTCGGAGACATCTCCCCGCACGCCGTGTTCGTCGCTACGCAGATCCCCAACAACCGGCGCGGCATGGCCGTGGTCGGCTACTCCACAGGCGAATGGGTCCGCATCCGCACCCCGCACACCTCGATGCGGCAAGCGGTAGCGGCCTGCAACCGGTACGCCGACCTGACCCCGGATATCCCGGAACTGGCCCGCTTCCGCCCGCTGGTCGACCTGGTCCCCATCGAGTCGCCCGCGGTGGCCGAAGCCGCCTGATCCTCCCCGCTTCACCGGTCGGCGTGACCGTCTCACGCCAGGTCCCTACCCGAGCCATGCCCGATGAAGGAGATCACCCGCCATGTGCCCCAACTGCGAGGACTTCGCCCGCACGGTGGTGATGCTCGGACAGCTCGCCCTGTACGCCGACACCACCGGCGCTGACCTCGACTTCGTGGAGTCCGTCAGTGCCTCCTTGGCAGTCTCGCTCCCCGAACCGCCGCCCGGCATCTTCCCGCCCGGCTACGACCCCAACGCTGGCCCCGAGTACCCCGGCGAGGGGTGGTGACCGTGGCCACCACCGGCAAGCGCACCCGCCGCCCAGCTCCCAAGCCGCCGAAGTGCCCCGACTGCGACGGCAAGGGCGAGATCACCGAAGCCGTCCGCGTCGGCGCCCGCAAAGGCCGTCTCACCGACGACCGGCAAGCCGTCCTGTGCCTCACCTGCTGGGGCAGTGGCGAAGCCCCCACCGACTGAAGCCCCGCCCGGGTGGGGCGGCCGGACTTCGATCCCCGCCCCGCCCCAGCTCGACTCCTAGGAAGGAGGAACCGCGATGCGCCCCATCGTTCGCCCGGACGCCGTCCTCGTACAGGCCGTGATCGCCGGTGCGCTGTCCTTCGCCCACCTTCACGATCTGGCGTCCGCGGCCGGACAGTCTGGCTGGAAGGCCTGGGCCTACCCGGTCTCCGTCGACCTGCTCTTGGTCGCCGCCTGGCGCCGCCTGCGCTCGGCCGGCCCGTCCCGGCTGGCCTGGTGTTGGTTCCTGATCGCCCTGGTCGCCTCGCTCGGCGCCAACGTCGCCACGGCCGGCTTCCTCGACCTGGCCCACCCCCCGGCCTGGCTGCGCTTCGGTATCGCCGGATGGCCCGCCCTGGCGTTCCTCGGCGGCACCCTCCTCGCCCACTCCGCCGGCGAGCCGACACCTGCCGCGCCCCCGGCCACCGCCCCCGTGCTGGAGGTCGAGCGCGAACCGGCGCCCGCGCCCGCCCCGGAGCCTGCCCCGGCTGCCGCTGTCGACGACACCCCGGCCCTGCCTGTCGCCGACCCGACGCCCGCTCCGCCCTCGGCTTCGGCCGTGGCGGTCCCCGCGGCGCTGGTGGCTCACGCACGCAAGGTCGCCGCCGACCACCAGTCCCGGACCGGCTCCCCGATCGACACCAACACCCTGCGCGCCCGCCTCGGCGTCCCCGCTTCGATGGCCGACGCGATCGCTGCCCAACTCGCCTAATAAACGAAGGAGTTCACCTCATGGGTCTGTATCAGATCTGGCGCACGCTGCACCGTATCGGGACCACTCAGGTCGGCACTGCGCACGGACGGCGGGGACAGATCAAGTACGTCGCCGCGTGCACCATCCCCGACTGCGGATGGTCCGCCGAGTACGACGACGTGAGCCCCGCCATGATCGCCGCCCAGGGCCACCGCTGCCCCGTCCGCTGAGGGAGACCGGCTCATGACCGTGCCGCTGTGGTTCTTCATCGCCTGCCTCGGCCTGGTCGGCATCAAGCTCGTCCGCCCGCCCTGGTGGCTCGTCGTCGTGCTGCTGATCGGCGGCTACCTCCTCGCCGACAGCTTCCTTGCCCCCGCCATCGACACCGCCACGAAGTGAAAGGAGAACATCCCATGCTCCGTCCGAAGATCCCCACCATGCCGACCCCGACCGGCCACGTCACCCCGCCGGCCGTCGTCGAGCCGACCGTCATCATCCCCAGCCCCCCGGCGACGCAGCACGTCCCGATGTTCCCGGCGGCTCCCGCGTCGTCCCGGCCCACGGTCCAGCTCACCCCCGGTGCGCTGGTCGTCCTCGTCGGCGGCGGTACCGCCGTAGTCCTCGTCGTCGGCGCTGTCCTGGTCTCGATGCTGCTGGCGGTCGCCATCACTGCGGTCTCGGTCGCCGTGTGCGCTGTCGTCCTGCGTTCGCTGCTCGCCTCGGAGACGAAGCGCCGCTGAACGGCCCCCGGAGCGGCCTCTACCGCCAAGTTTCGTCCGCTCCGGGCGCCTTCCCACCTTCCAGATCCAACGGACCCGAAAGGTCAACTTCATCATGCCTCAGCACGCCCCGAATGTTCCCATCTGCCGCGACTGCGACGGCTTCGCCTCGGTCGCCATCGACGCCGGCACCCGCAACGCCGACGGCACCCGCGCCACGGTCCGCGTCGACTGCCCGACCTGCAAGGGCACCGGCCACACCGCCCCCGCCGCCAACCTGGCCCATGCCGGGAGGTGAGCAGTGACGCTCCTTCGCGTACTCGATCTGTTCTCCTGCTCCGGTGGCGCCGGTATGGGATACCACCGGGCCGGGTTCGCGGTCGACGGCTGCGACATCGCCGACCGCCCCCGTTACCCCTTCGCCTACCACCGCGGTGACGCGCTGGAATACCTCGGCCGACTGATCACGACCGGCGACATTGAGCGGTACACCCTCGCGCACGCCTCCCCGCCGTGCCAGAACAAGTGTGGCCTGACCGTGGGCACCAACCAGTCCCAGGGCTGGGGAGGCGTCCACGAGGACCTGGTCGCACCGACCCGGGAACTCCTCGACGCCTCCGGGCTTCCGTACGTCATAGAGCAGCCCAACGGCCGTGCGGAGATCCGTAAAGACCTCACGCTGTGCGGCGAGATGTTCGGCCTCGGCGTACTGCGCCACCGCAACTTCGAACTCGGCCGCTGGGCCACCGCACAGCCGGCCCATCCCAAGCATCGGGGGTACGTGCGCGGTTGGCGCCACGGCGTTTACCGCGACGGCCCGTATGTGGCCGCCTACGGCGACGGTGGCGGCAAGGCCTCGGTCGCCGAGATGCAGCACGCCATGAAGATCACTTGGACCGATGTCCACGAGGAGCTGACCGAAGCCATCCCGCCCGCCTACACGCGATGGATCGGCCACGCATTCCTGACTGCACGCCAGGAGGTATTCGCGTGACCGACGCAACCATTCTGGCGGACCTGGACCCGATCACCCTCGGCGACGTGCTGAGGGTGGCCGGGGAACCCGGCTTCAGCCGCTGGCAAGACCAGATCAAGCGCACGGGAGGATGCGCCGACCCTATTCACCTGCGCGGCTGGGTCCTCCACAAGGACAAGGTCACCGGCGAGACCCTGCACCACTACAACACCGAGAACGAGCCGGGCGGACGCCTTCGCGTCGCCTGCGGCAACCGCCGGGCCTCCCGATGCCCCGCCTGCGCCTGGACCTACGCTGGCGACACGTACCACCTGATCCGCGCCGGTCTCGCCGGCGACGACCGCCGCGACATCCCGGCCACCGTCCGCGATCACCCCCGAGTCTTCGCCACCTTCACTGCCCCCTCGTTCGGTCCTGTCCACAACCGGCCCGACCGTGGCGTCTGCCGGTGTGGCGCCCAACACGCCCAGGGTGACCCAGACCTCGGCACGGCCCTGGACCCTACGAGCTACGACTATGCCAGCGCGGTGCTGTTCAACAACCACGCTGGCGAACTGTGGATGAGGTTCGTCAACCGGCTCCGCCGTGAGATCGCCGCCCGCGCCGGCCTCACCCAACGGGAACTGAAAGAGGTCTGCCGAGTCTCCTACGGCAAGGTCGCCGAGTTCCAGAAGCGCGGTGCCATCCACTTCCATGCCGTGATCCGCCTCGACGGACCCGACGGCCCCCATTCCCCGCCGCCGTCGTGGGCCAGCACCGACCTGCTCACGGACGCCATCCGCGCGGCTACGGCTCACCCCTACAGCAGCGTGAGCGTGCCCGCTGCCGGGGACCAACCGGCCCGCACGTTCCGCTGGGGCCGACAGCTCGACATACGCCCCGTGAAGGCATTCGGCGACGGTTCCGACATCACCGAACAGGCCGTGGCTTCCTACGTAGCCAAGTACGCCACCAAAGCGGCCGAGAACACCGGCACCCTGGACCGCCGCATCGGCGAACTCGCTGAGCTCGACCGCCACGGCGTCCCCGACCACGCCCGCCGCCTGATTACAGCATGTCGCGACCTCGATGAGCTGTACCCCGACCGCCGCCTGTGGGCCTGGGCTCACATGCTCGGCTTCCGCGGCCACTTCAGCTCCAAGTCCCGCCGCTACTCCACCACTCTCGGCGCCTTACGACAGGCGCGCACCGACTTCCGCGCCGCTCAGGAACGTGAAGCCCTCGGTCTGGACGACTGCGAGCCGGACACAGTCCTCGTCCTCGCCGACTGGCAGTACGCCGGCCACGGCCACACCCCCGGCGAATCCGTCCTCGCCGCCACCATCGCCCGAGACCTCCAGCTCAACCGCGAAACCGCCCGCGAAGCCCTATGTGACCAGTTCAGCCAGGAAGGAGCGTCGACGTGAAAGACGAGCTGATGACCGTTCGGGAGGTCTGTGCCGAACTCAAGGGCATCTCACGTCGGACCTTCTACCGCTGGCGCGAGTTGGGGGAGGCGCCCCAGGCCTTCAAGTTGCCGAACGGAGAATTGCGTGTGTGGCGCAGTGACTTCAACGCATGGCTGAACGCCCGAGAGCGGGCCACGGCATGAAGTCTCTCGACGTCAAGGTCTGGGGGGTCCGGAAGAGGAACACCAAGAAGTCGTCCTATGACGTCAGGTGGACTGTTGCCGGCAACGTGTTCTCCGAACAGTTCCGCACCAAGGGGCTTGCGGACCACTACCGGGCCAAGCTCCTCCGCGCCACCCGTGACGGCGAAGAGTTCGACACGGTCACGGGACTGCCTGACTCGATGGTCGAGAAGGCGCCTTCGACAACCTGGTACGCCTTCGCTCTGAAGTATCTCGCCATGAAATGGCCGCACGCTGCACCGAACACGCGCAACGGGATCAACGAGTCGCTGACTGCCGTGACGATGGCTCTCCTCGACGATCGTCAGGGGCGGCCGTCCGACGATCTGCTCAGGAAGGCACTGCGCAACTGGGCCTTCGTCCTGCCTGGCCCCGGTGATCGCGAATTGCCGACCGAGATCGCGAACACGCTGCACTGGGTGGCCAAGGCTTCACGTCCTCTTTCGGACCTTGGCGACGCTGCGATAGGGAGGGCAGTTCTGGACTCGCTCAAACTGAAGCTGGACGGGACAGCGGCGGCTGCGGAAACCGTAAGGCGCAAGCGGCGGACACTGGTCAACGCGCTGCATTACGCCGTGGACCTCGGGGAGTTCAAAGAGAACCCGATTACGGCTATCCGCTGGAAGAAGCCGAAGGTGGCCGGTGAGGTTGATCCGCGAGTGGTAGCCAATCCGGTGCAGGCACGTTCGCTCCTCACGGCTGTCTCGTACGTCGGTGGGTATCGCCGAGCGCGTGGTCGTCGACTCGTAGGGCTGTTCGCCTGCATGTATTACGGAGCCCTTCGCCCCGCCGAGGCCGTCGGCCTCACCGCGGTAGATCTGAAGTTGCCAGAGAACGGCTGGGGGACGGCACTGCTGAACCGGACACGTCCCAGTGTCGGTAAGCAGTGGACCGACTCCGGCGAGACCCACGACCACCGAGGCCTCAAGAACAGGCCGGCGGAAGAGGTCCGGCCCGTACCGATCCCGCCCCAGCTCGTCGCCATCCTTCGGGAGCACCTCGACACGTTCGGTACTGCGGAGGACGGGCGGCTGTTCACCAACGAACGCGGGGGAGTGGTCGGCTCCTCGACGTACTACCGCGTCTGGCAGGAGGCCCGCGCGCTGGCGCTTCCGCCGGCTGCGGTCGCCTCCCCGCTCGCGGCTCGCCCGTATGACCTCCGGCACTCGGCGCTGTCGACCTGGCTCAACTCCGGGGTGGACCCGACGGAGGTCGCCGAGCGTGCGGGCAACAGCGTTGAGGTCCTGCTGAGCCGCTATGCCAAGTGCATCGATGGGCGGCAGGAGATCGCCAACCGCAAGATCGAAGAATTGTTGCGCGAGTATGAGTGATCATGTGCGGCGTTAGGCCCAGGTCCCCGGCTTTGTCTGGGGGCCTGAGCCATTACTGCATCTGAGCAGGGGCGTATCCGAAGATCCCGTTTGACCCCCGTGCTCGACTCCGTGGGCACTACAGTTACTTGTGTGCGGCGTGTCACATTGCGTCGCTTGTCAGACGGCTGGGACGCGAACGCTCGCGCGCCCGGCTTGCGTCCGTTGGGGGGTATTGTGCACGAAATGATCAAGGGCTCGAATGTGGCTCTGTCAGCCCTGAGCGAGAACGTCGGTTCGGTGATCGTCAGTTTGGGCTGGGGGAGCCCGACCGGCGAAGGCGATGCAGACGTCTCGGTTCTGCTGCTGGATCTGAACGGCAAGGTTCGTAGCGACACCGACTTCTACTTCTACAACAACCCGGTTGCGGCCGACGGGAGCGTGCAGCTCCTGGGCAAAGCGCCAACGGCGGACGGAAACGAGGACCGGATCAGCTTCGACCTGACTGCAGTCCCGGCCCACGTCGACCGCATCGTCGTGGCTGCCAGCCGGTACAACGGAGCTCGCTTCGGTGAACTTGAGGACGTGCGGCTGTCACTGGCCGACGGAGCCGGTGAGGACCTTCTTCGCTTTGTCATCGACGATGTCGACTCGATGAGCGCGATTATCTTCGGTGAGCTGTATCGGCGCGCAGAAGAGTGGAAGTTCCGCGCTGTCGGTCAGGGCTACGACACCGGTCTAGGCGGCCTGGCCAAGGACTTCGGCGTCGACATCGAGGACGACGAGGAAGCAGTAGAAGCGCAGGACAACGCTGCGATCGACGATCAGGAAGACGCGACGGCCTCGGCCCTGGCCTCGGGCGACGAGCCGAGTTCCCAACGAACGCCAGAGGCTATTCCGTCTCCTCGTCAGCCCGAAGACGGTGGCGAGTTGCGGAAGCGGACTGCTCGACCTCGTACCGCGAAGAAGAAGATTACCCTGCCCAAGGTGGCCAAGAAGAGCTTGGCGGAGAACGAGTCCTGGAGGGAGGCCCGGCTCTTTCCGGTGTCGGCGCTGAAAAGCGACCGGGACCGTGAAATGCGGGCCACCTCGGTGCTGCTGTCGGTGATGGCGCAGGTGCCGGAGTTCGGCAGGAGACTGACCGCAGCCTTCGGAGCGCCAGCAGGCCGCATGGAGACCTTCGCCGAGGTCACCCTGCCGCACGGCGACACACCGCGGCGCCCCGACGGGGTGATCCGCGTCGAGCGGGCCGGCAAGCTGTGGACGGCCCTGGTCGAGACAAAGACCAACGGCAACTCCCTCAAGGCCGATCAGGTGCAGGCGTACATGGACATCGCCGCGCGTCGCGGTTACGAGGCTGTGATCACGCTGTCGAACGACGTAGCGCTGGAGGGCAGTCCGCTCGTTGACGTCAAGATCGATGGACGGCGCAAGCACAAGGTCGCCCTATGGCACCTTTCCTGGGCGGAAGTCGCGCACCAGGCACAGATGCTGATCCGCCACGAGGGCGTCGGCAACGCGGCGCACGCCTGGCTGCTGCAGGAGCTGCTGTACTACCTACAGCACGACAACTCCGGCTGCCACGGCTTCCAGAACATGGGCCCGGCCTGGGTCCCCGTACGCAACGGAATCGACGACGAAACCCTGTGCCAGGGAGACTCGCGCGCGCTGGAGGTCGTCGAGAGCTGGGAGAGGCTCATCCGGCAGGTATGTCTCGGACTCGGCGGCGAACTGGGGCAGAAAGTACTGCCTGTGCAACCCACCAGGCGAGGATCGGATCCAGGGGCACGCCGGAGCCGCTCCGCCGATCAGCTTTGCCTCGATGGAAGACTGCAGGCGGAACTGCGCATCGAGGGAACGCCGGGCATCCTTGCGATCAGTGCGGACCTCCGCACGGGCAAACTGCGCACCTCCATCGAGATCCCTGCACCAGAGCAGGGCTACCCCCTGTCCTGGGCGAAACGGCTCATCCGGAGCTTGGCCGACGCACCGGCGACTCTTCACATTGAAACCCTTGTCGATGGGGAGCAAGGTGGCCCGAGGGGCACCCTGGAACGGCTCCGCCCCGAGCCGGCGGACATGCTCCCGAAGGACAGCGGCACCAGCATCACCGGCTTCCGGCTGTCTTTGATCAAGAGCATGGGAAGCGGCCGCGGCAACGCCGAGTCGGGTTTTATCCGTAGCGTCGACGAGGCGGTGCAGCGCTTTTACTCCACCGTGGTGGTCCATTTGGACCGTGCGACACCTCGCCGAGCATCCTCCAAGGGAGAGGCGACGACGGGCTGAGCCGTAGCAGTCACGTTGGCCGACAAGCTCTGCGCGGCGGCAGCTGGCAGCCATAGGCACCTGTCGGCGAAGGGCTACGGTCATGGAGGAGCGGGCCCCTGGACTCGTCCGGGGGCCTTCCCATTTGCTGGGGCTGACCAGGCAAGATGCCCCAAGATCCTGTCCACGAATAGTCCACAGACCCCGGCATACGGCCGCTCCGGGTCGCATACGCCTGCACATACACGAAGACCCCGGCCTCAGCGTTTCCGCTGGTGACGGGGTCTCTGGGCACCTCATACAGGGTGCCCCCGGCAGGATTCGAACCTGCGCACACGGCTCCGGAGGCCGTTGCTCTATCCCCTGAGCTACGGGGGCGTGTCCCGCGCTGTTGCGCTGACGGGTAGAACCCTACCAGCTCCTTCGCGGTGGTCATGAACGGTTTCCCGGGGGCTCCGCCGCCGCGGCTAGCCCGGACGGGGTGGAAGTGGGGAAAACCCGGACGTGGCCCCCTGGGGCGACCTACTCTCGAGTTGTGCCAGGCGCGTCCGGCCGGGTGCTTGTTGTGGACGACAACAAGGTCATCCGGCAGCTGATCAGGGTCAACCTCGAGCTGGAGGGTCTTGAGGTCGTGACCGCCGCCGACGGTGCCGAGTGTCTGGACGTCGTGCATCAGGTGCGGCCCGATGTCGTCACCCTGGACGTCGTCATGCCCCGGCTCGACGGGTTGCGGACGGCGGCGCGGCTTCGTGCCGATCCCCGGACCCGGAAGCTGCCCCTCGCCATCATCAGCGCCTGTTCGCAGTCGGAGGTCGAGAGCGGCCTCGATGTCGGCGTCGACGCCTTTCTCTCCAAGCCCTTCGAGCCGTCCGAACTCGTCCAGCTCGTGAAGGACTTGATCGAGCGCCGTCCTCAGGCCGGCCGGCAGAACCAGGAGTACCAGCAGCACCAACGGCACCACGAGCACCAGATCGGTCGACAGCAGCAGATCGCTGGGATTCAGGAGATCGGCGGAGTTCAGCAGGCCGGTGCGTACGTCGAAGGCGATGGGGAACTCGACAGCACGCCCGACTCGGGTGTCGCCGGCGCCGCCGATCGCGTCGGGGCCGCCGATCGCGTCGAGCCCGCCGGCCACGCACCCCACGCCGGGCAGCCGGGCGGTTAAGGCCACCCCCCCTCCGCCCACGCTGCCCCGCACGCTCCGCCGGGCACCCGCAAGCCGCCGCCCCGCACGCTCCGCCGGCCACCCGCAAGCCGCCCCGCACGCTCCGCCGGCCACCCGCAAGCCGCCCCGCACGCTCCGCCGGCCACCCGCAAGCCGTCCCGCACGCTACGCCGGGCACCCGAAGCCACCAATCACGCCCCGCCCCGCAACCGCAGCCCAAGTGCACCCCCGCTCCACCACCCCCGCCCCACCACCCCCGTCCACATCCCGGACCCCACGGAAACCAACTCGCCTACCCACCCCCCTCCTCCCCTACCCTTGTCCCCGTGACCCCCGTCGAGCTGTCCCGCACCGTGCTGCACGCGGTGCGTCGTGCCATTGACGTGGGGGAACTCAGTGTGCCGCTGCCCGCACGTGCGGTGGTCACTCCGCCCGGGCCCGGCGGTCGTGGTGACTACGCCACCAACATCGCCCTGCAGTTGGCCCGTCCCGCCGGGCGTCCGGCCCTGCAGGTCGCCGAGATTCTCCGGCCCCACCTCCGTGACACCGTCGGCGTCGCGGAGGTCGAGATCACCGGGCCCGGGTTCCTCAACATCCACCTCGATCACGGCACCGCCACCGCCGCACTCGTCCGCGAGATCCTCGACCACGGTGACCATCTCGAGAACGACTACGGGCACGGCCAGGCCCTCGACGGCCACCTCGTCCCCCTGCGCATCCCCTACGACATCCGCGCCGAAGTCGTAGCCGACACCCTCGTGCGGATCATCGCCACCCAGGGCGGACGCGCCGAGATCGATCATGTGCGTCCCGGTGAACCCGTCGATCTCCGGCCCGTCCCCGCGCCCGAGGACCCCACCCCTCTCGGCCCCGACGCCGCCCGCTGGGCCCTTCTCCACCCCGCCGCCCACGACCGGCCCCGGATCACGGCCGACCATCTCCTCCAGCGCGAGAGCAACCCGCTCTTCCGCGTTCGCTACGCCCACTCCCGCGCCCGAGCCCTGGCCCGCAACGCCGCGAGACTCGGATTCGAGGCCGCCCCCGGCGACGTACCCGACGCGACCGCCGCCCCCCTCACCCGCGCCCTCGCCGAGTACCCCACCGCGCTCGCCCAGGCGGCCGCCCACCGTGCGCCCGATCGGCTCGCCCGGCACCTCGTCGCCGTCGCCGACGGACTGCTCGCCTTTCAGCACACCGTTCTTCCGCTCGGCGAGGAGAAACCCTCGGCCGCCCACCGCGCCCGGCTCGCTCTCGCCGAAGCCGCCGGGACGGTGCTGGCCGGCGGCCTGTCCCTGCTCGGTATCAGTGCACCCGATTACCTGTGAGAGAGCCAGACCAGTCATGAGCCGTTCCGCGCACCCCGCCGGGCCCCGCCACGCCGACGTCCTGCCCGAGGGGCACTACTCGGCCCCGCCCGCCGACCTGAACGCCCTCGACCCCAAGGTGTGGGCGCAGACCGTCACCCGTGACGCGCATGGTGTCGTCACCGTCGGCGGTATCGGCGTCAAGACGCTCGCCGAGCGGTTCGGCACCCCGGCCTACTTCATCGACGAGGCCGACTTCCGGGCCCGCGCCCGCGCGTGGCGCACCGCCTTCGGGCCGGACGCCGACGTGTTCTACGCCGGGAAGGCGTTCCTGTCCCGGGCCGTCGTGCGTTGGCTGCACGAAGAAGGGCTCAACCTCGACGTCTGTTCCGGTGGTGAGCTCGCCACCGCTCTCGCCGGCGGTATGCCCGCCGACCGCATCGCCTTCCACGGCAACAACAAGTCCGTCGAGGAGATCACCAAGGCCGTCGAAGCCGGTGTCGGGCGGATCGTCCTCGATTCCTTCCAGGAGATCGTGCGGGTCGCGCACATCGCCTCGTCCATGGGCAAGCGGCAGCGCGTCCAGATCCGCGTGACCGTCGGTGTGGAGGCGCACACCCACGAGTTCATCGCCACCGCCCACGAGGACCAGAAGTTCGGCATCCCGCTCGCCGACGGGCAGGCCGCCGAGGCCGTGCGCCGTGCCCTTCAGCTCGACGGGCTCGAACTCATCGGGATTCACTCCCACATCGGGTCGCAGATCTTCGACATGTCCGGGTTCGAGGTCGCCGCCCACCGGGTTGTGGGGCTACTCAAGGACATCCGGGACGAGCACGGTGTCGAGCTGCCCGAGATCGACCTCGGCGGTGGTCTCGGCATCGCCTACACCAGCGACGACGACCCCCGTGAGCCCCACGAGATCGCCAAGGCCCTGACCGAGATCGTTTCGCGCGAGTGTGAGGGCGCCCGCCTCCGCACGCCCCGTATCTCCGTCGAGCCGGGCCGTGCCATCGTCGGGCCGACCGCCTTCACCCTCTACGAGGTCGGCACCATCAAGCCGCTCCAGGGGCTGCGTACGTACGTCTCCGTCGACGGCGGCATGTCCGACAACATCCGCACCGCGCTCTACGACGCCGAGTACAGCGTCTGTCTCGCCTCGCGCACCTCGGACGCGGAGCCGATGCTGGTCCGCATCGTCGGCAAGCACTGCGAGAGCGGGGACATCGTGGTGCGGGACGCCTTCCTGCCCGCCGACCTCGCGCCCGGTGACCTCATCGCCGTACCTGCCACCGGCGCCTACTGCCGCTCCATGGCCAGCAACTACAACCACGCGCTGCGCCCGCCCGTCGTGGCCGTGGGCGACGGAGACGCCCGGGTCATCGTCCGCCGTGAGACCGAGGACGACCTGCTGCGTCTCGACGTCGGGTGAGCCTCCGACAGGCAGCGCGGAAGATCTTCCGGTCTTCCGCCGCTGACAAAATGAAATAAACGTCTCACGATCCGGACCAAGGGCAGAAACGCCCGTCCGGTGAGTGAGACTGGTCCAACCGTAGACCGCATGAGGAAACGAGGTCGGATGATGCGTACGCGTCCGCTGAAGGTGGCGCTGCTGGGCTGTGGGGTTGTCGGCTCAGAGGTGGCGCGCATCATGACGACGCACGCCGACGACCTCGCCGCCCGGATCGGCGCGCCCGTGGAGCTCGCGGGCGTGGCCGTGCGGCGCCCCTCCAAGGTCCGGGAGGGCATCGACCCCGCCCTCGTCACGACCGACGCCACCGCCCTCGTCAAACGCGGGGACATCGACGTGGTGGTGGAGGTCATCGGCGGGATCGAGCCCGCCCGGAGCCTCATCACCACCGCCTTCGAGCACGGGGCGTCCGTCGTGTCCGCCAACAAGGCCCTCCTCGCCCAGGACGGGGCCGCCCTCCACGCGGCTGCCGAGGAGCACGGCAAGGACCTCTACTACGAGGCCGCCGTCGCCGGTGCGATCCCGCTGATCCGGCCGCTGCGCGAGTCCTTGGCCGGCGACAAGGTCAACCGGGTGCTCGGCATCGTCAACGGGACGACCAACTTCATCCTCGACAAGATGGACTCGACCGGCGCCGGATATCAGGAAGCCCTCGACGAGGCCACCGCCCTGGGGTACGCGGAGGCCGACCCCACCGCCGACGTCGAGGGGTTCGACGCGGCCGCCAAGGCCGCCATCCTCGCCGGGATCGCCTTCCACACGCGCGTGCGTCTCGACGACGTCTACCGCGAGGGCATGACCGAGGTCACCGCCGCCGACTTCCGCTCGGCGAAGGAGATGGGCTGCACGATCAAGCTGCTCGCCATCTGTGAGCGGGCCGCCGACGGGGGCTCGGTCACCGCGCGCGTGCACCCCGCCATGATTCCGCTGACCCACCCACTCGCCTCCGTGCGCGGCGCGTACAACGCCGTGTTCGTGGAGTCCGACGCGGCCGGCCAGCTGATGTTCTACGGGCCCGGTGCCGGTGGTGCGCCGACCGCCTCCGCCGTGCTCGGTGATCTCGTCGCCGTCTGCCGCAACCGGCTCAGCGGGGCCACCGGCCCCGGGGAGTCCGCGTACGCCGCCCTGCCCGTGTCGCCCATGGGCGATGTCGTCACGCGCTACCACATCAGCCTCGACGTCGCCGACAAACCGGGTGTTCTCGCCCAGGTCGCCACCGTCTTCGCCGAGCACGACGTCTCGATCGATACGGTTCGTCAGCAGGGGAAGGACGGCGAGGCGTCCCTCGTCGTCGTCACCCACCGAGCGTCCGACGCCTCGCTCAGCGGGACCGTCGAGGCGCTGCGCAAGCTCGACACCGTGCGGGGTGTCGCCAGCATCATGCGGGTTGAAGGAGAGTAACCAGCAATGACCCACCAGTGGCGCGGAATCATCGAGGAGTACCGGGACCGGCTGCCGGTGTCCCACAGCACGCCGGTCGTCACGCTCCGCGAGGGCGGTACGCCGCTCGTGCCCGCGCAGGTGCTCTCCGAGCGCACCGGGTGTGACGTCCATCTCAAGGTGGAGGGCGCCAACCCCACCGGGTCCTTCAAGGACCGCGGTATGACCATGGCCATCTCCAAGGCCAAGGAGGAGGGGGCCAAGGCGGTCATCTGCGCCTCCACGGGCAACACCTCCGCCTCTGCCGCCGCCTACGCCGTACGGGCCGGGATGGTCTCCGCCGTGCTCGTGCCGCAGGGCAAGATCGCGCTCGGCAAGATGGGTCAGGCCCTGGTGCACGGGGCGAAGATCCTCCAGGTCGACGGCAACTTCGACGACTGCCTCACCCTTGCCCGGGCGCTCAGCGACAACTACCCCGTGGCGCTGGTCAATTCGGTCAACCCGGTACGTATCGAGGGTCAGAAGACGGCGTCCTTCGAGATCGTGGACATGCTCGGCGACGCCCCGGACATCCACGTCCTGCCGGTCGGCAACGCCGGCAACATCACGGCCTACTGGAAGGGCTACAAGGAGTACGCCGCCGACGGCGTCGCCGAGCGCACCCCGCGCATGTGGGGCTTCCAGGCGTCCGGGTCCGCCCCGATCGTGCGCGGCGAGGTCGTCAAGGACCCCTCGACCATCGCCACCGCCATCCGCATCGGCAACCCGGCGTCCTGGAAGTACGCCCTGGCGGCCCGGGACGAATCGGGCGGGTTCATCGACGAGGTGACGGACCGTGAAATCCTGCGTGCCTACCGGCTGTTGGCCGCGCAGGAGGGTGTCTTCGTGGAGCCCGCGTCCGCCGCGTCCGTCGCCGGGCTGCTGAAGGCCGCCGAGCAGGGCAAGGTCGACCCCGGGCAGCGGATCGTGTGCACCGTCACCGGCAACGGCCTCAAGGACCCCGACTGGGCCGTCGCGGGCGCCCCGCAGCCGGTGACCGTCCCGGTCGACGCGGCGACCGCTGCCGAGCGCCTCGGCCTCGCGTAACCAGGCCCTTCGCGGGGGATAACCCCTACGGGCACCCGACAGAGGGGGCACGGGGGCCGCACGACACGCACCGTGCGCCTCCTGTGCGCCCTATGTCGCCACAGAACCTTCCTTCGATAGGCTGTACTGAACCCGCCCGCCGCATATGCCGCAGCCGCATGTGCCGTGGTGCCGCGCCGCCTTCGCGGCCTTCGGGTCCTTGGTACGTCATCGAATGTCATTCGACGATCACGCAGCTCAAGGAGAGTCAACGAGCGATGGCCGGTCCAGCGTTCCGCGCCGCCGCCGTCCGGGTGCGCGTCCCCGCCACCAGCGCCAACCTCGGTCCGGGCTTCGACGCCCTCGGGCTCGCGCTGGGGCTCTACGACGACGTGGTCGTCCGGGTGGCCGACTCCGGGCTGCACATCGACATCGCGGGCGAGGGCAGCGAGACCCTCCCCCGGGACGAGAACCATCTCCTGGTGCGGTCCCTGCGCGCCGCCTTCGACGCCCTCGGCGGGCAGCCGCGCGGCCTGGAGATCGTCTGCGCCAACCGCATCCCGCACGGTCGCGGCCTCGGCTCCTCCTCCGCCGCGATCTGCGCCGGCATCGTCGCCGCCCGCGCCGTGACCATAGGCGGCGACACCCGGCTCGACGACACCGCGCTGCTGGAGCTCGCCACCGAGATCGAGGGGCACCCCGACAACGTCGCCGCCTGCCTCCTCGGCGGCTTCACCCTCTCCTGGATGGAGCGCGGCGCCGCCCGTGCGATCCGCATGGACCCCGCCGATTCCATCGTTCCGGTGGTTTTCGTCCCCGGGAAGCCGGTCCTGACCGCGACCGCGCGCGGACTGCTCCCGCGCACCGTGCCGCACGTCGACGCCGCCGCCAACGCGGGCCGGGCCGCCCTGCTCGTCCAGGCCCTGACCAGGCGCCCCGAGCTGCTGCTGCCCGCGACCGAGGACCGCCTCCACCAGGAGTACCGCGCCCCGGCCATGCCGGAGAGCGCCGCGCTGGTGGAGCGGCTGCGGGGGGACGGCATCCCCGCGGTGATCTCCGGCGCCGGCCCCACGGTCCTGGCGCTCGCCGACGGCGCGAGCGCCGACAAGGTGGCCGACCTGGCGGGCGAGGGCTGGGCCGCCAACCGGCTGGAGCTGGACAGCCAGGGAGCGAGCGTGCTGCCGCTTGCGCCCTGACACACGGTTGCCGGATTTCGAGAGGGGGAATGTTTGTTGGATCCGGTAGTGTTAACCTCAAGTCTGCACCCGACCCCGCCATGGCGAGGTGCTTCGTGTCCCCGTCCGGGACCAACATTCTTCCGGGAGCTTCCCAAGCCGCCCTGTGTTCCGTATCACGTACCTGAGCCATACGTCGTACGCGGACACTGAGCGGATTGCAGAGCACGCTCCGGAATCGGCGTGACCGAGCCGCCAGGCACAAAACCGGGTGTCACGGCTTCGGGAAGCGCCAATCACCAGAAATTTCTTCCGCCGCTTTGGCGGACCACCGCACCGGCACGGTCCACACAAACCGGACCGAAGCCGGACAGCACAACCGGTCGCCGAGCCAGACAGGCCGACGTCCGCTCCAGGGAAGGACCCTTCGTGAGCGACACCACCGATCTGATGGGCGCACGTGTCGAGGACACCGCTGCCGCGCCCGCCACGGACGCCTCCGCGCCTGCCACCGGTGCCGGGTCCCGGCGGCGCCGCGGTACCGGCCTTGAGGGCATGGTGCTGGCCGAGCTGCAGCAGGTCGCATCCGGCCTCGGCATCAGGGGCACGGCGCGCATGCGCAAGAGCCAGCTGATCGAGGTCATCAAGGAGGCGCAGGCGGGGGGCGGTGCCCCGGCCGCCAAGGCCGACACAGCCACCGAGACCAAGCCCAAGCGCCGGGCCACCTCCAGGACCCGCACCGGCGACGAGGCCGCCGCGGCCGAGCCCAAGGCCGCCAAGGCCGACAAGGCTGCCGAGCAGGCCGTGGCCCCGCAGCAGATCGAGATCCCCGGCCAGGGAGCCGGTGACGACGCCCCGGCCGAGCGCCGCCGGCGCCGCGCCACCGCCGAGGCCGGCAGCCCCGAGACGGTCGCCGCCGAGGCGCAGAGCGAGCCGAAGGCCGAGACCCCGGCCCAGCCCCAGCAGACCCAGCCGCAGGGCGACGGCGCCAAGGCCGACGCCGGCGACGGCGAGGGCCGCCGCCGCGACCGCCGCGAGCGCGGCCGTGACCGTGACCGCCGTGGTGGCAAGGGCGACGACCAGCAGCAGGGCCAGGGCGGCGGCCGTCAGGACCGTCAGCAGCAGGGTCAGCAGCAGGGCGGCGGTCGTCAGGACCGTCAGGACCGTCAGGACCGTCAGCAGGACGACGACGACTTCGACGGCGGCCGCAGGGGCCGTCGCGGCCGCTACCGCGACCGCCGTGGCCGCCGTGGCCGTGACGACATCGCCGCCGAGCCGCAGCTCGCCGAGGACGACGTCCTGATCCCCGTCGCGGGCATTCTGGACATCCTCGACAACTACGCCTTCATCCGGACCTCCGGCTACCTGCCCGGTCCGAACGACGTGTACGTCTCCCTCGCCCAGGTCCGCAAGAACGGCCTGCGCAAGGGTGACCACCTCACGGGTGCGGTCCGTCAGCCCAAGGAGGGCGAGCGCCGCGAGAAGTTCAACGCGCTGGTCCGCCTCGACTCCGTCAACGGCATGGCGCCCGAACACGGCCGCGGCCGCCCGGAGTTCAACAAGCTGACCCCGCTCTACCCGCAGGACCGCCTCCGCCTGGAGACGGACCCCGGTGTCCTCACCACCCGCATCATCGACCTGGTCTCGCCGATCGGTAAGGGCCAGCGCGGTCTGATCGTGGCCCCGCCGAAGACCGGCAAGACCATGATCATGCAGGCGATCGCCAACGCGATCACCCACAACAACCCCGAGTGCCACCTGATGGTCGTCCTCGTCGACGAGCGTCCGGAAGAGGTCACCGACATGCAGCGGTCGGTCAAGGGCGAGGTCATCTCCTCGACCTTCGACCGCCCGGCCGAGGACCACACCACGGTCGCGGAGCTGGCCATCGAGCGCGCCAAGCGCCTGGTGGAGCTGGGCCACGACGTCGTCGTGCTGCTCGACTCGATCACGCGTCTGGGCCGTGCGTACAACCTCGCCGCCCCGGCCTCCGGCCGCATCCTGTCCGGTGGTGTCGACTCGACCGCCCTGTACCCGCCGAAGCGCTTCTTCGGTGCGGCCCGCAACATCGAGGACGGCGGCTCGCTGACCATCCTCGCCACCGCCCTGGTGGACACCGGGTCCCGCATGGACGAGGTGATCTTCGAGGAGTTCAAGGGCACCGGCAACATGGAGCTCAAGCTCGACCGGAAGCTCGCCGACAAGCGCATCTTCCCGGCGGTGGACGTCGACGCGTCCGGCACCCGCAAGGAGGAGATCCTGCTCGGTGCCGAGGAGCTCGGCATCGTCTGGAAGCTGCGCCGGGTGCTGCACGCGCTCGACCAGCAGCAGGCGATCGAGTTGCTGCTCGACAAGATGAAGCAGACCAAGTCGAACATCGAGTTCCTGATGCAGATCCAGAAGACGACCCCGACGCCCGGCAACGGGGACTGATCGGATCGTCACACCACAGGGCCGTCCCGTCGTACCCGACGGGGCGGCCCTGTGCGTTGGCGAGATTTATGCCACAAGGAACTGGTTGCGGCCTGTACGGCCACTACGCCCCTGTACGGGCGAAGCCGCAGGTGAGCGCGGTGCTGCCGACTCCGTGGTGACCGTGCGTGTTTGCCGGGCCACGTCCTGGACACTCAGCGTTGTGCAACTCTTTCTCCGGTTTCTCCGTCTGACCGAACGGAGCGACCATGGAGCAATGAGAGGCCGCCAGGACTGAGGAGCACATGCCTTCCGACAGCACGCCGGACGCCGGCATAGCCGGCGAGGCCACGACGCCGGGACCGCGCCGCGGCGGCAAGGGCCGCCGCCGCAAGCCCCGCAGCGCCGGACGCAAGGCGCTCCTGGCCACCGCATGGAGTGCGGCGGGCATCCTGCTGCTCGGCGGCACCGGCGCCGGCTACCTGTACTTCAAGCTCAACGGCAACATCAGAAGCGTCGACATCAACCAGGAGCTCGGCGGCGACCGGCCCCAGAAGGTCGACAACGGCTCCGAGAACATCCTGGTCCTCGGCTCGGACACCCGTTCAGGCGCCAACAAGAAGCTGGGCGGCGGCACCGACGACGGCACCGGGCGCTCGGACACGGCGATGATCGTGCACCTGTACAAGGGCCACAAACAGGCCAGCGTCGTCTCCATCCCTCGCGACACCCTCGTCGACCGCCCCGCGTGCACCGACCCCAAGGGCGTCGCGCACGCCGCGGCCCGCGGCTCCATGTTCAACGAGGCCTACTCCGTCGGCGGCGCCACCTGCGCGGTGAAGACCGTCGAGTCGATCACCGGCATCCGTATGGACCACTACATCGAGGTCGACTTCGCCGGCTTCGAGAAACTGATCGACACTCTCGGCGGCGTCCAGGTGACCACCACCAAGAACATCCACGACGCCGGCAGCCACCTCGACCTGAAGGCCGGCACGCACACCCTGAGCGGGCAGCAGGCGCTCGGCCTGGTCCGCACCCGGCACGGCGTGGGCGACGGCTCCGACCTCGGGCGCATCCAGCTCCAGCAGGCGTTCATCAAGGCCCTGGTGAGCCAGGTGGAGCACATCGGCGTGCTGACCAGCCCGCAGAAGCTGTACGACCTCGCCGACACCGCGACGAAGTCCGTCACCACCGACTCCGACCTGGCCTCCGTCAAGGACCTGGCGTCGTTCGCCGAAGGGCTGAAGGGCATCAGCTCCTCCCACATGAACATGGTGACGATGCCGGTCCAGTACGACCCGGCGAACCCGAACCGGGTCCTGCTGGACGAGGCAAAGGCCCGGCTGATGTGGACCGCGCTGAAGAACGACCAGCCGATCCCGGCGGCGGCGACGAAGGGTACGGCCACGGGCGAAGCCAAGGGTGTGGTCAGCGCCCCGTAAGGGGCGCGGCGCCGTAGAGGCGACCCACCTCTCCACCCGCAGGGAATACACGAGCCCGGCCCCCGGTTTTGGGGGATGGCGCCAGTCCTGGCAGACTGGTACGTCGGCTCCGGTTCACGCACCCGCATCCCGCGGTTGCGACCCGGCGCCCTCCCGAAACCTAGGAGACACCTTGAAGCGCGACATCCACCCCGCGTACGTCGAGACGCAGGTCAGCTGCACCTGCGGCGCGTCGTTCACCACCCGTAGCACCATCGAGTCCGGCACCATCCGGGCCGAGGTCTGCTCCGAGTGCCACCCGTTCTACACGGGCAAGCAGAAGATCCTCGACACCGGTGGCCGTGTGGCCCGCTTCGAGGCCCGCTTCGGCAAGGCTGCCGCTGCCAAGAAGTAGCGAGCCCACAGCGCCGGTCTCCGGTCCCCCCTTCGCCGGGGGCACCGGGGCCGGCGCTTTGCGGTGCAGCCATTGTTCGTCGTACACACGTCCCCATGCCCCGGCCGGGCAGGGGGCATTTCAGGGAGCCGGAGATGTTCGAGGCGGTCGAGGAACTGGTCGGAGAGCACGCCGACCTGGAGAAGAAGCTCGCGGATCCGTCGATCCACGCCGACCAGGCGGGCGCGCGCAGGTTGAACAAGCGCTACGCCGAGCTGGGCCCGATCGTCGCCACGTACCGTTCCTGGAAGCAGACCGGCGACGACATCGAGACCGCACGGGAACTCGCCGCCGACGACCCGGACTTCGCCGCCGAGGTCAAGGAGCTGGAGAAGCAGCGCGAGGAGCTGACCGAGAAGCTGCGCCTGCTGCTCGTCCCGCGCGACCCCAGCGACGACAAGGACGTCATCCTCGAGATCAAGGCGGGCGCGGGCGGCGACGAGTCCGCCCTGTTCGCCGGCGACCTCCTGCGCATGTACCTGCGCTACGCCGAGCGCGTCGGCTGGAAGACCGAGATCATCGACTCCACCGAGTCCGAGCTCGGCGGCTACAAGGACGTCCAGGTCGCGGTGAAGGCCCGCGGTCAGATCGAGCCCGGCCAGGGCGTGTGGGCCCGGCTGAAGTACGAGGGCGGGGTGCACCGCGTGCAGCGCGTGCCCGCGACCGAGTCCCAGGGCCGTATCCACACCTCAGCCGCCGGTGTCCTCGTCACCCCCGAGGCCGAGGAGGTCGACGTGGAGATCAACCCCAACGACCTCCGGATCGACGTCTACCGTTCCTCCGGCCCCGGCGGCCAGTCCGTCAACACCACCGACTCCGCGGTGCGCATCACGCACATCCCGACCGGCGTCGTCGCCTCCTGTCAGAACGAGAAGAGCCAGCTGCAGAACAAGCAGCAGGCCATGCGTATCCTGCGCTCCAGGCTGCTCGCCATGGCGCAGGAGGAGGCGGAGAAGGAAGCCGCCGACGCCCGCCGCAGCCAGGTCCGCACCGTCGACCGCTCCGAGAAGATCCGCACCTACAACTTCCCGGAGAACCGCATCTCGGACCACCGCGTCGGCTTCAAGGCGTACAACCTGGACCAGGTCCTGGACGGCGACCTCGACGCGGTCATCCAGGCCTGCGTCGACGCGGACTCGGCCGCCAAGCTCGCCGCCGCCGCGTAAGGCTCCGTACCAGCCGCACCAGGCCCGTACACAGCACCGGAGGACCAGCGTGAACCTGCTGCTCGCGGAGGTGGCCCAGGCCACCCAGCGGCTGGCCGACGCCGGCGTGCCCTCGCCGCGCAACGACGCGGAGGAGCTCGCCGCGTTCGTGCACGGCGTCAAGCGGGGCGAGCTGCACTCCGTGAAGGACTCGGACTTCGACGCCCGCTACTGGGAGGTCATCGCGCGCCGGGAGCAGCGCGAGCCGCTCCAGCACATCACCGGGCGCGCCTACTTCCGGTACCTGGAACTGCAGGTCGGACCCGGGGTGTTCGTGCCGCGCCCGGAGACCGAGTCGGTCGTCGGCTGGGCCATAGACGCCGTACGGGCCATGGACGTCGTCGAGCCGTGCATCGTGGACCTGTGCACCGGCTCCGGCGCCATCGCGCTCGCCCTCGCTCAGGAGGTGCCGCGCTCGCGCGTGCACGCCGTGGAGCTGTCCGAGGACGCCCTGCAGTGGACCCGCAAGAACATGGCGGGCTCCAGGGTCGACCTGCGTCAGGGAGACGCGCGGGAGGCGTTCTTGGACCTCAACGGACAGGTCGACCTGGTGATCTCCAACCCGCCGTACATCCCGCTGACCGAGTGGGAGTACGTGGCCCCGGAGGCCCGGGACTACGACCCGGAACTGGCCCTGTTCTCCGGTGAGGACGGCCTGGACCTCATCCGGGGCATCGAGCGCACCGCGCACCGGCTGCTGCGCCCCGGCGGTGTCGTCGTCATCGAGCACGCCGACACCCAGGGCGGCCAGGTGCCGTGGATCTTCACCGAGGAGCGGGGCTGGGCCGACGCGGCGGACCACCCCGACCTGAACAACCGCCCGCGCTTCGCGACCGCCCGCAAGGCGCTGCCGTGAGCATCCCTGACACTGTTTTCCCGCAGCAGTACGTGTACGAGGAGGCCAGCTGACAATGGCACGGCGATACGACACCAACGACGCGACCGACCGCGCGACGGGTCTGCGCGAGGCCGCGTCAGCCGTCCGCCGTGGCGAACTCGTGGTGCTGCCGACCGACACGGTGTACGGCATCGGCGCCGACGCGTTCTCCTCGGAGGCCGTGGCCGACCTGCTCCAGGCCAAGGGCCGGGGCCGCAACATGCCCACACCCGTCCTCATCGGCTCCCCGAACACGCTGCACGGCCTCGTCACGGACTTCTCCGAGATGGCGTGGGAGCTGGTGGACGCGTTCTGGCCGGGGGCCCTCACGCTGGTCACCAAGCACCAGCCGTCGCTGCAGTGGGACCTGGGGGACACCCGGGGCACCGTCGCCGTGCGGATGCCGCTGCACCCGGTCGCGATCGAGCTGCTGACGGAGGTCGGGCCGATGGCGGTCTCCTCCGCGAACCTCACCGGCCACCCGGCGCCGGAGACGTGCGACGCCGCGCAGGGGATGCTCGGCGACTCCGTCTCCGTCTACCTGGACGGCGGCCCCACCCCCGGCAACGTGCCGTCGTCGATCGTCGACGTCACCGGCAAGGTGCCCGTGCTGCTGCGCGAGGGCGCCCTGTCCCCGGAGGAGCTGCGCAAGGTCGTACCCGACCTCGAGGTGGCGAATTGACGGCCCCTGACGCGGGGCGTGGCATAGGCAACGGGGACGAGAGGGGGGACCTGGCCCAGCCGGGTCCGCCCCGCGACACCTTCCGCATCCTCCACGTCAGCACCGGCAACGTGTGCCGCTCGCCGATCACCGAGCGGCTGACCCGGCACGCCCTGGCGGACCGGCTCGGCGACCCGCTGTGGGGCGGGGTCATCGTCGAGAGCGCGGGAACCTGGGGCCATGAGGGCGCGCCCATGGAGGCGAACGCGGAGGCGGTCCTCGCGGACTTCGGAGCGGATGCCTCCGGGTTCGTGGGGCGGGAACTGCTGGACGAGCATGTGATCAGGGCCGACCTGGTGCTGACCGCCACGCGGGACCACCGGGCGCAGGTGATCTCTATGGGGCACTCGGCGGGGCTGCGCACGTTCACCCTCAAGGAGTTCACACGGCTGGTGCGCGCGATAGACCCGGCCACCCTGCCGCCCCTGGAGGACGGTGTGGTCGCGCGTGCGCGTGCGCTGGTGCGGGCTGCGGCGGCTCTACGCGGGTGGCTGCTGGCGCCCACGGCGGAGGCGGACGAGGTGTACGACCCGTACGGGGCGCCCCTGCCGTTCTTCCGGTCGATCGGGGACGAGATCCATCAGGCGCTGGAGCCGGTGGTGACGGCGCTCACGGGGGTGCCTGCGCGGACGTAGGGTGCCGTGGCTCTTGGGCGCCCGGAGGTGTGCGGTGCCCGGGGTGTGGTTGCCCGGGGGAGGCACGACTGCCCGCGGCGGCTACGGCAGCTGCGGCGGCACGACTGCCCGCGGCTACGGCTGTGGCGGCACGACTGTTCTCGGACGCGTGACGCCGGGCGGGGCCGGTTCCCCGGGCCTACATTGGTGCTACATCCCCGTCGTCGCCGGGAGCTCACCATGGCGGTCATCCCCACCCTCGAGGCCGACGTCCTGCGGCGGCAGGACCCCGAGATGGCTGAGCTGCTGCTCGGGGAGCTGGCACGGCAGTCGACGACCCTGCAGCTGATCGCCGCCGAGAACTTCAGCTCGCCGGCGGTGCTCGCCGCCCTCGGGTCCCCGCTCGCCAACAAGTACGCCGAGGGATACCCCGGCGCCCGGCACCACGGCGGGTGCGAGATCGTGGACGTCGCCGAGCGCCTCGCCGTGGAGCGGGCCAAGGCACTCTTCGGTGCCGAGCACGCGAATGTGCAGTGCCACTCGGGATCGTCGGCGATGCTCGCCGCGTACGCCGCCCTGCTCCGCCCCGGCGACACCGTGCTCGCCCTCGGGCTGCCGCACGGCGGCCATCTCACGCATGGCTCGCCCGCCAACTTCTCCGGCCGCTGGTTCGACTTCGTCGGCTACGGCGTCGAGGCGGAGTCCGGGCTCATGGACCATGTGCAGGTGCGCGCCCTGGCTCGTGCGCACCGCCCGAAGGCCATCGTGTGCGGGTCGATCGCCTATCCGCGCCACATCGACCACGCCTTCTTCCGGGAGGTCGCCGACGAGGTGGGGGCGTATCTCATCGCCGACGCCGCGCACCCGATCGGGCTCGTCGCCGGGGGAGCGGCGCCCAGTCCGGTGCCGTACGCCGACATCGTCTGCGCCACCACCCACAAGGTGCTGCGCGGCCCGCGCGGCGGCATGATCCTGTGCGGAAGCGAACTCGCCGAGCGCGTGGACCGGGCCGTCTTCCCGTTCACCCAGGGCGGCGCGCAGATGCACACCATCGCGGCCAAGGCCGTCGCGTTCGGGGAGGCGGCGACGGACGCCTTCGCCGCGTACGCCCACCGGGTGGTCGCCAATGCCCGGGCGCTCGCGGCGGGACTGGCCGCCGAGGGGCTGCACATCACCACCGACGGCACCGACACGCACCTGATCATCGCCGATCCGGCGCCGCTGGGCATCGACGGCCGTAGCGCGCGCGGGCTGCTCGCCGCCGCCGGGATGGTCCTGGACTGCTGCGCGTTGCCGCACGGCCACGCCCGTGGCCTGCGCCTGGGCACCGCGGCGCTGACGACACAGGGCATGGGCGAGAGCGAAATGGCGTATGTGGCGGCCCTGTTCGCGTCGGTGCTGCGCCAGGAGACGGAGGCCAGGACGGCACGCGAGAAAGTGCGGGATCTCACCGAGGGATTTCCGCCGTATCCCGGGCGATGAGGGGTAGGCGCGCGTTATACACAGCCACACGTGCAACCATTTTCGCTACCCGTGAGTCCTCAACCATATGCACGCGAAGTTAGGGTGTGGGGCTGAGGACGCCCAGCGAGACCTGTGGGGAAGCCCGTGCGTGAATACCTGCTGACGCTCTGCATCACGGCCGCGGTGACGTATCTGCTGACAGGGCCGGTACGCAAATTCGCGATCGTGGCAGGAGCGATGCCGGAGATCCGGGCCCGGGACGTGCACCGGGAACCGACGCCCCGGCTCGGCGGTATCGCCATGTTCTTCGGTCTGTGCGCGGGCCTGCTGGTCGCCGACCACCTCAAGAACCTCAACGAGGTCTTCGCCAAGTCCAACGAGCCCCGGGCGCTGCTCTCCGGAGCGGCCCTCATCTGGCTGATCGGAGTGCTGGACGACAAGTTCGAGATCGACGCCCTGATCAAGCTGGGCGGCCAGATGATCGCCGCGGGTGTGATGGTCATGCAGGGTCTGACCATCCTGTGGCTGCCGGTCCCGGGCGTCGGCACGGTCTCGCTGACCCCCTGGCAGGGCACCCTGCTGACCGTGGCGCTGGTCGTCATCACGATCAACGCGGTCAACTTCGTCGACGGTCTCGACGGTCTGGCCGCCGGCATGGTGTGCATCGCGTCGGCGGCGTTCTTCATGTACGCGTACCGGATCTGGTACGGCTACGGGCTCGAGGCCGCCGCCCCCGCCACCCTCTTCGCGGCCGTCCTGATGGGCATGTGCCTGGGCTTCCTGCCGCACAACATGCACCCGGCGCGGATCTTCATGGGTGACTCGGGATCGATGCTGATCGGGCTCGTGCTCGCCGCCGGCGCCATCTCGATCACCGGACAGGTCGACCCGGACGCGATGAACCTCTTCTCCGGTTCGGAGCGCGCGACGGTCCACCAGACCGTCCCCGTCTACATCCCGCTGCTGCTCCCGCTGACGATCATCGCCGTCCCGGCCGCGGACCTGATCCTCGCGATCGTGCGCCGTACCTGGCGCGGCCAGTCCCCGTTCGCCGCCGACCGCGGTCATCTGCACCACCGGCTGCTGGAGATCGGGCACTCGCACAGCCGCGCCGTGCTGATCATGTACTTCTGGTCGGCGCTCATCGCCTTCGGCGCCCTCGGCTACTCCGTGAACTCCGCGTCCATGTGGATCGTGCTCGGCATCGTGGTGCTCAGCACGGTCGGTCTGGTGCTGCTCCTGCTGCCGCGGTTCACGCCGCGCACCCCGCAGTGGGCCGAGTCCTTCGTGCCTCCGCGCTACCGCCGCCGGCGCGGTACCGGCGCGAAGCCGCTGCCGACCGCCGCGTACGCCGAGTACGCCGAGAGCGGGCAGGCACGGCAGGAAGAGGGGCGCCGCACTCCTGTCGTCGCAGGCGTCTCGGGCGTCAACGGAGCCACTGCCATCGGCACCCGTGCGCGGATGGACCGCAGCCGGGCGGAGTCGTCACGCTGACGCGCAAGGTAAGAATCTGACGAGCGCGTTGCCATTTCGTGGCGGTGCAAAGCGTCTCAATACCAGACAAGACACCCGCGCGTCCGCGCAGACGGGCAGATTCCCTCTCATGTGTGACAGCTGGCACACCGCCTAGGTAAAGACCGCATCAAATAGTTTGTGATACGGTTCACGAGAACCCCGGGATAGAGCCGGAGGGTCCGGATGCGACGACCCCTCGGCGGGCGGACTTCGCTCGGCCCGGGACTACGCTCGTCCATGACGACACCCTGCCCCCTGTGAAAGCGGAGTTGCCGCCATGCCGTCCAATGACGCCCGGAACCTTCTGCGGATCGCTGTGCCCGCAGCGTCTGCCGGCGCGGTCGCCGTCGTCGTCAGCGGTGTTGTCGCGGGCGGCACGGGCGCGATCGGGGCGGCCGTCGGCACGGCGCTCGCCGTCCTCTTCATGGGCATCGGGCTCTACGTCCTGCAGTGGACGGCGAAGTCCCTCCCGCACCTGTTCCAGGCCATGGGGCTGATGCTCTACATGGCCCAGCTCCTGCTGCTCCTGATCTTCGTGGGCCTCTTCAAGGGCACTTCTCTCTTCAACCCCAAGACGTTCGCACTCACGCTCGTCGTCACCACGGTCGTGTGGATGGCCGCGCAGGCGCGTGCGCACATGAAGGCCAAGATCTTCTACGTCGACCCGGACTCCCAGAAGAGCGAGAAGCCCGAGAAGACAGGGCCCAAGCCGTGAGGGGTAGGGCCGGGATAAAGACTTGTGAGATCTCCTGCTATCGTCCGGTGCCAACTGCGGCATCGCGGGCGCGGGCATCTGAGCTGACGCCTGCTCACACGCGAGGCTCGATGCCCCCCAGCCGCCCCCACATCCGTAACACCAGTCCAGTGCCGACCCGCGGCTGCGCGCCGCGCCGACACAACGAGGTTGCCGTACCCATGCGTCACGCCGAAGGAGCCCGCGGTGAGTGCTGACCAGACCCAGCTCGCCTTTGACTGGAGCTGCCGCATCCTGTCCGACAACGGCTGCGGCTTCCCGGCTCCGGGCCTGAACTCCTTCCTCTTCAAGCCTCTGTTCACCGCGGGCGGCTTCGAGTTCAACAAGGTGATGCTGCTCGCGCTCATCACCACGGCCCTCGTCATCAGCTTCTTCTGGGCGGCCTTCGGCAACGCCAAGGTGGTCCCGGGCAAGCTCCAGATGATCGCCGAGGCCGGCTACGACTTCGTGCGCCGCGGCATCGTCTACGAGACGCTGGGCAAGCGCGAGGGCGAGAAGTACGTCCCGCTCATGGTCTCGCTGTTCTTCTTCATCTGGCTGATGAACGTCTGGTCCGTGATCCCGCTGGCCCAGTTCCCGGTCTCCTCCGTGATCGCCTTCCCGGCGGTTCTGGCAGCGATCGTCTACATCACCTGGGTCTCGCTGACCTTCAAGAAGCACGGCTTCGTCGGCTTCTTCAAGAACGTCACGGGCTACGACAAGTCGCTCGGCGCGGTGCTGCCGCTCGTCATGGTCATCGAGTTCTTCTCGAACCTCTTCGTGCGGCCCTTCACGCACGCGGTGCGACTCTTCGCCAACATGTTCGCCGGTCACCTGATGCTGGTGATGTTCACCGTCGCCTCCTGGTACCTGCTGAACAGCTACATGATCCCGGCCGCCGGCGTCTCGTTCGTGATGACCATCGCCATGATCCTCTTCGAGCTCTTCGTGCAGGCCGTCCAGGCGTACGTCTTCGTCCTCCTGGCCTGCTCCTACATTCAGGGCGCTCTCGCCGAGCACCACTGAGTCGAACCACCCGCCCGCACACCCCCAGACGTCCGGTGGCCAACCCCCACCGGTCCATGAAAGAGAAGGAAGAACCGGCATGTCCGCTCTTGAGACCCTCGCCGCCGCCACCGGTGTTCACGGCTCCACCGGCTCCATCGGTTACGGCCTCGCGGCCATCGGCCCCGGCATCGGCGTCGGCATCATCTTCGGCAACGGCACCCAGGCCCTGGCCCGCCAGCCCGAGGCGGCCGGTCTGATCCGTGCCAACCAGATCCTGGGCTTCGCCTTCTGTGAGGCGCTCGCCCTCATCGGCATCGTTATGCCGTTCGTGTTCGGTAAGTAATCACCTTCTTACTGACACGAATCGACGAAAGGCACTGATGTGATCGCCAACCTGGTACAGCTGGCGGCCGAGGAGGAGCAGAACCCGCTCGTCCCGGCAGGCCCGGAGCTGCTCGTCGGCACCATCGCCTTCGCCATCGTGTTCTTCTTCTTCTGGAAGAAGCTGCTTCCGAACATCAACAAGGTTCTGGAGGAGCGTCGAGCGGCGATCGAAGGCGGCATCGAAGAGGCCGACGCCATGAAGGTCGAGGCCCAGAGCGTGCTCGAGCAGTACAAGGCTCAGCTCGCCGAAGCCCGGCACGAAGCCGCGCGGCTGCGCCAGGAGGCGCAGGAGCAGGGTGCCGCCCTCATCGCCGAGATGCGCGCGGAAGGCCAGCGGCAGCGTGAGGAGATCATCGCCGCCGGTCACGCGCAGATCGAGGCCGATCGCAAGGCCGCCTCGCAGACCCTGCGGCAGGACGTCGGCAGGCTCGCCACCGAGCTGGCCGGCAAGCTCGTCGGCGAGTCCCTCGAGGACCACGCCCGGCAGAGCCGCGTGATCGACCGCTTCCTCGACGAGCTCGAGGAGAAGGCCGAGGCCGCGCGATGAACGGAGCGAGCCGCGAGGCCCTGGCAGCCGCACGCGAGCGTCTCGACGCGCTCACGGACTCCACGTCCGTGGACGCTGCGCAGCTCGCCGACGAGCTGGCCGCCGTCACCGCGCTGCTCGACCGCGAGGCGTCGCTGCGCCGGGTCCTCACCGACCCGGCGCGGGCCGGCGAGGCGAAGGCCGGGCTGGCCCAGAGCCTGCTCGGCGGCCAGGTCGGCGGGCCGGTCGTGGACCTGCTGTCCGGCATGGTGCGCTCGCGCTGGTCGCAGTCGCGCGACCTGGTCGACGCGCTGGAGGAGCTGGCGAGCCTCGCCGACCTCACCGCCGCCGAGAAGGCGGGCGCGCTGGACGACGTCGAGGACGAGCTGTTCCGGTTCGCCCGGATCGTCTCCTCGAACACCGAGCTGCGCGCCGCACTCACGGACCGTGCCGCCGGCACCCCGGCCAAGATCGAGCTGCTGCACCGGCTGCTCGGCGGTCGCGCCGACGCCACGACCGAGCGTCTGGTCACGCGTCTTGTGACCGCGCCGCGGGGACGTAGCCTGGAATCGGGAATCGAGTCCCTGTCCAAGCTGGCCGCCGCCCGTCGTGACCGCCTGGTCGCCGTCGTGACCTCGGCGGTCCCGTTGAGCGACGCCCAGAAGCGGCGCCTCGGTGCCGCACTGGCCAAGCTCTACGGCCGCCAGATGCACCTCAACCTGGACGTCGACCCGGAGGTCGTCGGAGGGATCCGGGTGCAGGTCGGTGACGAGGTCATCAACGGTTCGCTCGCGGACCGACTCGAGGACGCCGGCCGCCGCATGGCGAGCTAGCACCAACTCCATACGCAGTACTACGGCCCGGGTTGGGCCGTGCAGAGGATGCAGAGTTTCTGGGGGGCGCCCCCAGAACCCCCACAGAAACTTCGGGCCCAACAAGGAGAGCAGGGAACCCAGATGGCGGAGCTCACGATCCGGCCGGAGGAGATCCGGGACGCGCTGGAGAACTTTGTCCAGTCGTACAAGCCGGACGCGGCCTCGCGCGAGGAGGTCGGCACTGTCACGTTCGCCGGTGACGGCATTGCGAAGGTCGAGGGTCTGCCCTCGGCCATGGCCAACGAGCTGCTGAAGTTCGAGGACGGCACCCTCGGCCTCGCCCTCAACCTCGAGGAGCGGGAGATCGGTGCCATCGTCCTCGGCGAGTTCAGCGGGGTCGAGGAGGGACAGCCGGTGCAGCGCACCGGTGAGGTGCTCTCCGTGGCCGTCGGCGAGGGCTACCTCGGCCGCGTCGTCGACCCGCTCGGCAACCCGATCGACGGCCTCGGCGAGATCGAGACCGACGGCCGCCGCGCCCTCGAGCTGCAGGCTCCGGGCGTCATGGTGCGTAAGTCGGTGCACGAGCCGATGGAGACCGGCTACAAGGCCGTCGACGCTATGACCCCGATCGGCCGTGGCCAGCGTCAGCTGATCATCGGTGACCGCCAGACCGGCAAGACCGCGCTGGCGATCGACACGATCATCAACCAGCGCGACAACTGGCGCACCGGCGACCCGAAGAAGCAGGTCCGCTGCATCTACGTCGCCATCGGCCAGAAGGGCTCCACCATCGCCGGCGTCCGCCGCGCGCTGGAGGAGAACGGCGCGCTGGAGTACACCACGATCGTCGCCGCCCCGGCGTCCGACCCGGCCGGCTTCAAGTACCTGGCGCCCTACACCGGTTCCGCCATCGGCCAGCACTGGATGTACCAGGGCAAGCACGTCCTGATCATCTTCGACGACCTGTCGAAGCAGGCCGACGCCTACCGTGCCGTGTCCCTGCTGCTGCGCCGTCCGCCGGGCCGCGAGGCCTACCCGGGCGACGTCTTCTACCTGCACTCCCGCCTGCTGGAGCGCTGCGCCAAGCTCTCCGACGACATGGGCGCCGGTTCGATGACCGGCCTGCCGATCGTCGAGACCAAGGCCAACGACGTCTCGGCGTTCATCCCGACCAACGTCATCTCCATCACCGACGGCCAGTGCTTCCTGGAGTCCGACCTGTTCAACGCCGGCCAGCGTCCGGCCCTGAACGTCGGTATCTCGGTCTCCCGCGTCGGTGGCTCCGCCCAGCACAAGGCGATGCGCCAGGTCTCCGGCCGTCTGCGTGTCGACCTCGCCCAGTTCCGTGAGCTGGAGGCGTTCGCCGCCTTCGGTTCCGACCTGGACGCCGCGTCGAAGGCGCAGCTGGAGCGCGGTTCGCGCATGGTCGAGCTGCTGAAGCAGAACCAGTACGAGCCGATGGCCACCGAGGACCAGGTCGTCTCCATCTGGGCCGGCACCAACGGCCGTATGGACGACGTTCCGGTCGCCGACATCCGCCGCTTCGAGAAGGAGCTCCTCGACTACCTGCACCGCAAGGAGCAGGGTCTGATGACCTCCATCAAGGAGGGCGCCAAGATGTCGGACGACACCATCCAGGCGATCGACGACGCCGTCGCGGAGTTCAAGAAGCAGTTCGAGACCTCGGACGGCAAGCTACTCGGCGAGGACACCCCGGCCGCAGCCGCCAAGTGACGTAAGGAAGGGACCTGACTCATGGGAGCCCAGCTCCGGGTCTACAAGCGTCGCATCCGATCCGTCAGCGCGACCAAGAAGATCACGAAGGCGATGGAGATGATCGCCGCCTCGCGCGTCGTCAAGGCGCAGCGCAAGGTGGCGGCCTCCACGCCGTACGCGACCGAGCTGACGCGCGCGGTATCGGCGGTCGCCACGGGGTCGAACACCAAGCACCCGCTGACGACGGAGTCGGAGAACCCGACCCGTGCCGCGGTCCTGCTCCTCACGAGCGACCGCGGCCTGGCCGGCGCCTTCAACTCCAACGCCATCAAGACGGCGGAGCAGCTGACCGCTCGGCTCGAGCGCGAGGGCAAGCAGGTCGACACGTACATCGTCGGCCGGCGCGGTGTGGCCCACTACAACTTCCGTGAGCGCAAGATCGCGGAGTCGTTCACGGGCTTCACCGACGACCCCTCGTACGCGGACGCCAAGAAGGTCGCGGCCCCCCTGATCGAGGCCATCGAGAAGGACACGGCGGACGGCGGCGTGGACGAGCTGCACATCGTCTACACGGAGTTCGTGTCGATGATGACGCAGACGGCCCTCGGTGCCCGTCTGCTGCCGCTGAGCCTCGACGACGTGGCCAAGGAGGCGGCGCCGAAGGGCGACGAGATCCTGCCGCTGTACGACTTCGAGCCGTCGGCGGAGGACGTCCTCGACGCCCTGCTGCCGCGCTACGTGGAGAGCCGTATCTACAACGCGCTGCTCCAGTCGGCCGCCTCCAAGCACGCCGCCACGCGGCGCGCGATGAAGTCGGCAACCGACAACGCCGGAGACCTCATCGAGAGCCTCACCCGGCTTGCCAACGCGGCCCGCCAGGCCGACATCACCCAGGAAATCAGCGAGATCGTCGGTGGCGCGAGCGCCCTGGCCGACGCGACCGCGGGGAGTGACTACTAATGACCACCACTGTTGAGACGGCCACGGCGACGGGCCGCGTCGCGCGGGTCATCGGCCCGGTCGTCGACGTGGAGTTCCCCGTCGACGCGATCCCGGACATGTACAACGCCCTCCACGTCGAGGTGTCCGACCCGGCGAACGCGGGCGAGAAGAAGACGCTGACCCTGGAGGTCGCCCAGCACCTGGGTGACGGCCTGGTCCGCACGATCTCGATGCAGCCCACCGACGGCCTGGTCCGCCAGGCCACGGTGACCGACACCGGCGCCTCCATCTCCGTCCCGGTCGGCGACTTCACCAAGGGCAAGGTGTTCAACACCATCGGTGACGTCCTGAACGTGGACGAGAAGTACGACGGCGAGCGCTGGCCGATCCACCGCAAGGCGCCGAACTTCGACCAGCTCGAGTCCAAGACCGAGATGTTCGAGACCGGCATCAAGGTCATCGACCTGCTGACCCCGTACGTCAAGGGCGGCAAGATCGGTCTGTTCGGCGGCGCCGGCGTCGGCAAGACGGTGCTCATCCAGGAGATGATCTACCGCGTCGCCAACAACCACGACGGTGTCTCCGTGTTCGCCGGCGTCGGTGAGCGCACCCGTGAGGGCAACGACCTCATCCAGGAGATGTCCGAGTCCGGCGTCATCGACAAGACCGCGCTGGTCTTCGGTCAGATGGACGAGCCGCCGGGCACCCGTCTGCGGGTGGCCCTCGCGGGCCTGACGATGGCGGAGTACTTCCGCGACGTCCAGAAGCAGGACGTGCTGTTCTTCATCGACAACATCTTCCGCTTCACCCAGGCCGGTTCCGAGGTCTCCACGCTGCTCGGCCGTATGCCGTCCGCGGTGGGTTACCAGCCGAACCTGGCCGACGAGATGGGCCTCCTGCAGGAGCGCATCACCTCGACCCGCGGTCACTCGATCACCTCGATGCAGGCGATCTACGTCCCCGCCGACGACCTGACCGACCCGGCCCCGGCCACCACGTTCGCCCACCTCGACGCGACGACGGTTCTGTCCCGTCCGATCTCCGAGAAGGGCATCTACCCGGCCGTGGACCCGCTGGACTCCACGTCCCGGATCCTGGACCCGCGCTACATCTCCCAGGACCACTACAACGCGGCCATGCGCGTCAAGACGGTCCTGCAGAAGTACAAGGACCTCCAGGACATCATCGCGATCCTCGGTATCGACGAGCTCGGCGAGGAGGACAAGCTCGTCGTCCACCGGGCCCGCCGTGTGGAGCGCTTCCTGTCCCAGAACACCCACGTCGCCAAGCAGTTCACCGGCGTCGACGGGTCGGACGTGCCGCTGGACGAGTCGATCGCCGCGTTCAACGCGATCATCGACGGTGAGTACGACCACTTCCCGGAGCAGGCGTTCTTCATGTGCGGTGGTATCGAGGACCTGAAGAAGAACGCCAAGGAGCTGGGCGTCTCCTGACGGTCGCGCGTGGCGGGCTCGAACCGGGCCCGCCGCGGGTACCGCCTCTTGGTGAGAGGGGTGGAGAAGCATCTCGCGGCTTGCACCGCGGGGTGTGGTCCGCCCCTCTCCGTACGCCTACTAGAATTCAGACCAACACCCGGCGACCGCCGGGTGGTGACCCGAGGAGCCACCCTTGGCTGCTGAGCTGCATGTCGAGCTGGTCGCCGCCGACCGCCAGGTCTGGTCCGGCGAGGCCACCCTGGTCGTCGCGCGCACCACGTCCGGCGACATCGGCGTCATGCCCGGTCACCAGCCGCTGCTCGGTGTGCTGGAGTCGGGCCCGGTGACCATCCGTACGAGTGAAGGTGGAACGGTCGTCGCCGCGGTGCACGGCGGTTTCATCTCGTTCGCGGACAACAAGCTGTCCCTGCTGGCCGAGGTCGCCGAGCTGTCGGACGAGATCGACGTCCAGCGTGTCGAGCGGGAGCTCGAGCGCGCGAAGGCGGAGGACGACGCCGTCGCCGAGCGGCGCGCGGATGTCCGCCTGCGGGCGGCACAGGCGGCGCGCTGACCGGGGGTACCTCCCAGGCCGTCTAGGCTCTGGGGGAGCGCTTGCCATGACGTGACTCAGCCGCGGTCGGCCCGGAGTGATCCGGTGCCGGCCGCGGCTGAGGCCAATCCGGGTGTTTTTTCCGTTCCGTTACCTAGGAGACGAGGAGGTCGGTGTCGATGGTCCTCGCTCTGAGCGTGTGCGGAGTGGTCGTGGCACTCGTACTGGTGGGGCTGTTCGTCTTCGGCCTCAGGCGCCGCCTCATCCAGCGCTCCGGCGGCACCTTCGACTGCAGCCTGAGGTGGAACGTCCCGGAGGAGCCCGACACCAGCGGCAAGGGCTGGGGATACGGCGTCGCCCGCTACAACGGCGACCGCATCGAATGGTTCCGCGTCTTCTCCTACGCCCCGCGCCCGCGCCGTGTCCTGGAGCGTTCGGCGATCGAGGTGGCCGGCCGGCGGGATCCCGAGGGCGAGGAGGAGCTGGCGCTGCTCTCCGACGCGGTGGTCCTCGCCTGTCGCCACCGGGGCACCCGCCTGGAACTCGCGATGAGCGAGGACGCGCTGACCGGTTTCCTGGCGTGGCTGGAAGCCGCACCTCCCGGACAACGAGTGAATGTGGCGTAGCCCACTCGCCCTCCCCCGAACGAAGTCCGGGGGAGGGCGAATGCGGTCCAACCCTTCGGTCAGGTTTACGACAGCCCGTTGCTGAGGGCGCTCACCAGCTCACCGTTGCTGGTGTCGCCGCTGAACTCCCAGAAGAAGGCGCCGCCGAGACCCTGGTTCTTGGCCCATGCCATCTTCGTCCCGATGGTGGCCGGGGTGTCGTACGACCACCAGTTGCTGCCGCAGTGCGCGTATGCCGTCCCCGCGACGGTGCCGGTGGCCGGGCAGGACGTCTTGAGCACCTTGTAGTCCTCGATGCCCTGCTCGTACGTGCCGGACGCCGGGCCCGTGGCCGTGCCGCCCGGTGCGTCCTGGGTGACGCCGGTCCAGCCGCGGCCGTAGAAGCCGATGCCGACGAGGAGCTTCTTGGCGGGCACACCGATCGCCTTGTACTTGGCGATCGCGTCGGCCGTGGTGAAACCGGCCTTCGGGATGCCGCTGTACGAGGTGAGCGGGGAGTGCGGGGCCGTGGGGCCCTGTGCGTCCCAGGCGCCGAAGAAGTCGTACGTCATCACGTTGTACCAGTTCACGTGACTCGCGGCGCCCGCGTAGTCGGCGGCCTCGATCTTGCCGCCGGCGGAGCCGTCGGCGGTGACGGCGGCGGTGACCAGGGCGGAGGAGCCGAACTTGGCGCGCAGCGCGGCCATCACGTTCTTGAAGGCCGCAGCGCCGCTGGTGTCGCAGGACAGGCCGCAGGCGTTCGGGTACTCCCAGTCGATGTCGATGCCGTCGAAGACGTCGGCCCAACGCGGGTCGTGCACCAGGTCGTAGCAGGACTGGGCGAAGCCCGCCGGGTCCTTGGCCGCGTCCGCGAAGCCGCCGGACCAGGTCCAGCCGCCGAAGGACCACAGCACCTTGAGGTTGGGGTACTTGGCCTTCAGTTCCCGCAGCTGGTTGAAGTTGCCGCGCAGTGGCTGGTCCCAGGTGTCGGCGATGCCGCTGACGGACTGGTCGGCGGTGAACGCCTTGTCGTAGTCGGCGTAGGAGTCGCCGATCGCGCACTTGCCGCCGGTGACGTTGCCGAAGGCGTAGTTGATGTGCGTGATCCTGGACGCTGACCCGGACGTCACCAGGTTCTTGACGTTGTAGCCCCGGCCGTAGATGCCCCACTCGGTGAAGTAGCCGAGCTTGACCTTGTCGCCGGTGGTCGGGGGAGTGGTGGTGCCCCCGGTGGTGTGCACGGCGACCGCGCCGCTGACCGGACCGGTCTGGTCTGCGGTGTCACGGGCCTGGACGGTGTAGGAGTAGTCGGTGCCGGCGGTCAGGCCGGTGTCCGTGTACGAGGTGGCCGTCACGGTGGCGACGGTCCTGCCGTCGCGCACGACGTCGTAGTTCTTGACGCCCTTGTCGTCGGTGGCCGCGCTCCAGCTGAGCTTCACCGAGGTGTCGGTGATGCTCGAGGCGGTGGGGGTGCCGGGCGCGGAGGGCGGGTTGTCGCCGGGGACGGTCGTGCCGCCGTCACAGCTGCCGCCGTTGAGCTTGCAGTTGGACGGTGAGCCGGAGCCACTGCCGTTGAAGCCGAAGGAGACGGAGGCGCCGGGGGCCAGGGTGCCGTTGTACGACTTGTTCCTGGCCGTCCAGTGGGTGCCTGAGTTGGTGACGTCCGCGTCCCACGCCGAGGTGACGGACGTGCCGGAGGGGAAGTCCCACTCGACGGTCCAGGAGTTGATGGTCGTGGAGCCGGTGTTCTGCACCGTCCACTTGCCTTCGAAGCCGGTGCCCCAGTCCTGCGTCTTGGCGTAGGTGGCGGTGGCGGTCGAGGCGGCCTGGGCGGGACCTGCGGCGAGTCCGACGAGCCCGGCCAGCGGGAGCAACAGGGTCGCGAACCCTGCCGCGGCTCTGTGTCTGAAGCGCATGCTGCGCCTCCCTGTCTTGGGGATGGGGAGTGGTGGGCATGACTGAGCCTTCACGCCCACGGTGCCGCGAGAATAGAAAGGTCTGGACCAGAGGTCAATAGGTCTGGACCACTGCACCGATTGGTGTGCTAGATCCCCAATTCCTGGGCCAGGACGGCCGCTTGGACCCGGCTGCGCAGCTCCAGCTTGCCGAGGAGGCGACTGACGTGGGTCTTCACGGTGGCCTCGGCCATGTTCAGACGCCCCGCGATCTCGGCGTTGGACAGCCCCTCACCGAGGCACGACAGCACGTCGCGCTCGCGCCGGGTGAGGGCGTCCAGGACGGCCGGATCCGCCTTGGGCTCCCGTGCCGACCCGGCGGCGAACTCCGCGATCAGCCGCCGTGTCACCGCCGGAGCGATCAGCCCCTCGCCGCGCGCCACCGTCCGCACGGCGTCGATGAGGTCCCTCGCCTCCGTGTTCTTCAGCAGGAACCCGGCCGCGCCCGCCCGCAGGGCGCCGAAGACGTACTCGTCCAGGTCGAAGGTGGTCAGGACGAGAACGTCGGCGAGTTGCTCCCGGACGACCTGCCGGGTCGCCGACACCCCGTCGAGCTTGGGCATCTGGACGTCCATCAGGACCACATCCGGCCGTAGCTCCCGGGCGAGCGCCACCGCCTGCTCGCCGTCCGCGGCCTCCCCGGCCACCTCGATGCCGGAGGCGCTGCGCAGGATGAGCACCAGCCCGGCGCGGACGGCCGACTGGTCCTCGGCGACCAGGACGCGGATCATGCGGGATCTCCTTCGGTCATGGGGAGTATGGCGCGTACGGTCCACCGCGTACCGTCGGAACCGGCCGCGAACGTGCCGCCCAGCAGCGCGACGCGCTCCCGCATCCCGGTGAGCCCGGCACCGGAGCCGGGGGCGCGCGGACCGTCCCGATGGCCGTAAGGGCTGGTCACGCGTATGTCGAGCACGCCGTCGCGCTGGACGAGACCCACGGTGACCCGGCCCGGACGGGCATGCTTGAGGGCGTTGGTCAGCGACTCCTGGACGATCCGGTACGCGGCCAGTTCCACCGGTGCGGGCACCTTCTCGTGGCTCGCGTCGAGCGTGACGTCCAGCCCGTTCGCCCGGGCGGTGCCCACCAGGGCGGCGAGCCCGTCGAGGGTGGGGGTGGCGGCGGGTGGGCTTTCGGCGCCGCCGTCGCGCAGGATGCCGATCAGCCGACGCATCTCCTCCAGCCCGGCCACGCTGTTCTCACGGATGACGGCGAGGGCCTCGCGGGAGGTCGTCGGGTCGTCGAGGGAGAGGGCGGCGGTGGAGTGGATGGCGATCGCGGACAGGTGGTTGGCGACCATGTCGTGCAACTCCCGCGCTACCCGGGCGCGTTCGGTGGTGACGGCCTGTGCTCGGTCCATCTCGGCGAGCAGGGCCGTCTGTTCGGCGCGCAGCCGGGCCGCCTCGGCGGCGTCGCGGTGGTTGCGGACGACCCAGCCGGTGGCGGCGGGCGCGAGGGCGACCACCCCGACACCGACGCCGATCAGCAGGGCCTGGGGGACGCGCCAGACGGCGAGGGGGACGAGAGCGCCGGCGACGGTGAGGAGCCCCGTGACCCACGGCAGGCGGCGGGCGGATGCGGGGGTGCCGTAGAGGACGGCCGCGTACATCAGGTCCGTGAACATCACGACGGTGGCCACGCTGCCCCGGGTCACCGTGTCGGCGACCAGGGCGGCGGTGCCGATCAGCAGGGCCGCCTTGGGCCGGGTACGGCGCAGCAGCTCGCAGCCGGCGGTGACGACGAGCGGCACGAGCAGCGCCCAGCGCGCCGGCCAGAGCACGAGCGCTTCGTGCGGTCCCCGGGGGCTGAGCCCGATGCCCCACAGCAGCAGCCCACCGAGCAACCCGCCGACCGCGATCCGCACGTCGTCATGGTGTGGGCGGCGGAGTTGTACGGGCATGGCTCCATCCAACACGGCACGCGGGGCGGCTGCGTGCGTCTCGGGAAGGGTCCCGCACTGCATCTTTCGATGTACGGCGACCTCGTCATCGTCCCGTGTACACAAGAATGGGCCCTCGGCGACGACCCCTACCGCGAGGACGCGGACGTGAAGAAGTCGTCCGGGCACGACGACCTGTACCGGCTCCGGGTGGGTGCGTACCGGATCGCCTACATGATCGATGACGGCAGGCTCGTCATCCTCGTCATCCTCGTCGTCGAAGTGGGACATCGTCGGGAGATCTACCGCCGGCTCTGAAGCCGGCAGGCCCCGGACACCACTGCCACCCGTCCGACGCCGCGCCGTACGCTGACCCCGCGACAGGCGGTCCAGGGAGGGCGTATGAGTGACGCGGTCGGGGCGGTGCTGGTCGTGGACGACGACGCGGCCATCCGCCGTTCGCTGGAGCGCGGCCTCAGGCTCAGCGGTTTCCGGGTGCGGACCGCCGAGGGCGGGGCGGAGGCGCTCGCCGTCGTCCGGGACGCGCCCCCCGACGTTCTGGTCCTCGATGTGTCGATGCCCGGTATGAGCGGCATCGAGGTGTGCACCCGGCTCCGCGACGACGGCCAGGACCTGCCCGTCCTCATGCTCTCCGCACTCGACGAGACCGCCGACCGCATAGCCGGTCTGCAGGCGGGCGGCGACGACTACCTCGTCAAACCCTTCGCCCTGCAGGAGCTCGTCCTCAGGCTGCGCGCCCTGCTGCGCCGCCGCCCGCCCGCCGACCGGGACGTGCTGCGCGTGGCCGGCCTGGTGATCGACCCGGCGGCCCGCACCGCCCACCGCGACGGCCGCCCCCTGGAGCTGACCCGGCGCGAGTTCGAACTCCTCGAGGTGCTCGCCCGCAACACCGGCCTCGTCCTCACCCGCGACCAGCTCCTGGAACGCGTATGGGGTTACGACTTCGACGTCCGCACCGACGCCGTCGACACCTTCGTCAGCTATCTGCGGCGCAAGCTGGAGGCGGAGGGGCGGCCGCGGCTCGTCCACACCGTACGCGGGGTGGGCTTCGTGCTGAGGGAACAGCCGTGAGACTCTCCACCCGCATCGGACTCGCCGTGGGACTCACCGTCCCGCTCCTCGTGCTGGCCTCCGGCTGGCTGCTGCTGCGCCTGGTCGCACGCGACCTGCACCAGGAGGAGGACCGGCATCTGCGCGCCAGGGCCGCCGCCGTCGCCCCGGACGCGCGCTCCCTGCTGCGCGCGACCGCCGCCGGCCGGCCCAAGGCCGCCGACACCCGGGAACGCCGGCTCTACACCGCCGCCCTCGACGTCGGCGTACGCGTCGTCGGACCGGACGCCACCTTCAGCGGCGGGCCCCAGCCCGACACCTCGGTCGCCCTGCCGGCCGAGGCCACCGCGCCGGTCACCGTCAGGGACGCCGGGCGCAGCTGGCGGGCCCTGTCCGAACCGATCGAGGGCCCCCAGGTCTCCGGCACCCTGTGGGTCTTCCAGCCCGACACCGCCGACCGCACCCAACTCCGCCTCGTCCGGCACCGCGTCGTCATGACCGCCCTGCTCGCCGCGCCCCTGTCCGGCCTGCTCGCCTGGGGCCTCGCCACCGGCGCCACCGGGCCGCTGCGCCGCCTCGGCCGCCGCACCGCGGGCCTCGACCCGCGCACCAGCACCACCCGGCTGCGCCATGAGCCGACCGGCGTGAAGGAGGTCGACGAACTCGCGGCCACCCTGCGCACGGTCCTCGCCCGCTACGACGAACAGGCCGCCCGCACGGCCGAGGCGCTGGACACCGCCCGCTCCTTCTCCGCCGCCGCCTCGCACGAACTGCGCACCCCGCTGATGAGCATGGGCACCAACCTCGACATCCTCGCCGACCACCCCGACCTGCCCGAGCCGGACCGCACCGAGGTCCTCACCGACCTGCGCCGTGAGCACGCCAGGCTGCTCGGACTGCTGGTGATGCTGCGCGAGCTGGGGCGCGGGGACCTGGTGGAGGCGGAGGCGTTCCGCACGGTCGACGTGACGGAGGCCGTGGACGCGGCGGTCGCCGAGGCGCGCCGCCGCGCCCCGGACGCCCGCATCACGTCGAGCACGCAGCCGGGGCTCACCGTGCAGGGCTGGGAGCCCGGACTGCGGCTGCTGCTCGACAACCTGCTCGCCAACGCGCTGGCCCACGGACGGGACGGGCAGGGCAGGGCGGCCGTGACGGTCGGTGCACGGGAAGACGGGCAGCAGGTGATGATCACGGTGGACGACCAGGGGCCCGGGGTCCCACCCGAGTCCCGCGCCCGGATCTTCGAACGGTTCGAGCGGGGGCCGGACAGTACCGGCTCCGGGCTCGGCCTCACCCTGGTCGCGCAGCAGGCGGCGCTGCACCGGGGGAGCGTCACGGTGACGGACGGCCCGGACGGGGCGGGGGCGCGCTTCGAGGTACGGCTGCCCAGGGCGGGCGGGGCGCTGCCCGATCGGCGGGACTGGCTGATCGGTACAGCAGGGGCAAACCGGTCACAGAGTTCCCACAAAGACGGCTCCTAGCCTCCGCGGCGTCGGACGGACGACGGGCCGTCCGGGAACGGAGGAGGACATGGACGCACGACGACGACGGCGCACCCTGCTCGCGGGTCTGGCCACGGCCGTGCTGGTGTTGAGCGGGACCGGGGCTGCCGTGGCGGAGACGTCACCCACGCCCGCGTCCCCGCACACGGGCAAGGCGGCGCCCAAGGGCGATGGGGCGAAGGCGCTGTGCAAGCGGCTGCCGAAGATCAACCGGCGCATCGACCGCGCGTTGAAGCGGCTGGAGGACGGCGCCGACGTGCGCGGTTCCGTCGCCCGGCTGCAGCAGCGCGTGGACGACGCGAAGAAGGCGGGGCACGAGGAGATCGCGACCTATCTCCAGGACCGGCTCACCTTCCGCAAGTCGCTGGTGACCACGCTGCAGCAGCGGCAGAAGGACCTGGCCGGGGTGAGGACGTGGTGCGCGGACCACGGCAACGGCAAGGCGGCGAGCTGATGCGTCGCGCGCTGCGGGCGGCCGTCCCCGTGGTGGTCCTGCTCGTGGGCCTCACCGCGGGCTGCGCGCGGGACCACGGCACGGCGGCCACGCCGGCGTCGGCCGGTGGCCCGTCGGCGACGCCGTCCGCTGCCCTGTCCGCAGCCCCGTCCGGGTTCGCGGACATGCAGAAGAAGGTGGCCGCCGCGGAGTCCGCGCTCGCGCAGGCGGACCGGGACGCGGTCCAGGACGGCACCGGCCGCTGAGCGGGTGGGGGCGCAGGCCCAGCGCTCCCACCCGGCACGGCCGAAGGGGCGTCGGGATCAGCGTTCGCCGCCCGGCACCCACAGCACGTCCCCGGTCTCCTTGTTCGCGTACCGGGCGAGAATGAACAGCAGGTCCGAGAGCCGGTTGAGATACGTGGCCGTCAGGGGGTTCATCACCTCGCCGTGGACCTCCAGCGCCGCCCAGGTGGAGCGCTCGGCGCGCCGTACGACCGTGCACGCATGGTGCAGCAGGGCCGCGCCGGGGGTGCCGCCGGGCAGGATGAACGAGCGCAGCTTCTCCAGGTCGGCCAGGAAGCGGTCGCAGTCCTCCTCCAGCCGGTCGATGTAGAACTGCTCCACCCTCAGCGGCGCGAACTCCGGGTTCTCGACCACCGGCGTCGACAGGTCCGCGCCCACGTCGAACAGGTCGTTCTGCACGCGGGTGAGGACCTTCACGACCTCCTCGTCGAGGTCGCCCAGCGCGATCGCGGTGCCGATCACCGCGTTCGCCTCGTTGGCGTCCGCGTACGCGGCGATCCGCAGGTCGGTCTTCGGCACCCGGCTCATGTCCCCGAGGTGCGTGGTGCCCTTGTCGCCGGTCCGCGTGTAGATGCGCGTGAGATTGACCATGCGACCAGCGTAGTTACGCCCCGGCCGTCCGGAACACCCGTGTGCCCACCGTCACGGCGACCACCGTGAGGCCGACGGCCACCAGGGCGCCGTAGAGCATGTGCGCCGTCGCGTAGGAGCCGACGTACGCGTCCCGCACCGCGTCCACCAGATAACGCAGCGGCATGAAGTGGGAGAGCACGTCCAGCCAGCCGGGGGCCAGGGACATCGGCAGCATCAGACCCGAAAGGAGCATGGACGGCATGGTCGTCGCGTTGATGAGGGGCCCGAACTCCTGCGGTGAGCGGACGTTCATCGCCAGCGCGTACGACAGCGAGGCGAGCGCGACCGTGAGCAGCGCGACGAACGCGAAGCCGATCAGGACGCCGGGCAGCGGGGCCCTGAGGCCCATCGCCACCGCCGCGAGGACCAGCAGGACGGCCTGGGACACGAAGACCGTCGCGTCCCGCAGCACCCGGCCGAGCAGCAGGGCGAGTCGGCTCGTGGGGGTGACCCGCATGCGCTCGACCACCCCCTGGTTCTTCTCGATGATGATCGTGAAGCCCGCGAACGCTGCTCCGTACAGGCCCAGTTGGAGCAGCAGCCCGGGCACGAGGACCTGCCAGGAGCTGCCGCGCGAGCCGAGCGGCAGGTCCGTCAGGAGCGGGCCGAAGAAGAGCAGGTACAGCAGCGGCATCAGCACGCCGAACAGCAGCGCGAAGCGGGAGCGCAGGGACTGGCGCAGATAGCGGCCGTAGATCAGCGCGGTGTCGTGGAGGAGCATCGGTGTATGTCCTATACGGCTACGGGGGCGGCGTCGGCCGGTGCGGGGCCGCGGCCGGTGATGGCGAGGAAGGCGTCCTGGAGGGAGGCGTCGATCGAGCCCGCGTACCGGAGCTTGAGCGCGCCCGGTGTGCCCTCCGCCACGACGACGCCCCTGTCGACGATCACGAGCCGGTCGGAGAGCGCGTCGGCCTCGTCCAGGTAGTGGGTGGTCAGGAAGACGGTGGTGCCGTGCTCGTCGCGCAGCCGGCGGATCAGGTCCCACAAGTCGGCACGGCTTCCGGGGTCCAGGCCCGTGGTCGGCTCGTCGAGGAAGAGCACCTTCGGGCGGTGGGCGAGCGCCATCGCTATGTCGAGGCGGCGTCGCTGGCCGCCCGAGAGCGCGCCCGTCCTGCGGTCGAGCAGTTCTGTGAGGTCCAGGTCATGGGCCAACTCCTCGGCCCGCTGCAGAGCCTCATGTCTCGTCAGGCGATAGAAGCGGCCCTGGGTGACCAGCTCCTCCCGCGCGGTGATCTGCGGATCCACGCCGCCGGACTGCGCCACATAGCCACAGGCCCCGCGCACTCCGACGGGGTCCGTGGCCAGGTCGCAGCCGGCGACGGTCGCTGCACCGCCGGTGGGCTTCAGAAGAGTCGTCAGCATCCGCAGCGTCGTGGTCTTCCCCGCGCCGTTCGGGCCGAGAAAGCCGAGGATCTCGCCCTCCCGCACGGTGAGGTCGATTCCCCGCACCGCCTCCACCGGGCCGCGTTTGGACTGGAAGGTACGGGCCAGACCGGCCGTACTGATGATGGTCATGGATCCAGAAAAACAGAATCTCTGAAAGTTTGCAATGACCCCAAGATTCAAGATGCCCCAGCGAAGTTAGGATCGAGGCATGGCAGAGGGGCTCAGGGAGCGGAAGAAGCGGCAGACCCGGCAGTACATCTCCGATGTCGCCACGGGCCTGTTCCTGGAGCGCGGCTTCGACGCGGTGACGGTCGCGGAGGTCGCGGAAGCGGCGGACGTCTCCGTCAACACCGTCTACAACTACTTCCCCGCGAAGGAGGACCTCTTCCTCGACCGCTCCAAGGGGGTGGTGGACCGCCTGGCCGGCTGGGTGCGCGGGCGTGAGAAGGGGGAGTCGGCCGCCGCTGCCGTCCTGCGCGAACTGCGTGACGAGCTCACGGCGGTGTCGCCGCGATTGGGGCTGATGGAGGGATATGACCGCTTCATGAGGGTCATTCACGACGCCCCGGCTCTCCGGTCCCGCCTGTGGGCCATCGGTCAGGAGGTCCTCGACAACCTCGAAGCCACCCTGCGCGAGGAGACCGGCGCCGACCCCGGCGACCCGCTGCCCACCCTGATCGCCGGTCAGATCAACTGGGTCCACCAGACGGTCATGGCCGTCATCGGCCGGGAGATGATGGCCGGGCGCAACCCGGACGAAGTGTCACGCGAGGTGCTCGTGCTTCTCGACGAGATGGAGGAGCTGTTGAGCGAGAAGGTGCTCAAGTACGCCGTCCGTGCCCCGGAATGACCCGTGCCGATGTGACGTCCGTCATTTGAGACGTGACGCGCGTTACTAACCGGTCACACCGGCCCTCACGGGCGCTAGTGTCCGCCCGAGAGGCATAAAGGCGCGTCAGGGGAGTCGCACAGTGGCACGGAAGCTTGCCGTCATCGGGGCCGGTCTCATGGGTTCCGGTATTGCCCAGGTATCGGCCCAGGCAGGCTGGGACGTCGTCCTCAGGGACGTCACGGACGAGGCGCTGAACCGTGGCACGGACGCCATCAAGGCGTCGTACGACAAGTTCGTGAGCAAGGGCAGGCTGGAGGCGCACGACGCCGACGCGGCGCTCGCCCGCATCACGGCGACCACCGACCTCGACGCCGCCGCCGACGCGGACGTCGTCATCGAGGCCGTCTTCGAGAAGCTCGAGGTCAAGCACGAGATCTTCCGGACGCTCGACAAGCTCGTACGCGAGGACACCGTGCTCGCGTCCAACACCTCCGCCATCCCGATCACCAAGATCGCGGCGGCCACCGAGCACCCGGAGCGCGTCGTCGGCGTGCACTTCTTCTCGCCTGTTCCGATGATGCAGCTCGTCGAACTCGTCCGCGGCTACAAGACGAGCGACCAAACCCTGGCCACCGCCCGCCAGTTCGCGGAGTCCGTCGGCAAGACCTGTATCGTCGTCAACCGCGACGTCGCCGGTTTCGTGACGACCCGTCTCATCTCGGCACTCGTCGTCGAGGCCACCAAGCTGTACGAATCGGGCGTGGCCACCGCCGAGGACATCGACCTCGCCTGCAAGCTGGGCTTCGGCCACGCCATGGGACCCCTGGCCACCGCCGACCTCACCGGCGTCGACATCCTGCTGCACGCCACCAGCAACATCTACACCGAGACCCAGGACGAGAAGTTCGCTCCGCCCGAGCTGATGCGCCGGATGGTTGACGCGGGTGACATCGGCCGCAAGAGCGGGCAGGGCTTCTACACGTACTGACACCGCGGGCCCCCTCGGAGCTCACCCTCCCGGGTGAATTCGGTATCGGTTCGCCAACGATCGGCAACCTGGCCGCTCTCCAGGCAGTCAGACGTTGCACAACCACAACGCGGAGTACACAGCGACGCACTCTCGGGGAGCGCATATGCACATCAGGGGCGACCACGCCGAGCTGGTCGTCGGGGGCCGCCTCGACGTCCACAGCGCGGCGGACGCCCGTACGGTCCTGCACTCGGCCGTCGACGACGGCGTCGGCGACCTGGTGCTCGACCTGTCCGAACTGGACTCCTGGGACGCCACCGGGCTCGGGGTGATCATGGGAGCCCATCGGCGGGCCGGGCGGTGCGGCCGGCGGCTGGTGCTGCGCGGTGTACCGCCGCAGATGCAGCGCCTGCTGGTGGCCACCCGGCTGCACCGGATCCTGGCCATCGAGGGCGGCATCGGGGTGGAGTCACTGCCCCGGGTCTGACCGGCGGTGACCCGACGGCACGGGTTTCGCCGGCGCGACGCGGGTGACCCGGAGATCGGCCCCCAGGGGTGAACGCCGACGAAACGTGCGTCGTGCGCAATCCTCACGAGACTGTGACGTCTCGGACGGCGCGGTACCCCGCCCTGTCGGAGATACTGACCGAAGGTTTAGGGTTCGGCTGCCCGCCGCCCTCAGGCCCTCGAGCGGGCACCGGACCAGAAGCGACAGCGCAGTGTGCGGCAAGGCCGGGAGGGGCTCAGGCACACGACGCTTTTGGGGGGCTTGGAGCTATGGACCCGAACAACCCGGGACCCGAGCAGTACGGCCGGGACGGCGCCGCCGAGGCGCCGGGCCGACGACCGCCGCGGGACCCCATCACACCCGACTTCGGGCAGCCGGCACCGGCACTCGCCCGTACCGTCCAGCTCGTGACGGGCGACTTCCTGCTCACCGTCAACCCCGTCGACGGCAGCGAGATCGAGGTCTGCCCGCCCGGGGAGCGCCCCGCGCGCCCGGCCAAGTACACCGCCGACGAGCGCGGCGGCCGCGAGCGCGCCTCCAGGCCGCCCGTACCGGCCGGGCCCTCGCAGGCGCGGCTGCCGCTGCTCGAGCGCCAGGAGGAGCGCGAGCGGCTGGTGCGGCTGCTCGCCCGCGGCCGCTCGGTCCGGCTCACCGGACCCTCCGGCTCCGGCCGCACCACGCTCCTCGACGTGGTCGCCGAGGACTGCGCGGATCTCGCGCCCGACGGCGTCGTACGCCTGACCGGCTACCGGCGCACCACCGGGGACCTGCTGTACGACCTCTTCGCCGCCGTCCACAAGGCGCCTCGGCACCGGCCCGACCGGGAAGAGCTGCTCGAGTACGTCCGCGAGATCGGCGCCGTCGTCGTCCTGGACGACCTGGAGTTCGGCGGCAGCGCGCTCGACGAGCTGCTGGACGCCACACCCGAGTGCGCGTTCCTGCTCTCCGCCACGCCCGACGTGCCCGCGCCCTCCGCCGCCTCGCACGTGGAAGAGGTCTTCCTCGGCGGACTCGCCCGCGCCGGGGGCCTGGAACTCCTCGAACACGCCGTCGGCCGCGACCTCACCGAGGAAGAGGTGAACTGGGCGGGCGACCTGTGGTTCGAGTCCGAGGGACTGCCGCTGCGCTTCGTGCAGGCCGGGGCGCTGCTCAGGCAGCGCGACCGGCAGCGGGCCGACGAGGAAGCCGTCGACGAGTTCGGCGTCTTCCAGGACGTCGACGTCCCCGTCGACGCGCCCTTCGACGCCGAGGACGGCCGTGACGTGCCGCTGCCGTCGCTCGCCGAGGCCGCCGCGCCCGCCCCGCTGCTCGCCTCCCGGCTCAGCGCCTCGGCGCGCGAGACGCTCAAGTTCGCGGTCGCGCTCGGCGGGGAGGTGCCGCACCAGACGCATCTGCCGGCCCTCGTCGACGACACCCACGCGGACGCGGCGCTCGCCGAACTCGTCGGCTGCGCCCTGGTCTCCCCGGTCGGCTCCCGCTACCGGCTCGCGGCCGGAGTGCTGACCCAGATGGAGGCCGCAGGATACGCGACCGGCGCCGAGGATTACGCGCTCAAGGCCGCCCAGCACTACTCCTGGTGGGCCGGGCACCCCTCGGTCACACCCGAGAGGGTGTCCGCGGAGGCCGACGCCATCCTGGCCGCGCTGAGCGCCCTCGTACCCATCACCACCCCGCCCGCCGAGGGCGAGCACAGCGCGGCGGTGCTACTGGCCCGGCAGGCGGCGCCCGCCCTGGCCGCGGGGCTGCACTGGGGCGCCTGGGAGCGGGCACTGCGCTCCGGCGCGGAGGCGTCCCGGCTGGCAGGTGAGGTCGGGGAGCAGGCCTACTTCCACCACGAGCTGGGCATCCTCGCGCTCTGCGGCGGACAGCTCGATCGGGCCCGGGCCGAGTTGGAGGCGTCCATCGGGCTGCGCGGTGCCCTCGCCGACAAGCGCGGCACGGTCGCGGGGCGGCGCGCCCTTGCCCTGGTCGCCGACCGGTCCGGTGAGACGCCGCCCGGTGTGGAGCCGCCCGCGGAACCGACGCCGCCGACCGGCTTCCTGGTGCCCACGCCCTCCGACGACATGGGGACGCTGCTCACCCAGCAGGCGCCGGCCCGCCCGTCCGGCGGTCTGCGAGGCGTGACCAAGGGCACCCGGCGCAACCTGGTGGCAGCGGGCGCGGGCGCGGCGCTGGTCGCGGTGCTCGGCACGGTCGTGACGCTCGGCATGACGTCGAACAACGACGGCAAGGCCCCGGCGGACCAGGTCCGCGTGGGCCCTTCGGCAAGCCAGGGCACGGACGGCGGAGGCTTGGGCGCGAACAAGGCGGGGGACAGCGGCTCGGGCGGCACGGGCGGTTCGGGCTCGGTGGGCGCGGCGACGGTAAAGGCCCCCGCCGGGACCGGTACGCCCGGTACCACGGGCACCCCGACGCCGGGCAGCACCGGTGACGTGCCGTCGGGCAATCCCACGGGTACGCACGGGTCGACTCCTTCGAAGTCGCCGTCGAAGCCACCTTCCACGTCGTCTACGAAGCCGTGGACGCCGCCCACGAAGCCGTCGAGCCCCACCCCGACCTCTCCGGCGCCCACGGACACCGGGCCGACCACGTCCCCGACGCCTACCGCGAGCACGCCGAGCACCTCCAACTCGGCGAGCGGCCCTTCGTCCAGCGCCCCCACCACAACAAGCAGTTCGGCAAGCGCCCCCGCCACCACCGGCTCCGGCACCCCGAGCAGCACGGGCCCGGTGATGTAGCACCCTGCCGACGCAAGAGGGCCGCGTCCGTCTCCGGACCCGGCCCTCTGTCGTACCTTCCGCACGAACCGCCCGTCAGAACAAGCGGAGCTTGTCGTCCTCGATGCCCCTCAGGGCGTCGTAGTCCAGCACCGCACAACTGATCCCGCGGTCGGTGGCCAGCACGCGGGCCTGCGGCTTGATCTCCTGGGCCGCGAAGATGCCGCGCACCGGCGCGAGGTGCGGGTCGCGGTTCAGGAGCTCCAGGTAGCGCGTGAGCTGTTCCACGCCGTCGATCTCGCCGCGCCGTTTGATCTCCACCGCCACGGTCTGCCCCTCGGCGTCCCGGCACAGGATGTCCACCGGCCCGATCGCCGTCATGTACTCCCGGCGGATCAGCGTGTAGCCCTCACCGAGGGTCTCGATCCGGTCGGCGAGCAGTTCCTGAAGGTGCGCTTCCACGCCGTCCTTGATCAGCCCCGGGTCGACGCCGAGTTCGTGCGAGGAGTCGTGGAGGATCTCCTCCATCGTGATGATCAGTTTCTCGCCCGTCTTGTTGATCACGGTCCACACGCCCTCCTCGTCGCCCGAACCCTCCTTCAGCGTGCAGGGCGGCGACATCCAGTTGAGGGGCTTGTAGGCACGGTCGTCCGCGTGGATCGAGACGCTTCCGTCCGCCTTCACCAGGATCAGGCGAGGAGCGGAGGGGAGGTGGGCGGTGAGACGGCCCGCGTAGTCGACTGAGCACCGGGCAATGACGAGACGCATGGTCGGCAACGCTACTCGACGCGCCCGTCCGCACGCGATTCGACCTTGAGTCGGCCTGCCCCCGGGGCTCCTCCGTTTTTCCCGAGATGCCCCCGTTCGGCAATGGCTGGTTGTGTGCCCAGTGGGATTTCGCTGTGTTCGCATTTTCCTGGTGCCGCCATCGGCGGTTGCCTACCGTAGTAAACGGGAGGTCGCGGGTTGTGTACTCAGCGTGTTCGATATCGCGAACTCCCTTACCTGTCCATCAACCCCTGTTGTCTCGGGGTGCGAGAGGAGAACCCATGTCGCTCGACGTCTCACCGGCCCTACTCGAACAGGCCGAGCGAGGCGAGGTCGACGAAGCGGACTTCGTCGACTGCGTCCGGACCTCCCTGCCCTACGCGTGGGAGATGATCAGCTCCCTGGTGGCCCAGCTGAAGGTGGACGGCGGTGACTTCGCCGACAACCAGACGCCCCCGCCGGACGAGCAGGCACGTGGACAGCTGCTGCGCGCGCTCGCGAGTGACGCGATACGCGGCGCGCTGCAGCGGCACTTCGGAGTGCGCCTGGCGTTCCAGAACTGCCACCGAGTGGCGGTGTTCCCGCTGGACTCCTCGGTGGACGACACGCTGGCCCGCTTCACCTCGGTCCGCAGTCAGCTCCTCAACCAGTCACCGGAGCTGCGCGACTGCTGAGACCCGCAGAGTCGTACGGCTTGCCGCTCCGTACGCAGGAAGGGCATCGGGTGCGGAGCGGCAAGCTCCCGCGTGTGTACGAAAGCGGTAAGCTCCCGCATCCCATGACCCGCCCGGTGGGTTCAGCGGAGGTGGGGGAGTACCTCGGCGCCCAGCCTGCGGACGTTCTCCACCGTCGCCGCAAGGTCGCCGGAGCCCTCGACGAGCAGCGCGAAGCGTGTGATGCCGGTCCGCTCGGAGGTCGCCGCGAGCCGGTCGGCGCACAGCCGCGGGGTGCCCACCGGGTGCAGCCCGCAGAGCAGTTCGGTGTACGCGAGCGGGTCCCGCATCGAGCGGGCCCGCCCGTCCACCGTCATATGCGCGTCGAGCCCCTGTTTCAGCCAGCCTGGCATCGCCTTCGTCAGCGCCTCGACGGCGTCGGTGCGCCGGTCGGCGATCTGGCAGACACCGGCCGAGACATGACCGGCGCCGGCGATCGCGTCCCCGTCGACTCCGGCCGCCTGCGCGTGACTTCGCCACAGGGCGACCATGTCCGCCTTCTCCTCGTCCCCCACATGCATGCCGAGCAGCATCGGCAGCCCCCGCTCGGCCGCCAGCCGCACGCTCGCCGGAGAGGTGCACGCGACGACGACCTCCGGGCCCTCTGCGTCCGTGAGCGACTCCGAGGGACGCGGGACGACCGGGACTTCACGGAAGGTGAATCGTTCCCCCGCGGCGGCGACGGACGGTTCGCGCAGCCAGCGCACCAGCAGATCGAGTGATTCCGGGAAGCCCGTCTCGTACGCCTTCAGCCCCGCTCCGAACACCTCCAGGTCCACCCACGGTCCGCCGCGCCCCACGCCGAGCGAGAACCGCCCGCCGGAGGTGATGTGCAGCAGCGCGGCCTGCTCGCCGAGTGCGACCGGGTGCGCGGTGGGCAGGACGCTCACCGCCGTGCCGACCCGGATCCGGCGGGTGCGGCCCAGCAGGAGGGCAGCCAGCGTGATCGCCGACGGGCAGGTCCCGTACGGCACGAAGTGGTGCTCGGCCAGCCACACCGTGTCCAGGCCCGCCTCCTCGGCGGCCTCGGCCGACCGCACCGCGCGGTGCAGCGCCTCCCCCTGGCCCTGTCCCGGAAACTGGGCCGCCAGTACAAAACTTCCAACGCGCATCGCACTTCCTGCTTTCCTGGCTCCGACGCGGAGCTCCCCCACGGGGCATAACTGCCTGACATGTGCCCAAGTCACGGGTCGGCGGAGAGATTTGCGGATTGTCTGCCGAATAGGCCGATGGGAGGGGGTCCGCGGAGCCGATGAGGGACGCGTACCCCAGTCGGCGCCGCGTAGGCTGGATACGGCCCGTGCTCCCTGTATAGCCCTGTGAGGTGTCCCGTGTCCCCGCGTCGCAACCGACCCAAGGGCCCAGGCTCGTCCGGCCGGAGCGCGGACGACGACAGGGAGCGGTACGGCGGCTGGCAGTCCACCGAGAGCTGGCAGGGCGAGGGGTGGAGCGTGCGCCATGTGGCGGGCGCGAGCGCCGAGGGCAAGACCTACCGGTGCCCCGGATGCGACCAGGTGATCTCCTCCGGCGTCCCGCACGTGGTGGCCTGGCCCGAGTTCGCGGGGGTGGGCGAACGCCGGCACTGGCACAAGTCCTGCTGGAACGCGAAGGACCGCCGCACCACGCGGGTGCAGCGGTCCCGTAACGCGCCGAAGTACTGAGGGGTCTACACGTCCCGCCGCTCCAGCAGCAGCCAGGCGCCGGCGAAGGCGACCGCCGCGAGTCCGAGGACGATCCACACCGGCTCCCAGCCCGTGGGGCCCGAGCCGCCCAGGGATTCCCCGTACAGGGCGCTGAGCTGGCTCGGGATCGAGTACTCCAGCAGGAACCTCTGCAGGCCCCGCATCGACTCCGAGAACAGGAACATCGCGATGACCAGCGGGGCGAGCACCAGGCCGATCATGATGGTGATGGCACCCGCCGAGTGCCGGATGACGGAGCCCACGAACAGGGAGAGCAGGCCGAGCAGCGCCACGTACAGGCCGATGCCGACCGTTCCCTTCAGCCATTCCGTGCCGGTGGGCTGGGCCAGGCCGTAGCTCTTCAGCATGGCGGTCTGGATGATGCCGACGAGCAGCGCGGACACCGTCGTGATCACGAACGCCACGGCGAAGAAGACGATCGCCTTCGCCAGCAGCACCCTGGTCCGGCTCGGGCACGCGGTCATGGTCGTCCGGATCATCCCGGTGCCGTACTCGGAGGCGGTGGTCAGCACGCCGAGCGTGATGATGCAGATGCTGCCGGTCAGGATTCCGCCGATCCCGAGGCCCAGCGGTGAGTTGCCCTCGAGGCGGGCGTCGGACGCGGCGGCGATGGCGGCGAACAGCGTCCCGATGCCGATCATGAGGACCAGGAAGACACCCAGCGTCCACATCGTGGAGCGCACCGACCTGATCTTCGTCCACTCCGAGGCGATGGCGTGTCCGAGGTGGGTGCGCACGACCGGGATCGGCGAGGTGTAGGAGGGGTACGCGGAACCGGGCGCCGCCTGCCAGGTGGGCGCGGCCTGCGGCATGGAGGGCTGGGGCGTGCTCATCGGGCGTCCTCGGACTTGGTCGGGTCGGCAGCGGCGGTGGCGGGGGCGTCGGCGGCGGGTGCCTGCGCGGCGGGGGCCGGTGCCTGGTTCTGGGGCGCCGGCTGCGCATAGGGGTTCGCCTGCTGCCCGGCGGGCGGTGCGGCCGGGGCGGTGTACGGCCCCGTGGGCGGCTGCCCGGGCTGCCCCGGCAGGGAGAACGGCTGTCCGCCCTGCTGCGGCGGCGGTGGGGCGTACCAGCCCGGCTGGCCCTGGCCCGGCACCGGGACCGGCGGCTGGACGCCGGGCGGCAGCGGCTGCATCAGGCCCGCCTTCTGGTCGATGCTCGAGCGGTAGTCGACGGCTCCCTGCGTCATCCGCATGTACGCCTCCTCGAGCGAGGCCTGGTGCGGCGACAGTTCCCACAGGCGTACGTCGGTGTCGTGCGCGATGTCGCTGATGCGGGGCAGCGGCAGCCCGGTGACCCGCAGGGCGCCGTCCTGTTCGGGCAGCACGTGCCCGCCCGCCTCGGTGAGCGCGGCCGTCAGCTTCTCCCGCTGCTGCGGCTCGGGGTCGGGGGTACGGACGCGGGCGAAGTCGGCGGAGTTGGCGGAGATGAAGTCCTTGACGCTCATGTCGGCGAGCAGCTGCCCGCGCCCGATCACGATCAGGTGGTCGGCGGTGAGCGCCATCTCGCTCATCAGGTGCGAGGAGACGAAGACCGTACGGCCCTCGGCCGCGAGGGACTTCATCAGGTTGCGGACCCACAGGATGCCCTCGGGGTCGAGGCCGTTGACCGGTTCGTCGAACAGCAGCACCTGAGGGTCACCGAGGAGCGCGGCGGCGATGCCGAGCCGCTGGCCCATGCCCAGCGAGAAGCCCTTGGACCGTTTCCCGGCCACCTCCTGCAGGCCCACGACGGCCAGTACCTCGTCCACGCGGCGGGCCGGGATGCCGGAGAGCTGGGCGAGGGACAGCAGGTGGTTGCGGGCGGCCCGGCCGCCGTGCACGGCCTTGGCGTCGAGCAGGGCGCCGACCTGGCGGGGCGCGTTGGGCAGCTTGCGGTACGGGTAGCCGCCGATCGTCACCGTCCCCGAGGTCGGGTTGTCCAGGCCGAGGATCATCCGCATGGTCGTCGACTTGCCCGAGCCGTTCGGCCCGAGGAAGCCGGTGACGGCTCCCGGACGCACCTGGAAGGAGAGGTTGTACACAGCGGTCTTGTCGCCGTAGCGCTTGGTCAGGCCGACTGCCTCGATCATGCTCCGCACCCATCGCAAGGTTCAGGACAGCGGGGCGCACGCCCCCCGTAAGGGTTAGGAGGATATCGGGGCGCTGACGGTTCCGCCCAAGGGCAGGTAAAACCACCCGCGGTCAGGCGTCGCGCCGTTTGAGCAGGACATGGCCGCCGGCGAGCGCCGCGATCACCCACAGTGCCATGATCCCGAGGCCGCCCCAGGGCCCGTACGGGGTGTCGTCGCCGGCCGTGGGGACGACCTGCATGATTCTGCTGCCGGCCTGGTCCGGCAGGAAGCGGCCGATCTTCTTCGTCGCGGAGACATGGCCCAGGATGTTCGAGATCAGGAAGAAGAACGGCATCAGGATCCCGAGCGACAGCATCGGCGAGCGCAGCATCGTGGCGACCCCCATCGAGAACACCGCGATGAGCGTCATGTACAGCCCCGCACCGATGACCGCGCGCAGCACCCCGGGGTCGCCGATCGACGCCCGGTGCGGGCCGAGCATCGCCTGGCCGAGGAAGAAGGCGGCGAAAGCGGTGACCAGGCCGACGGCGAGGGCGAGCGCGGTCGCCACCGCGATCTTGACGGACAGGAAGGTGCCGCGCTGGGGGACCGCCGCGAGCGAGGTGCGGATCATGCCGGTGCTGTACTCGTTCGACACGACCAGCACCCCGAACGCGATCACCGCGAGCTGACCGAGGCTCATCCCGGCGAAGCTGATGAACGTCGGGTCGAAGGTGAGCCGCTCCCGCGGGCTCATGCCGTCGAACTCGTTGCGCGTCAGCGCCGAGATCAGCATCCCGAGGGCGACGGTGACGACCAGCGCGACGGACAGCGTCCACACGGTGGACGCCACCGACCGGATCTTGGTCCACTCGGACCGGAGGACCTGTACCCGGACCTGGACCTCGGTGGCCGCCATGGTCAGGCTCCCTTCTTCCAGCCGGTGCCCCACTGCCCGGCGGGCGCGTCCGCGCGGGCGTGGTACTCCACCGACGCGGCCGTCAGTTGCATGAACGCCTCCTCCAGCGACGCCTGCCGGGTGCTCAGCTCGTGCAGCACGATGTGGTGCCGGGCCGCCAGTTCGCCGATCAGCTCGGCCTTGCCGCCGTCCACCTCCAGCGCGCCGCTGCCCGTCTCGACGACCGTGATGCCCGCCTCGTGCAGGATGTCGAGCAGCCGCTCGCGCTGCGGGGAACGAATGCGCACATAGGCACGCGAGTTGCGCCGGATGAAGTCGGCCATGGAGGTGTCGGCGAGCAGCCGGCCCTGGCCGATGACCACCAGATGGTCGGCGGTCAGCGCCATCTCGCTCATCAGGTGGCTGGAGACGAACACCGTCCGTCCCTGCGCCGCCAGCGATTTCATCAGGGTCCGGATCCAGTGGATGCCCTCGGGGTCGAGACCGTTGACCGGCTCGTCGAACATCAGGATCTGCGGATCGCCGAGCAGGGCCGCCGCGATGCCGAGCCGCTGGGCCATGCCGAGCGAGAAGCCCTTGGCCTTCTTGCGGGCCACGGACGTCAGGCCCACCGTGTCCAGGACCTCGTGCACCCGGGCGGTGGGGATGCCGTTGCTCTGCGCCAGGCACAGCAGATGGTTCCAGGCGCTGCGCCCGCCGTGCACGGCCTTCGCGTCGAGCAGGGCGCCGATGGACCGCAGGGGGTTCTTGAGCTGCTCGTAGTGCCTGCCGTCGATACGGACGTCACCCGCGGTGGGGTGGTCGAGCCCGAGCACCATCCGCATGGTGGTGGACTTCCCGGCGCCGTTCGGGCCGAGGAAGCCGGTGACGACGCCCGGTCTGACGGTGAACGTGAGGCCGTCGACCGCCACTTTGTCGCCGTACCGCTTCGTCAGCCCCTCGAGCTCGATCATGCGGCCCACGCTAAAACGGCGCAAAGCCCCCCGCCACTTGAGTGGCGGAGGGCTTCTCGGATGTTCAGACGCCGTACGTCCCGGTGTTACCGGGACTGCTGCGCCGGGACCCCGCGCGAGATCGGCTCGTCCTCGGCCGGCGTGCCGGTCGCGGCGACCGCGGCGCCCGTGAGCGTCGCCAGCATCTCGCGGACGTTGGTGAGCTGGGCGTTGATGGAGTCGCGACGGTTCGTCAGCGCCGCGAGCTCGCGCTCGGATTCGGAGCGGATGCGGTCGGCCTTGGCGTTCGCGTCCGCGACGATGTCCTCGGCCTGGCGCTGCGCCGTCTCCACCGTCTGGCGGGCGCGGCGGTCGGCGTCCGTGCGCAGCTTCTCCGCCTCCAGGCGCAGCTGCTCGGCCCGGTGCTCGATCTCCGCGAGGCGCTTCTCCGCCTTGGCCTGACGGGAGGCCAGGTCGCGCTCGGACTGCTCACGCCGCTTGGCGAGGTTCGTCTCGAAGTCGGCGGCGGCCTGCGCGGCCTTGGCGCGGGTCTCCTCGAAGAGGGCGTCCGCCTCCTCACGCTTGGACTGGGCGTCCTTCTGCGCCTCGGCGCGCAGCTGGGCCGCGTCGCTCTTGGCCTTCTCGACGATCCGGAGGCCCTCGTCCTCCGCCTTCGCCTTGCGGTCCGAGGCGAACGACTCCGCGTCGTTGCGCACCTGCTGGGCGGCCGACTCCGCGAGTTCGCGGTGCTGCTCGGCGGCGCGACGGGCCTCCTCGCGCAGGTCCTTGGCCTCTTCCTCGGCGAGGCGGAGGATCTTCTCGACGCGCGCGCCGAGACCCGCGTAGGACGGCTCCGCGTCGCTGACGGCGGCCTGGGCGTTCTGCGTCTCGAGGTGGAGCTCCTCGATGCGCTTCTCCAGGGCGGTGATGCGGGCGAGAGCACTGTCACGGTCGGAGACGAGCTTGGAGATTCGTTCGTCCACCTGAGCGCGGTCGTACCCACGCCGCACAAGCTCGAAGCCGTAGGGGGAAGTGTCGCTCATGGGGTTCCTGTCGAATGAGACCGGTGAGGTGATAGGGGAATCCTAGGGCGCAAAGCGGCGTGTCATCGAGCGGATGCGTGTTTGATCTGGAGAATGACACTCCTTTTGGGTGGCTGAGCTGCCGGGGGGCTTGCCAGGAGCTGTACGAAGCGCCCCGGCAAGCATAGAACGGCGCGTGTGGCTAGCCTTCTGACGCCTTGCCACCCGAACGAGGTGCGCCCACGGTGGCACCCGCCTTGACACCCGAGTCCTTGCCGGCGGACGGCGCCTCGAAGGACTCGAGCGCCTCCAGGACGTCCTGGACACGGGAGATCTCCGCGTTGATGTCCTCCCGCCGGCGCACCAGGATCTCCAGCTCCCGCTTGCCCTCCTCGACGGCCTTGCGGGCCTCGCGGATCGCCTCGGCCTTGATCTGCTCGGCCTCGGCGACCAGCGTGGCCTTCTTCTGCTCGGCCTCCTTCAGCAGCCCCTCGGCCTTCTTGACGGCGGCGATACGGACCTTGCCCGCCTCCGAGTTGGCCTCCGACAGCAGCTCCTTCGCCTGCGCCTTGGCCTTCTCCAGCTGCTCCTCGGCGGCCTTGACAAGTGCGTCGCACCGCTCGCCCGCCGACTTCATCGCCTCGGCCGACTCGCGCCGCGCCCGCTCGTGCAGCTCCTCGATCTCGGCGGTGATGCGCTCGCGCAGCTCCTGAGCGCGCTCCCGGATATGGGTGGCGTCCCGGCGTGCGCCGACGAGGAGTTCGTCCGCGTCCGCCCGGGCCCGCTCCACCAGCGTGTTGCCCTCGACCGTCGCCTCGGCGACCAGACGGTCGGCCTCCGCGCGGGCGGCACCCACCATCGTGTCGGCCTGCGCCTCGGCGTCCGCAGTCGTCTTGTGGGCCGTCTGCTGGGCCTCCGTGAGGAGCTTGTCGGCCTCGGCGGCGGTTTCCGTGATGAGCTTGTCCACCTGCTCGGCCGCCTCGGAACGCCGCTTGTTGGCGTCCTTGCGGGCCTCGTCCAGGGTGCGCTCGGCCTCCTCGCGCGCCGCCGTCGTGATCCGCTCGGCCTCCGCCTCCGCGTCGGCCTTGACCCGCTGCGACTCGGTGCGGATCCGCTCGGCGTGCGCCTGCGCGGAGCCGACCGTCTCGGCGGCCTCGGCGCGCAGCCGCTCCGCCTCGTCGGTGGCGTCCGCGAGCAGTTTGTCCGCCTTGGCCACGGACTCCGCGCGCACCCGCTCGGCCTCGGCGGCGGTCTCCGTGGTGAGCCGCTCGGCCTCCGCGCTCGCCTCGGTGATGAGGGTGTCCGCCTGCGTGGCCGCGTCCGACCGGATCCGGTTGGCGTCCTCGCGCGCCTCGGCACGGGTGCGCGCCGCCGCCTGGTCGGCCTCGGCGAGGGTGTCCGAGGCCTCGGTCCGCACCCGCTGTGCGTACTCGGCGGCGTCCGAACGGAGCTGCTCCGCCTCGGCGATCGCGTCCGTGACCGTCCGCTCCGCGAGCGACTTCGCCGCCTCCGACTCCTCGGCGGCCTGCCGCCGGACGCGGTTCGCGTCCTCGGTGGCCCGCTCGCGCTCCGCGTAGGCGTCGGAGCGGACCCGGTCGGCCTCCTCCTGCGCCTCGGTGCGCGTACGCTCCGCCGCGTGCTCGGCGGCCGAGCGCAGGCCGGTGATCTCCTCCTGCGCCTGCTCATGCAGCCCGGCCACGGAGTCCCGCACCTGCTGGGCGTGCTGTTCGGCCGCCGACACCATCTCGGTGGCGCGCCGGTCGGCCTCTTCCACCAGCCGTACGGCCTCGGCCTGGGCCTCCTCGACCCGGGCGCGCGCGACTGCCAGCAGCTCCTCGCTCTGCTGCCGGGCGCGCTCGCGCTCCTGGTCGGCCTCCTGGCGGGCGGAGCCGAGGAGTTCCTCGGCCTCCCGGCGGCGCCGGGCGGCCTCCTCCTGGGCGGCGGCCAGCGTCTCGGAGGCCTCCGTGCTCAGCCGCTCGGCCGCGGCCTGCGCCTCCGCGCGGACCCGGTCGGCGGTGTCCTGCGCCTCCGCCTTCAGCCGCTCGGCCTCGGCCGCCGCCTCCGAGCGCAGGCGGACGGCGATGGCCTCGCCCTCCGCGCGCGAGGCCGACGCGTCCGAGGCGGCCTCCGTGCGCAGCCGCTCGGCCTCGGCCTCGGCCTGCGCCTGCAGCGTACGAATGCGCTCGGAGGACTCCGTGCGCAGCCGGTCCGTCTCCTCCGCGGCCTCCCGGCGGATCCGCTCCGCCTCGGCGCGGGCGTCGGAGAGGGCCTGCTCGGCCGATGCGAGCCGCTGCTCGGCCTCCGACTGCAGGCGGGCCAGTTCCTCGGCGGCCTCCGCGCGGCGGGCCTCCACGGCCCGCTCGCTCTCCTCGCGCAGGGCGCGCGCGACCTTCTCGGCCTCCTCCTTGATCGCGTCCGCCAGCTCGACGGCCTCGGCGCGCTGGGTCTCGGCCTCCTTGCGGGTGCGCTCCAGGGCCTCCTCGGCCTGGCGGCGCAGCATCGAGGCGCGTTCGATGGCCTCGGTGCGGACCTTCTCGCTGTCGGCGGTGGCGGTGGTGCGCAGCTCGTCCGCGTCGGCCTTCGCCTTGGCGAGCAACTCCTCGGCGGTCTTGGCCGCCTCCTCGATCTGCTGGACGGCCTCGCGGCGCGCCTCGGCGCGGATCTTCTCGCCCTCGGCGACCGCCTCGGCGCGCAGCTGCTCGGCCTCGCCGCGCAGCCTGCGGGCCTCCTCCTGCAGCTCGACCGTCTTGGCGCGGTACTCCTTGGTGTCGTCCTTGGCGGCGCCCTTGAGCTGCTCGGCGATGTCGTGCGCCTCGGCGCGCAGCCGGTCCGCCTCGGCCTCGGCCTCCTTGCGGATCCGGTCGGCCTCCTCGGCGGCGGCCTTGGTGGTCGCCGCGGCGTCCTGAGACGCCTTGTTGAGGACCTCCTCGGCCGTACGGGCCGCCTTGCCGAGCTGGGAGGCGGTCTCCTCGGCCGTGATCGTGCGGGCCTTCTCTGCGGCCTCCGCGACGATCTTCTCGGCCTCGGCGCGCGCGTCCGCGACGACCTGCTCGGCCTCGGCCCTGGTGGCCTCGGCCTCCTTGGTGGCCTCGCTGACCAGCCGGGCGACCTGCTCCTTGGCGGTACGGGTGCGCTGCTCGCCCTGCGTCTCGGCGCTAGAGAGGGCCTTGGCGGCGGCCTCCTTGGCCTCCGCGACGACCTTGTCGGCCTGGGCGCGGGCCTCGCGCAGCGCGGCCTCCGCCTCGGCCATCCGCTGCTCGGCGGCCCGGCTCAGCTCGGAGGCCTGCCGGCGGGCGGCCTCGGACTCGCTGGCGGAGCTGGAGCGCAGCTGCTCGGCGTGGTCGGTGGCCTCCTGGGCCTGGGTGGAGGCGGCGTTCAGCAGCCGCTCGGCGTCCGCGCGGGCGCGGCGCAGGATCTGGTCGGCCTCCGCACGGGCGGACTCGGCGTCGTTCTGCAGCCGCTGCCGGGCCTCGGTGACCAGCCGCTCGGCCTCGGCGCGGGCGGCGGCCAGGGCCTGCTCGGCCTCGGCGCGGGACTCCTCGACCAGGCGGCGGGCCTGGGCCTCGGAGCGGGCGCGCAGCTGCTCCGCCCAGGCCACGTTCTCGTTGACGTGCGACTCGACGGTCGCCCGGCGCTCGGCCAGCTCCTGGTCGAGCTGCTGGCGGCGGGCGACCGCCTCCGCGTGCAGCTCCGCCTGCAGGCGGGCGGCCTGCTCGGCGTGCTCCTGGAGGATGCGCTGGGTCTGCGCGCGGGCCTGGCTGAGCTCGCGCTCGGCCTCAGCCCGCAGCTGGTCCGCCTGCATCTGGGCGGTGCGCAGCATCTGCTCGGCCTGGTAGCCGATGTCGGCCCCGTCGTACGCGGGACGGGACATGAGGGTGCGGCGCGCCTCGTGCAGCTTGGCGCGCAGCACCTCGACCTGGTAGCCGAGGTCCTCGGCGTGCTGGATCGCCTTTTCCCGCTCGGTCTTCAGCCGCTCCATCTCGGCCTCGAACCGAGAGAGGTGGTCGACGTCAGCCGCCGGCTCTCGCTCCTGGCGTTCGTAGCCCCGCACTGCGCGGTCCCATCCGTCCCCTGGTCGCAAGTCTCTCCAAACGAGCTCCGTCCATCCGCCGGACGGGGCCCCCGGGGAATGGTGTCAGATCAACGACGGAGCATGGGCTGCTGCCCCGGCGCTCGTCCCCCGAAACCCGGACCCCGGCACGTCCCGCCGGTGTCACGGCGGGACCCGGTCGCCCTGGTGGAGCGGCGACCGTCCCCAACCCTACCGGCCCCTATGTACGGGAGTCAGTGCTCAGGTGTCTCAACGGCCGCCGATGTGACCAGTTCTGTGAGAACGCCGTGGCAGTCCTTGGGGTGCAGGAAGGTGATCCGCGAGCCCATGGAGCCGCGCCGCGGCTCGTCGTAGAGCACCCGCACGCCCTTGTCCCTGATCTCGGTGGAGTCACGGTCCACGTCCGCCGTGCCGAAGGCGATGTGGTGCACGCCCTCGCCGTTCTTCGCGAGCCACTTGGCGACGGTGGAGTCCTCGCGGATGGGTTCCAGCAGTTGCAGGTAGGAGGCGCCGCCGTCGTCCGTGTTGTTGATCTTCAACATGGCTTCGCGGACACCCTGCTCCTCGTTGACCTCGGTGTGGAACACGGAGAAGCCGTACGTCGAGGTGTAGAACTCGACGGTCTTCTCGAGGTCGAAACAGGCGATTCCGATGTGGTCGATACGCGTCAGCATGGATTCAGTGCAGCGCTCCCGCGGTGGTTACGCAACGTGCGCGCGATCACACTGACAGCCCGGTGACGGTTTGGCCTACCGCTCAGTACATTCGAAGTAAACCCTCGTTCACTCCTCGGCTGTGCAGGCCGGAAGGGGATCGCAGCTCATGTCTGGAACGAACAGCACGACCAGCGTCATCGTCGCGGGGGCGCGCACCCCGATGGGGCGGCTGCTCGGCTCGCTGAAGTCCTTCTCCGGAGCCGACCTCGGCGGCTTCGCGATCAAGGCCGCCCTCGACCGTGCGGGGATCGGTGGCGACCAGGTGCAGTACGTCATCATGGGCCAGGTGCTGCAGGCCGGGGCCGGGCAGATCCCGGCCCGTCAGGCCGCGGTCAAGGCCGGCATCCCGATGAGCGTCCCGGCCCTGACGATCAACAAGGTGTGTCTGTCGGGCCTCGACGCGATCGCACTCGCGGACCAGTTGATCCGTGCGGGTGAGTTCGACGTGATCGTCGCGGGCGGCCAGGAGTCCATGACCAACGCTCCCCACCTGCTGCCGAAGTCCCGGGAGGGCTTCAAGTACGGCGCGGTCCAGATGCTGGACGCGATGGCGTACGACGGGCTGACCGACTCCTTCGAGGGCATCGCCATGGGCGAGTCCACCGAGAAGCACAACACCCGCCTCGGCATCGGCCGCCAGGAGCAGGACGAGATCGCCGCCCTCTCCCACCAGCGGGCCGCCGCCGCCCAGAAGAACGGCGTCTTCGAGGCGGAGATCACTCCGGTGGAGATCCCGCAGCGCAAGGGCGAGCCGGTCGTCTTCGCCAAGGACGAGGGCATCCGCGGCGACACGACGGTGGAGTCGCTGGGCAAGCTGCGGCCGGCGTTCAGCAAGGACGGCACGATCACGGCCGGTTCCTCCTCGCAGATCTCGGACGGTGCGGCGGCCGTGGTCGTGATGAGCAAGGCCAAGGCGCAGGAGCTGGGCCTGGACTGGATCGCGGAGATCGGCGCCCACGGCAACGTGGCGGGGCCGGACAACTCCTTGCAGTCCCAGCCGTCGAACGCGATCCTGCACGCCCTGAAGAAGGAGGGCCTGGAGGTCGCCGACCTCGACCTGATCGAGATCAACGAGGCCTTCGCGGCGGTCGCCGTGCAGTCAATGAAGGACCTTGGCGTTTCCATCGAAAAGGTGAATGTCAATGGCGGTGCCATTGCCCTGGGTCATCCGATCGGGATGTCCGGCGCCCGGCTCGTCCTGCACCTCGCCCTGGAGCTGAAGCGGCGCGGCGGCGGCGTGGGCGCGGCGGCGCTGTGCGGGGGCGGCGGCCAGGGTGACGCGCTGATCGTGCGGGTATCCAAGGCCTGAGCACCCTCGAACCGACCTCTTTGCGTGAACACGTGAACGGAGCTGTGATGCAGGACGTCTCCTCGCTGGTGGCCCAGGCCAGGGAAGGCCGGCCGCGGGCCGTGGCCCGGCTGATCTCCCTGGTGGAGGGGGCGTCCCCGCAGCTCAGGGACGTCATGGCGGCGTTGGCCCCGCTGACGGGCAACGCATACGTGGTGGGCCTCACGGGGTCGCCGGGCGTCGGCAAGTCCACGTCCACGTCGGCGCTCGTGTCCGCGTACCGCAAGCAGGGCAAGCGGGTCGGCGTGCTCGCCGTCGACCCGTCCTCGCCCTTCTCCGGCGGCGCGCTGCTCGGCGACCGGGTGCGGATGTCGGAGCACGCGTCGGATCCCGGCGTCTACATCCGCTCGATGGCCACGCGCGGCCACCTGGGCGGCCTGGCGTGGGCGGCTCCGCAGGCGATCCGGGTCCTGGACGCGGCGGGCTGCGACGTGATCCTGGTGGAGACGGTCGGCGTCGGCCAGTCGGAGGTCGAGATCGCCTCCCAGGCGGACACCTCGGTCGTCCTGCTGGCCCCCGGTATGGGCGACGGCATCCAGGCCGCGAAGGCGGGCATCCTCGAGATCGGTGACGTGTACGTCGTCAACAAGGCCGACCGGGACGGCGCGGACGCCACCGCGCGCGAGCTGAACCACATGCTGGGGCTGGGCGAGTCGCGGGCTCCCGGCGACTGGCGCCCGCCGATCGTGAAGACGGTCGCGGCCCGCGCCGAGGGCGTCGACGAGGTCGTGGAGGCGCTGGAGAAGCACCGGGCGTGGATGGAGGAGCGGGGCGTCCTGGCGGAGCGCCGGCTGTCCCGCGCGGCCCACGAGGTCGAGACGATCGCCGTGACGGCCCTGAGGGAACGCATCGGCGACCTCCACGGCGACCGCCGTCTGAGCGCCCTGGCGGAACGGATCGTGGCGGGGGAGCTGGACCCCTACCGGGCGGCGGACGAACTGGTGGCCGGTCTGACGCAGGGCTGACGAAGAGCGGCCGGTCTGACGCAGGCCTGACGCGAAAGTGTGTGGGCGGCGCGCCGGTGGGTTGATGCCGTCCCCTCCGGGATTCCGCACCCAGGCGGGTGCCAGGGTGAACATGGCCGTCAACGGCGGCATCTCGATCGGCTCGGCAGCGGTAGGGGCCCTGTCGGGGCACCTGCCGCTGGAGTGGTGCTTCGCGGTGCCGGGGGCGGTCACAGTGGCTGTTGCGGGCTTGGCCGGCAGTCCCCGCGCCCGAAGGGGCGCGGGGAACTGCGCGACCAGCCACGACGGGCCCGCAGGCGAGCACTGACGCGCGCCCCCTACGGCCCCCGGCGGAGCGCTACGGCTTGCCCCGCTGTCCCCGCAGATGTTCCGCGATGGGTCGCAGGGACTTGTGGAGGTGTTCCAGGTCGTCCGGGGGCAGCAGGTCGATGAAGTGCCGCCGCACGGACGCCACGTGGTGTGGCGCGACCTTCTTCATCGTCTCCATGCCGCGGTCCGTCAGGACCGCGTACAGACCCCGGCGGTCGGACTCGCAGTTCTCCCGGCGGACCAGGTCCGCGTTCTCCATACGGGTGATCTGGTGCGAGAGGCGGCTCTTGGACTGGAGGGTGGCGGCCGCGAGGTCGCTCATCCGCATTCGCATGCCCTCCGACTCCGAGAGGTTCACCAGGATCTCGTAGTCGTTCATCGTCAGGCCGAACGGCTGCAGATCCCTTTCCAACTGGTAGGTCAGCAGCTTGTTGACCTCCAGGTGGGTGCGCCAGGCGCACTGTTCCGCGTCCGTCAGCCAGCGCGTGGCCGTCTCGATCTCCATGAATGAAGTCTACCTAAAAGGTTGAAAGGCGAACTAGTGAGGGGTGGTGTGACTGTGCGCACGCGTTCGACGTCACACTCCGCAGACTACCGCTCACAGCCCGAAGCGACGCTGGAGGTCCCCCAGCTGTCCGGGAAGACGCGGTGTTCCCGGCTGCCCCTGGTGGCCGGGAAGACCGCCGCCGCCCGGTACGCCGGGCTCCTGCGGGACCACCCCCGTGTCCTGCTCGGCCATGAGCGTCTCCGAGGACTGCAGCAGCACCGTGCCCGCCCCGACGAACTCGAACTGGTGCTCCTCCCCGGAGGCCCCGCCGAGCCCCGTCATCGCACGTAGACCGCCCCACAGGCCCCTCAGATACCCATGGTCGTAGTGGTGGCACGGCGACGGGCAGTCGGCCCAGCCGACCAGCGCCTGCGGGTCCACCCGGATCGGGGGTTCCATGAACACCACCGGACCGTTGGACGCGGCCACGAACTTCCCGGTTCCGATGAGCGTGAGGAAGCCGGGAATGATCGACTGCTTCAGCGACAGACTTGGCTGAAAAGCGAGCAGGTTGCCCGAGCGAATGGTCAGATTGCCGTCCTCGAGGTCGTACGAGTTCACGTCGAAGGCCCGGTCGGCGAGCAGCATCTTGCCCGAGCCCTCCGCCACCACCCAGTCGCTCGCGTGCAGTGGCGAATGGAACGACGTACGGACGAGACGGTCCAGACGCCCGTGCCCGATGCCGTTGAACTCCATCGAGCCGTAGTAGGCGATCATCTTGCCCTTCTGCAGGAACCACTGGCTCCCCTTGAGCTCCACGCAGAAGGTGTACTTGTTGACGTTGTCGTCGGCCGGCAGCGTCATCGGGTCGTACACGACGGACCCCGCGCCCGGGTAGGTGGTCACAGCTTCTCCTCCGAGGCCTGCACGTACACCACACCACTGCCGCTCAGCTCCAGCTGGAACGCCTCGCCGGAGCCGCGGCCCACCATGTCGCGCCAGCCGAGCGCCGTGGACAGCTTGTTGCGCACGTCGCCGTGGTGGGCGACATACGCCTGGGGGTCGACGTGGACCGGGCGCTGCGGGGTGATCGGCACCTCGAAGACGCCGCCGTGCGCCATGACGGCGACCGCGCCGTGCCCCGTCAGGGTCGTCGTGAACAGGCCCTGGCCGGTGACCTGGCCCCGCACCAGTCCCATGACGCCGCCCTGGGAGCCCATGAACATCGTGCCCTGCTGGAGGGTGCCCTCGAAGGCGAGCAGCCGGTCCGCCTCGACGTACAGCGTGTCGCCGGTCAGGTCGATCACCTGGATGTGGTGGCCGCCGTGCCCGAACAGCACCGTGCCGCTGCCCTCGACGGTCATCAGCGGCGTCGCCTCGCCCGCGATGCGGCGGCCGATCATCGACATGACCCCGCCCTGGCCGCCCTGGATGTTGGGGGTGAAGGAGACGTCGCCCTTGTAGGCGAGCATCGCGCCCCGCTGGCTGAACAGCCGCTGCCCGGGGATCACCGTCGCCTCGATCATCTTGGAGTTCACTTCACGGAAGGCCATGTCAGAGGTCCCCCGCGATCGTGTTGCGCTCGCTGGGCTGCACGTACACCAGTCCGTCCCCCTCGAAGCGGATCTGGAAGGCCTCGCCGCCGCCCTCGCCGAGGAATGTGCGGAACGTCACGCCCGACTGGAACGACTGCCGCAGGTTCCCCTGGTGCGCCACGTACGCGCCCGGGTCGACGGTCAGCGGGTACTGCGCGCTGACCCGAAGCACCACTGCCGGGCCGTCCGACGTGATCGCCGCCTGGCCGTGGCCCTCGACCGTCGTCGTGAACAGGCCGTTGCCCTGCGAGGCGCCGCGCAGCCCGGTGAAGGTCGTGCCCGTGCGCAGGCCGGCGTCCGTCGCGAGGAGGTTGCTCGACTCGACGAACAGCTTGTCCCCCTGGAGGCCGACGAGGTTGATCTCGGAGGCCCGGTCCGCGAACCAGCACGTCCCGTGCCCCTTCACCTCCATCACGGTCATCTGCTCGCCGGTGAGCCGCCGGGTCACCATTCCCCGGATCCCCTCACCGCCGCCGGTGAGCTTCTTGAAGGTCATCTGGCCGTCGTACGCGACCATGGAGCCGTTCTTCGCCTTCACGCCGTCCCCGGTCATGTCGACGGCCAGCACCTTGCTGCCTTGGAGTCGGAACATCGCCACGGAGCGACGGTAACGGCCCGGTGGGTGGAGCGGACAGAGCCCGAAGGTGGATCCGTACCCTGAGCCCACCCCCAGGGGCCCGGCCTCCAGCGGTCGGGTAGGGGATGAGTCGGTGTGTCGCCGACACCCCGTACCCCGTGCCCGGCCCGCCGCGTCCCGGATGTCACAATGGACGGGCGCTTGTGCGTGCGTTCACAAAGCGCCCGCCCCTTCCGGACGAACCTCCCCACCGAAGGTGACCCGTGGACATAAAGACCGCCACCGCCCTCCGCCGGCTCCGCCTGGTCTCGGCCCCCGAGGCCGTCTCCTTCCTGCTGCTGCTCATCTGCTCGGTACTGAAGCGCACCACCGACTTCAACGCCGTGCCCGTGATGGGCTCGATCCACGGTGTCCTGTTCATCCTGTACGTGATCTTCTGGGCGGACGCCTGGAACCGCACCAAGTGGCCGCTGAGGACCGCCGCCGTCTACTTCGTCCTCTCGGTGCTGCCGACCGGCGGCTTCTTCGCCGAGCGCAAGCTGCGCCGCGAGGCCGAGGACGCCGTCATCGCGGCCCGCGCCCGCAAGGAAGGGATCGTGAACGCGTGATCGTCGCCTTCTCCGTGACGCCGCTGGGCGTCGGCGAGGACGTGGGGGAGTACGTCGCCGACGCCGTCCGGGTCGTACGGGAATCCGGTCTGCCGAACCGCACCGACGCCATGTTCACCTCGATCGAGGGGGAGTGGGACGAGGTGATGGACGTGGTGAAGCGTGCCGTCGCGGTGGTCGAGGAGCGGGCGCCGCGCGTCTCCGTGGTCCTCAAGGCGGACATCCGTCCGGGCGTGAAGGACGGCCTCACCTCCAAGGTGGAGACGGTGGAGCGGCATCTGGCCGGCGGGTGAGGCGCTGCCGCCCGACCACGGAAAGCACCACCCCGGCCCCAGGGCCGGGGTGTTTCCGCAGCCCGCCCAGCGGGACCGTGCCGAGGGACCCTCGCTCAGCCCCGTTGCTCCACGTACTCCTTGAAGTGCTCCAGATCGCTGCGCACCAGCCTTTCGATGGCGCTCGCCTGGGCGAAGCCCCTGGGGCCGCCGAACGTCTCCCTGACCGCACCCGGGTCGTATGCGAGCCGGGCCTGCACCCGGGTGTGATCCGTGTCGATCGACTGCAGTGAGAAGGAGCCCTTCAGCTCGGGCTCGCCCGTGGTGCGCCACTCCATCACGCGTTCCCCGCCGCGGTCGGAGACCTCCGCCTCGATCTCCCGGGCCCGGCCGCCCGCCTCGACGTCCAGATGCGCCCGGCCGCCCGCCTCCGTGCGGGCGCCCCGCAGTCCGTCCACGAACCGCGGATAGTTCTCCACCCGGTGCAGGCTCTCCCAGGCCATGTCGATCGGGACTCCCACATCCACGTGTTCCTCGAGGGTGCTCATGGCTGACCTCCGCTTTTAGTTCGTCCCCCCTTCTGCCTTCTGCTTCCAGTGTGCGCCCGGCGACAGCCCGAGGACCGAAAAGCGAGACGGGGCTGACCAGCATGTGACCGGCCGGTAAGGTCGATGGCGTGCCGAAGCCCCTCAGTCTGTCCTTCGATCCCATCGCCCGCGCCGACGAGCACTGGAAGCAGCGGTGGGGAAACGTGCCGTCCATGGCCGCGATCACCTCGATCATGCGGGCGCAGCAGATCCTGCTCGCGGAGGTCGACGCGGTGGTGAAACCGTACGGACTGACCTTCGCGCGGTACGAGGCGCTGGTACTGCTCACCTTCTCCAAGGCGGGCGAGCTGCCCATGTCCAAGATCGGCGAGCGGCTCATGGTGCACCCGACGTCGGTCACCAACACTGTGGACCGCCTGGTCAGGTCCGGCCTGGTCGCCAAGCGGCCCAACCCCAACGACGGCCGCGGCACCCTCGCCTCCATCACCGACAAGGGCCGCGAGGTCTGCGACGCGGCCACCCGGGACCTGATGGCGATGGACTTCGGGCTCGGCTGCTACGACGCGGAGGAGTGCGCCGAGATCTTCGCGATGCTGCGTCCGCTGCGCATCTCCACGGGGGACTTCAAGGAGGGCTGACCGGTGGTCGCGCGGCGCCGGGGGTGCCGGAAGATCGACGCAAACCGGCCGTTACGCTCGTAGCCATGAAAAAGAGCGTGCTGACCCGCTACCGCGTGATGGCCTACGTCACCGGTGTGCTGCTGGTCCTGCTGACCCTCGGTGTCATCGCCAAGTACATCCTCGACGTGAACGGCGCCGCCGACTTCACCCGTGTCATCGGCATCGCCCACGGCTGGCTGTACGTCATCTACCTGGTCTTCGCCTTCGACCTGGGCTCGAAGGCCAAGTGGCCGGTCGGCAAGCAGCTGTGGGTCCTGCTCGCGGGGACGATCCCGACGGCCGCCTTCTTCGTGGAGCGCAAGGTCACCCACGAGCTCGAGTCGAAGATCGCGGAGGAAGCTCCCGCGGTCGCGAAGGCGTAGCGGACCCCGCCGTACGAAGCCGTACGGCGGTCTGCCGTCGACATTTACTTGGACGTCCTAGTAAATTCGGGGGTATGGACGCTGACGCCATCGAGGAGGGCCGCCGACGCTGGCAGGCCCGCTACGACGCCTCCCGCAAGCGCGAGGCAGATTTCACCACGCTCTCCGGCGATCCCGTGGAGCCGGTGTACGGACCCCGCCCCGGGGACAGGTACGAGGGCTTCGAGCGGATCGGCTGGCCCGGTGAGTACCCCTTCACCCGCGGCCTGTACCCGACCGGCTACCGGGGGCGGACGTGGACCATCCGCCAGTTCGCCGGGTTCGGCAACGCCGAACAGACGAACGAGCGCTACAAGATGATCCTGGACGCCGGCGGCGGCGGCCTGAGCGTCGCCTTCGACATGCCGACCCTCATGGGACGCGACTCCGACGACCCGCGTTCGCTCGGCGAGGTCGGGCACTGCGGCGTCGCGATCGACTCGGCCGCGGACATGGAGGTCCTGTTCAAGGACATCCCCCTCGGTGACGTCACCACCTCGATGACGATCAGCGGGCCGGCGGTCCCCGTCTTCTGCATGTACCTGGTCGCCGCCGAGCGACAGGGCGTGGACTCCTCCGTGCTCAACGGCACCCTCCAGACCGACATCTTCAAGGAGTACATCGCCCAGAAGGAGTGGCTCTTCCAGCCCGAGCCGCATCTGCGCCTCATCGGCGACCTGATGGAGTACTGCGCGTCCCGCATCCCCGCCTACAAGCCGCTGTCCGTCTCCGGCTACCACATCCGGGAGGCGGGCGCGACGGCAGCGCAGGAGCTGGCGTACACGCTCGCCGACGGGTTCGGGTACGTGGAGCTGGGGCTCAGCCGCGGGCTCGACGTGAACGTGTTCGCGCCGGGCCTGTCCTTCTTCTTCGACGCGCACGTCGATTTCTTCGAGGAGATCGCCAAGTTCCGCGCGGCGCGGCGCATCTGGGCGCGCTGGATGCGGGACGTGTACGGGGCGACGAGCGAGAAGGCGCAGTGGCTGCGCTTCCACACGCAGACGGCCGGGGTCTCGCTGACCGCGCAGCAGCCGTACAACAACGTGGTGCGTACGGCGGTGGAGGCGCTGGCGGCGGTGCTCGGCGGCACCAACTCGCTGCACACCAACGCGCTGGACGAGACGCTCGCGCTGCCGTCCGAGCAGGCGGCGGAGATCGCGCTGCGGACCCAGCAGGTGCTGATGGAGGAGACCGGGGTCGCCAACGTGGCCGATCCGCTGGGCGGTTCGTGGTACGTGGAGCAGCTGACGGACCGGATCGAGGCGGACGCGGAGAAGATCTTCGAGCAGATCAAGGAGCGGGGGCTGCGGGCGCACCCCGACGGGCAGCACCCGATCGGGCCGATGACGTCCGGGATCCTGCGGGGCATCGAGGACGGGTGGTTCACCGGGGAGATCGCGGAGTCCGCGTTCCGGTACCAGCAGGCGCTGGAGAAGGGCGACAAGAAGGTGGTGGGCGTTAACGTCCACACCGGGTCGGTCACCGGCGACCTGGAGATCCTGCGGGTCAGCCATGAGGTGGAGCGGGAGCAGGTGCGGGTGCTGGGCGCCCGGCGGGCGGCGCGGGAGGAGGCGGCCGTGCGGGCCGCGCTCGACGGGATGCTGGCGGCTGCACGTGACGGTTCCAACATGATCGAGCCGATGCTGGAGGCCGTGCGGGCCGAGGCGACGCTGGGCGAGATCTGCGACGCGTTGCGGGACGAGTGGGGGGTGTACACGGAGCCGGCCGGGTTCTAGGCGCGGCTGGGTGGGGGTGGGCGCCCGGTTGGTGCGCCCCCACCGCCCCTACCCTTCGCGTTCCTGGGGGCTCCGCCCCCAGAGTCCCGTATCGGCCTGAACGGCCTCGTCCTCGAACGCCCCCGAGCTCTCCGAGGAGGGGGGACTCCCGGACGGGCTGTTTGCGGTCAGCCCCAGCAACAGGACTCGGGTAAAGCTGCGCACCCACTCCTCGTCCGCCGGGCGGGCGCTCACCAGGGTGCGGTGGACCACCGCGCCCGCCACCATGTCGAAGATCAGGTCGGCCGTGCGGGCCGCCTCCTCCGGGTCGGCCTCGGGCGGCAGCTCGCCGCGGGCCCTCGCGCGGGCGCGGCCCGCCAGGACCAGGCGTTTTTGGCGGTCGACGATGGAGGAGCGGATGCGTTCGCGCAGGGCGTCGTCCCGGGTGGACTCCGCCACCACCGCCATCAGGCCGCTCTTGGCCTCCGGGCGGTCCAGGATCGCCGCGAACTGCAGCACCACGCCCTCGATGTCCGCGGCAAGACTGCCCCGGTCCGGCAGCTCGAGCTCGTCGAAGAGTTCGGCCACCGCGTCGACCACGAGTTCGTTCTTGCCCGCCCAGCGGCGGTAGAGGGTCGTCTTCGCGACCCCCGCCCGTGTCGCCACGTCCCCCAGCGTGAGCTTCGACCAGCCGAGTTCGACCAGCGCCTCGCGCGTCGCCTCCAGGATCGCGGCGTCCGCGGCGGCGCTGCGCGGGCGCCCCGGACGGGCGGCGGACTGGCTGCTCTGCATGTCAGTGACCATATCCGGCCCCGTCGACGGCGATATCCGAGCGTCGTGTGAAGTGGTGAGGGAGATCACTGGCGGACTGGTCACAGCCACCCCCGGAGACAGTTACGCTACGACTCGTAGCGAAAGCGTGCGCGCGCCCCGCGCGTGCCGTGTTCGCGAGCGACGACCACTGGCGCCGGGTGGGGACCCGGCCACGGAGCACGACCCGCCGGGCACGGTACCGGGCACGGCTTTGATCACGCTTTTCACAGCGGCGCGGGGAAGGGGGAGGATGTACTCATGCAGCCACGGAACATGTCCATGAGCGGAGTCGTCGACCTCGCCGCGGTGAAGGCAGCCCAGGAGGCGAAGGCGAAGGCGGAGCAGGCGCGCGCCGAAGCGGCCCGGCAGGGCGGAGGAGGGGCGGTCTCCCCGGCCGACCTCGTCATCGACGTCGACGAGGCGGGGTTCGAGCGCGACGTCCTGCAGCGGTCCACCGAGGTGCCCGTCGTCATCGACTTCTGGGCCGAGTGGTGCCAGCCCTGCAAGCAGCTGAGCCCGGTCCTGGAGCGGCTGGCCGTCGAGTACAACGGCCGGTTCGTGCTCGCCAAGATCGACGTCGACGCCAACCAGATGCTGATGCAGCAGTTCGGCATCCAGGGGATCCCGGCCGTCTTCGCCGTCGTCGCCGGGCAGGCGCTGCCCCTCTTCCAGGGCGCCGCCCCAGAACAGCAGATCCGCGAGACCCTCGACCAGCTCGTCCAGGTCGCCGAGCAGCGCTTCGGCCTGACCGGTCTGACCGTCGACCCCGACGCCGATCCGGGCGGCGCCCAGCAGGCCCCTCAGGTCCCGATGGGCCCTTACGACGCCGCGCTCGAAGCGGCCGTGGAGGCGCTGGACGCGGGCGACTTGGGCGGCGCGATCCAGGCGTACAAGAACGTGCTGAGCGACGACCCGGGCAACACGGAGGCCAGACTGGGCCTCGCCCAGGCCGAGTTGCTGCAGCGTGTGCAGGGGTCCGACCCGCAGCAGGTGCGCAAGGAGGCCGCGCAGAAGCCCGGTGACGTGGCGGCGCAGATCGCCGCGGCCGACCTGGATCTGGTGGGCGGACACGTGGAGGACGCGTTCGGCCGGCTCATCGAGACGGTGCGGCGCACGGCGGGTGACGACCGGGACGCCGCACGGCTGCGGCTGCTGGAGCTCTTCGAGGTGGTCGGCGCCGACGACCCCCGGGTGGCGGCGGCGCGGAGGGCGCTCGCGAGGGCCTTGTTCTGACCAGTCGCTAAACGCCCGGGGTTGTGTTGCCCGGGTGAAGGATTTGCCCGCAGAGGTTGACGGCGGTCGCGCTTTACCAAATCTTGGTAATCGCGGCCGCTGTTACTGCGAGTAAGGCAGGCCCCTTGTTCTGTCGGGTTCTGTCCGCTCTTCAACCGTTTCGCCATCTCCCTTTGCACCACGAAGAGTTGCCGGGCGATGCCGGGCAGTCGTCGGGCGGTTATCCGGCCGTTACTAGTGAGTAACGAACCCCCTTGCGGGGGCGGCGAGAATGCACCACGATCGGCCACGCTCGGTCCATCGCCGTACCCGACACCCAGCCGGGGCAACGGATTTTCGTGGGTCCCCACCGAGCAGGAGCCGGCGGCAGTGGCGTCGGCTCCTGGACAGGGGGGTCTCCGCTGCGGCGGAGCCTGTCCGGAGGTTGTGCGTGATGCGTGTCAGGCGCGACCAGTGGTTGTCGCTCGGGGGTGATCGCCGGTGATTGGGGCGCATATCGCGCCTCCGAGCGCGGGCGCTCTCCTTCCCGAGGACGTAGCACTTCTCCCATCCCTGCCCGGCCAAGCCGCCGACCGGCAGCGAGCCGGGATCAGGAGATGTACGTCCGAGAAGGAGGAAATATGGAGTCCCAGGTGCGTGGCGGGACCAGATGGAAGCGGTTCGCTGTGGTCATGGTGCCCAGCGTGGCCGCGACAGCAGCAATAGGTGTCGCCCTCGCGCAGGGCGCTCTCGCCGCGTCGTTCAGCGTGTCGGGGCAGGATTTCAAGGTGAGCGCGGGCCAGCTGGTCGGCACCGGCTTCACCCAGTACGGCGCTCTCGACACGGGCAAGGGCCTGGACGGCAAGGACCAGGCACACCCGGTGGCGATCTCGGCGTTCAACCACGCCACCATCACCAAGATGTGCCAGTCCGTGGTCACCCCGATCCCGCTCCTGAACAAGTCGGTCACCCTGAAGCTGACCGCAGGTGACAAGGGCAAGGACGTCGAGGCCGAGCAGCTCTACATCGACGTCGCCGACCTCGACTCGACGCAGGCCGAGTTCAGCAACATCGACATCGGCGTCGCGGCCGGAAGCGTCACCAAGGGCCCGAAGCCCAAGGCCGACGAAGTCCAGCAGCAGAAGACGAACCCCTACGGGTTCGCCCAGCAGGCCGACAAGGCCGTGCTGACCGACGTGCACCAGACGGCGTGGGCGACCACCGCCGGCACGTTCAAGCTGGCCAACCTGCACATGGGACTGCAGTGGGGCAGCGGCGAGGGAATCGAGTGCTACTAGGCACTCGGTGACGGGCGAGGGAGTCACCGGTCTCCCCGCCCGTCGCCTCCCTGCTCTCGTCCCCCCCGGACCCACCCCCACCGCAGGACCTCCCCTCACCACAGCAACACCGCTCCAGGGAGCTTTTCGATGAACGCCGAGTCGCCCGCGCAGAACGAGCACCATCTCCGCGTCTTCCGGCAGCGCTTCCGCGACTGGCGGGGCGCCCGTCCGTTCTGGGCCGGACTCTTCGTCCTGTTCGGCGGCTTCCCGATCATGTACTTCCCGTATGCGCACATAAAGATCGGTGCGCTCACGGTGGCGATGGCGACCACCGCGGGAGCCGGGTCCCTGATCATCGGCGTACTCCTCGTCGTCCTGGGCCTGACCCTGTGGTTCCAGCAGCACGTACGGGTCTTCGCGGGTGTCGCGGCGATCCTGCTGGCGCTGGTGTCCATCCCGGTGTCCAACTTCGGCGGCTTCGTCGTCGGCTTCCTGTTCGCCCTCATCGGCGGCGCGATGGCCGTGGCGTGGGCGCCGGGCGCGCCGCCCGAGCCGCAGGCGGCGCAGGAGACCGGCATGGGTAAGGGGGGCGCCCCCGGAGCTGTGGACGGGCTGGGTCTGCCGAACGATCTGTCAGGAACGAGCCCGGCCAACGGGGCGAACGGGAGGCACAGTGCCGGCTGACGAGGTGACTCACGGGGCTGACGCGGACGCGTCCCGTGTGAGAACCGGGCCGCGTCATGCGGCCCCCAGGAAGCCGCTGTTCACCAGGTTCCACATGCCGGCCGGAAAGGCGATAGCCCTGGCGGCGATGCCGACGGCGGTCCTCATGGGGATGGGGCTCACACCGACGCTCGCCCGTGCCGCCGACCACACGCCGTCGTCCAAGAGCCTGACGGTCGACGAGTACCAGAAGTGCGTGGAGGCCCTGGACGACTCCAAGGACGCCTCGTCCTCGCCGTCGCCGTCGTCATCCGCTTCGGCGAGCCCCTCGAACTCCGCCGACACGCCGGAGCCGACGTCCTCGGCGTCCCCGGAGGGGAGTTCGGGGAAGGCGTCGGGCACCACGTCGGGCAAGACCTCTTCGTCGGATTCAGGTTCCGACGACAAGGCCGAGCCCACGCCGTCGAAGAGCACGTCGGGTGCCTCCTCGGGCAGCGGTACGTCCACGCCGAGCCCGTCGGCCTCCGCGAGCGGCGGGAACCTGCTCGAGACGATCGGCGACGCCGTCACGGGCGTCCTCACCGGCGGCTCCGGATCCGGTTCGGGCACGTCCGCGAGCCCGTCCGCCACGCCGTCCCCCTCGGCCTCGGCGTCCGCCCCGAAGGGCACCGACGCGCCGAAGGACCTGTCCGGCACCGTCAAGGACACGACCGGGAAGGTCACCGGCACGGTCAAGGACACCGTGAAGGGCGCGACGGACACGGCGTCGAAGGCGGCCTCCGAGGCGACCAAGACGGCGGGCGACGCCGTCAAGGCGGCCGAGTCCGCGGCCGCGAGCCCGTCCCCGAGCTCCAGCACGTCCGCCGGGGACTGCCCGGCGGCGACCGACGACGAGGGCGGCGTCGAGAGGATCCTGTCCCTGCCCGACAAGCCGTGGCACCTGCAGGCCAGCTCGCTGCTGCTCAAGGGCGCCGACTATCAGGGCGTCGTCAAGGTGCGGACCGCCGGCGGCACCGTCAAGAGGGTCCTGAAGTACGTCATCTCCGACGGCACCGACATCGGCGACCTGCACCAGCTCGTCGACGGGCCCAACGGCGTGACGTACCACGTCCAGGCCGCCAAGGGCTCGACGTCGACCATCCGCAACGGCAAGACGGTGATGTACACGGAGAGCATCTCCGGGAACCTGCTCGGCCTGATCCCGGTCACGTTCAGCCCGGACAACCCGCCGCCGCTGAACATCCCGCTGATCTACTTCACCAACGTGAAGGTGACCCAGGCCGGACAGTTCGGTGGAACGCTGACCGTACCGGGTATGCGTCAGTACGTCACCGGCGCGAACTGAGCGCGCCTCAAGACCAGTTCGGGAGCCGCACACAGAGGGCGCCCCCCGCCGTACGGCAGGGGGCGCCCTCGGCGTGTGTCAGTTGCGTCCGCCCTCGCCCAGGTGGTGGACGCGGACCATGTTCGTGGTGCCGGGGACGCCGGGCGGCGAGCCGGCGGTGATCACCACGATGTCGCCCTCGTTGAACCGGTTGAGCTTGACCATCTCCTGGTCGACCAGCTCCACCATCGCGTCGGTGCTGTTCACGAACGGCACGACGTGCGACTCCACGCCCCAGCTGAGCGACAGCTGGTTGCGGGTGGACTCGTCCGTGGTGAACGCCAGGATCGGCTGGGCCGCGCGGTAGCGGGACAGCCGGCGGGCGGTGTCACCGGACTGGGTGAAGGCCACCAGGCCCTTGCCCCCGAGGAAGTCCGCGATCTCGGCCGCGGCGCGCGCCATCGAACCGCCCTGCGTGCGCGGCTTCTTGCCCGGGACGAGCGGCTGAAGGCCCTTGGAGAGCAGCTCCTCCTCGGCGGCCTGGACGATCTTCGACATCGTCTTGACCGTCTCGATCGGGTACGCCCCCACGCTGGACTCGGCGGAGAGCATGACCGCGTCGGCGCCGTCCAGGATGGCGTTGGCGACGTCGGAGGCCTCGGCGCGGGTCGGGCGGGAGTTGGTGATCATCGACTCCATCATCTGGGTCGCCACGATCACCGGCTTGGCATTGCGGCGGCACAGCTCGATGAGCCGCTTCTGCACCATCGGGACCTTCTCGAGCGGGTACTCGACGGCCAGGTCGCCGCGGGCGACCATCACGCCGTCGAACGCCATCACGACGTCCTCCATGTTCGCCACCGCCTGCGGCTTCTCCACCTTGGCGATGACCGGGACACGGCGGCCCACCTCGTCCATGACGCGGTGGACGTCCTTGACGTCGTTGGCGTCCCGCACGAAGGACAGCGCGACCATGTCGCAGCCCATGCGCAGCGCGAACCGCAGGTCCTCGACGTCCTTCTCGGACAGCGCCGGCACGTTCACCGCGGCGCCGGGCAGGTTGATGCCCTTGTGGTCGGAGATGACGCCGCCCTCGATGACGATCGTCCTCACCCGCGGACCCTCGACGTCCAGGACCTTCAGCTCGACGTTGCCGTCGTTGATCAGGATCTGGTCGCCCTTGGAGACGTCCCCCGGCAGGCCCTTGTACGTCGTGCCGCAGATCGACTTGTCGCCCGGCACGTCCTCGGTGGTGATGGTGAACTCGTCACCGCGCACCAGCTCGACGGGACCCTCGGCGAAGGTCTCCAGGCGGATCTTCGGGCCCTGCAGGTCGGCGAGGACACCGATGGCCTTGCCGGTCTCGGCGGACGCGGCACGGACCCGGACGTAACGGCCCTCGTGCTCCTCGTGCGTGCCGTGGCTGAAGTTGAAGCGGGCCACATTCATGCCGGCTTCGATCAGCGAGACGAGCATCTCGTGGGAGTCGACCGCGGGGCCGAGAGTACAGACGATTTTCGAACGGCGCATGGGGCGATCCTATCGGTTTGTTTCGCTACGGAATATTCCATCTGGCGGAAAATACAAATGGGCGGGTTCGCGCTCAGGCGAGAGCCGTCGAATTTCTTCAGTTGCCCTTTCCGGTGCCCTTGCCGACCAGTGCGTAGGTCTGCGTGGCGATCTCCAGTTCCTCGTCGGTCGGCACCACCGCGACCGCCACCCGCGCGGACGCGGGCGAGATCAGCCGCGGCCGGTCGCCGCGCACGGCGTTCAGGTCGCCGTCCACCGCCAGGCCCAGTCCCTCCAGGCCCACGACGGCGGCCTCGCGCACCGCGGCGGCGTTCTCGCCCACACCCGCCGTGAAGGCGATCGCGTCCACCCGGCCGAGTACCGCGTAATAGGCGCCGATGTACTTCCTCAGTCGATGGATGTAGATGTCGAAGGCGAGCCGCGCCCCTTCGTCGCCCTCGTCGATCCGCCGGCCGATCTCCCGCATGTCGTTGTCGCCGCACAGACCGAACAGACCGCTCCTCTTGTTGAGAAGAGTGTCGATCTCGTCCATGGACATTCCGCCAACGCGCTGCAAATGGAAGATGACGGCCGGGTCCAGGTCACCGGAGCGCGTCCCCATCACCAGACCCTCGAGCGGGGTGAGTCCCATGGAGGTGTCCACGCACCTGCCGCCCCGGACCGCCGAGGCGGACGCCCCGTTGCCCAGGTGCAGCACGATGACGTTGACGTCCTCGGGTGCCTTGCCCAGCAGCTTCGCGGTCGCCCGGGACACATACGCGTGCGAGGTCCCGTGGAACCCGTACCGCCGGATCCGGTACCGGTCCGCGATCTTGGGATCGATCGCGTAGCGCGCCGCGGACTCCGGCATCGTCGTGTGGAACGCCGTGTCGAAGACGGCGACCTGGGGCAGGTCGGGGCGCAGTGCCATGGCCGTGCGGATCCCGGTGAGGTTGGCCGGGTTGTGCAGCGGCGCGACCGGGATCAGCCGCTCGATCTCGGCGAGCACGGCGTCGTCGATGACGGTCGGCTCGGTGAAGAACATGCCGCCGTGCACCACCCGGTGGCCGATGGCGGCCAGTTCGGGCGAGTCGACGCCGAGCCCGTCCCTGCCCAGCTCCTCGGCGACCGCCTTCAGGGCTGCTTCGTGGTCGGCGATCGGCCCGTTCTGCTCCCGGGTGTCGCCCGTGGTGAGCGCCGTGTGCTTGATCCGCGAGGTCTGCTCGCCGATGCGCTCGACGAGGCCCACGGCCAGCCTGCTGCCGTCGCGCATGTCCAGCAGCTGGTACTTCACCGAGGACGAGCCGGAGTTGAGGACGAGGACACGGGTGGGGCTCACTGGGCGGTTGCCTTCTGCTCGGGGGTCTGGGCCTGGATCGCCGTGATGGCGACGGTGTTGACGATGTCGGAGACGAGGGCGCCCCGGGACAGGTCGTTGACGGGCTTGCGCAGGCCCTGCAGGACCGGGCCGACGGCGATCGCGCCGGCCGAGCGCTGCACGGCCTTGTAGGTGTTGTTGCCGGTGTTCAGGTCCGGGAAGATCAGCACCGACGCCTGCCCGGCGACCTCCGAGCCCGGCAGCTTGGTGGCCGCGACGCTGGGCTCGACGGCGGCGTCGTACTGGATCGGACCCTCGATCTTCAGATCGCCGCGGCGCTGCCGCACCAGCTCGGTGGCCTCGCGCACCTTGTCGACGTCGGCGCCGAAGCCGGAGCTGCCCGTGGAGTACGACAGCATCGCGATCCGCGGCTCCACCCCGAACTGCTCGGCGGTGGCGGCCGACTGGATGGCGATGTCGGCGAGCTGCTCGGCGTTCGGGTCCGGGTTCACGGCGCAGTCGCCGTAGACGAGGACCTTGTCGGCGAGGCACATGAAGAAGACCGAGCTGACGATCTTCGCGTCCGGCTTGGTCTTGATGATCTCGAAGGCGGGCCGGATGGTGGCGGCCGTGGAGTGCACGGACCCGGACACCATGCCGTCGGCGAGCCCCTCCTGGACCATCAGGGTGCCGAAGTAGTTCACGTCGGAGACGACGTCGTACGCCAGCTCGACCGTGACCCCCTTGTGGGCGCGCAGCGCCGCGTACTTCTCGGCGAAGACGTCGCGCAGCTGCGAGGTGGCCGGGTCGATCAGCTGGGAGTCGCCGAGGTCGATGCCGAGGTCGGCGGCCTTCTTGCGGATCTGGTCGACGGGCCCGAGCAGCGTGAGGTCGCACACCCCGCGGCGCAGCAGCACCTCGGCGGCGTGCAGCACCCGCTCCTCGGTGCCCTCCGGGAGCACCACCCGGCGCTTGTCGGCGCGGGCCTGCTCCAGCAGCTTGTGCTCGAACATCATCGGCGTGAGCCGGTCGCTGCTCGGCGCGGACACCCGCTTGTTCAGATCCACGGTGTCGACGTACCGCTCGAAGAGCCCGAGCGCCCGCTCCGCCTTGCGCGGGGTGGCCGCGTTCAGCTTCCCCTCCATGGAGAAGAGCTGCTCCGCGGTGGGGAAGCTGGTGCCGGACACCGACAGCACAGGAGTGCCCGGGGCGAGGCGCCCGGCGAGGGCGAGGATCTCGTCGCGGGGCACCTCGTTCAGTGTCAGCAGCACACCCGCGATCGGCGGGGTCCCGGCGCTGTGCGCGGCCAGCGACCCCACGACGAGGTCGGCGCGGTCGCCCGGGGTGACCACCAGGCAGCCCGGGGTCAGGGCGGCGAGGAAGTTCGGCAGCATGGCGCCCCCGAAGACGAAGTCGAGGGCGTCACGTGCGAGTCCCGAGTCGTCGCCGAGCAGCACCTTGGCGCCGAGGGCGTGGGCGATCTGGGCCACGGGCGGTGCCGAGAGGATGGAATCGTCGGGAAGTACGTAACAGGGCACCGGGAGCCGGGAGTCGAGCCCCTCGGCGATCTCGTCGCGGTCCTCGCGGGCGACCCGGTTGACGACCATGGCGAGAACGTCGCAGCCCAGCCCCTCGTAGGCGCGGTAGGCGTTCGCCGTCTCGGCGCGCACCGACTCCGCGGTCTGCCGGCGCCCGCCCACGACCGGGACCACCGACGCCCCGAACTCGTTGGCGAGCCGGGCGTTCAGGGACAGCTCGTCCGGGAACTGCGTGTCGGCGAAGTCGGTGCCGAGGACGAGGACGACCTCGTACTCGCGGGCCACCGCATGGAACCGGTCGACCAGCGTGGACACCAGCTCGTCCGTGCCGCGCTCGGCCTGGAGCGCGGACGCCTCCTGGTAGCCCATGCCGTACACGCTCGCCGGGTCCTGGGACAGCCGGTACCGGGCGCGCAGCAGCTCGAAGAGGCGGTCGGGGCCGTCGTGGACGAGCGGACGGAAGACGCCGACCCGGTCGACCTGCCGGGTCAGGAGCTCCATGACTCCCAGCTCGACGACCTGGCGGCCGTCGCCGCGGTCGATCCCGGTCACGTACACGCAGGGCGTCACGCGTGCTCTCCGTTTCGTCTCTCGAGGGGGGTGGTCTTGACCGATTCCGCATGCTTTTGTGGAGTTCTGCGGAGGCTGAAAATCCTCCACGCGGGTGAGCAGAATCCTCTTGACAATACCCCTCGGCGCGGATAGGGAGCCCATCAGGTACCAGGGATCGAGGGCGGACATGCGCGATCGGCACCGGCCTGTGAGCCGTGAAACAATCGGACTGGCTCACCGGTATCGACAGCGAGCAGGAGACACAGCACGATGCGCATCGGAGTACTCACCGCAGGCGGCGACTGCCCGGGCCTGAACGCAGTGATCCGGTCGGTCGTGCACCGAGCGGTAGCGCAGTACGGCGACGAGGTCATCGGCTTCGAGGACGGCTACCGCGGCCTCCTGGACAGTCACTACCGCGCACTCGACCTCGACGCCGTGAGCGGCATCCTCGCCCGTGGCGGCACCATTCTCGGCTCCTCCCGGCTGGAGCGCGACCGGCTGCGCGAAGCCTGCGACAACGCCTCGGACATGATCCGCGACTTCGGCATCGACGCCCTGATCCCGATCGGCGGCGAGGGCACCCTGACCGCGGCGCGCATGCTCTCGGACGCGGGCCTCCCGGTCGTCGGCGTGCCCAAGACGATCGACAACGACATCTCCTCCACGGACCGCACCTTCGGCTTCGACACCGCGGTCACCGTGGCCAGCGAGGCCATGGACCGACTGAAGACGACGGCCGAGTCCCACCAGCGGGTGATGGTCGTGGAGGTCATGGGCCGCCACGCCGGCTGGATCGCCCTGGAGTCGGGCATGGCGGCCGGCGCGCACGGCATCTGCCTGCCGGAGCGCCCCTTCGATCCGGCCGACCTGGTCAAGATGGTCGAGGAGCGCTTCGCCCGCGGCAAGAAGTTCGCGGTGATCTGCGTCGCCGAGGGCGCACACCCCGCCGAGGGCACCATGGACTACGGCAAGGGCGAGATCGACCAGTACGGCCACGAACGTTTCCAGGGCATCGGCACGGCCCTCGCGTACGAGCTGGAGCGGCGGCTCGGCAAGGAGGCCAAGCCGGTCATCCTCGGCCACGTCCAGCGCGGCGGCGTACCGACCGCCTACGACCGGGTGCTCGCCACCCGCTTCGGCTGGCACGCGGTCGAGGCGGCGCACCGCGGCGAGTTCGGCAGGATGACGGCGCTGCGCGGCACCGACGTGGTGATGGTGCCGCTGGCGGAGGCGGTGACCGAGTTGAAGACGGTGCCGAAGGACCGGATGGACGAGGCGGAGTCGGTGTTCTAGAACACCGGGTTGGGCCGCGCCCTTCCGTCAGGCGTTCCTCTCGACCGTCGACCAGAAGATCTCCACGACGCGGTCCAGGTAGTCGCGGCCGCCCTCCCTTGTGTCGGCCGCGGCGGACCCCGCGCCCCCGTTCAGTGGGGCGGTCGTCCGCCCCTGGTAGTCGGCGTGCATCTCCTCGAGGACGTCCTCGAGGAGCGGCCGCTGCAGGGGCAGCAGTTTGCCGACCTGGCGGACGTACGCCTGCCAGCGGGTGGTGACCGCGCCGCGGAGCAGCTGGGCGAGCCGGCCCTCGCGCCCGGTCACGATGACGAAGTCGGGCAGGGACAGCTGCAGCACCTCGGCGAGGGTGGCGGACTGCCGGTCGTTGCCGCGCCAGGCGTCCGCCTCCTCCATCCGCACGTAGGCGAGGAGCTCGAGGCCCACGGCGTGCGCCACGTCCTCCTGCGCGAGCCCGCGTGCGAGACGGTGCTCGCGCAGGGTGCGGGGCGCGCCGACGAGTTCGCCGGGAGCACACCACAGCACGCCCGCGAGCGCGGTCAGTTCGTGCGGCCTCGGAGTGGCGGCCCCGACCTCCCAGGCGATCACGAGGTCGGGCGTGACGTGGGGGAGCCCGTACGAGGAACGCAGGGTGTGGGCGACGTGCTCGGGTTCCATGCCGAGGGCCGCCCGGAGGCGGCGGGCGGCGGCGGCGTCGAAGGGCGGGGTGGGCGGGGGCGGTTGCTGGGCCTGCGGTGGGTGCACGGGCACAAGGTAGGGTGCCGGGGCCCGTGTGACTACGGACTGTTCAGCCATACTTACGCATCGTAGCAACGCGCGGTCCGCCCCCTGCCCGGCCGGAGGAGCTACCGGCCCTGCTCCGCCGCCGTCACCCACCGGTACACCAACTCGGGCCGCCCCACCTGTCCGTACAACGGACTCCGCCCCGCCCGCCCCGCGTCCACCAGGTGCTCCAGATACCGCCGGGCCGTGATCCGCGAGATCCCGACGGCTTCGGCGACCCCCGCCGCCGTGAGCCCCTCCTGAGCGTCCCGCAGCACCCCCGTCACGCGCTCCAGTGTCGGCGCGCTGAGCCCCTTGGGCAGCGCCGCCGGGCCCGGCGCCCGCAGGGTGGCCAGGGCGCGGTCCACCTCGTCCTGGCCGCTCGCCTCGCCCACCGCCTCCCGGAACTCCGCGTACCGCACCAGCCGGTCCCGCAGTGTCGCGAACGTGAACGGCTTCAGTACGTACTGCACGACCCCCAGGGAGACGCCCTCCCGCACCACCGCCAGGTCCCGCGCCGAGGTCACCGCGATGACGTCCGCGTGGTACCCGGCCGCCCTCAGGGAGCGCGCCAGTTGCAGGCCGTGCACGTCGGGCAGGTGCAGGTCCAGCAGCAGGAGGTCCACCTGCGTGCGCTCCAGGGCACGGCGCGCCTCCGCGCCCGTGGCCGCCTTGCCGACCGCCGTGAAGCCCGGCACCCGGCCCACGTACAGCACGTGCGCGTCGGCGGCGACCGGGTCGTCCTCCACGACCAGGACGCGGATGGGCTCGGTCATGCGTCACCTCCGGACGCGGGCGCGGTGCGGGTGCGTCTCATGCGTCACCTCCGGGCAGGGCGGCCTCGGCGCCCGATGACGTCCGCGGAGCCGCAATGGCGGCCCCCACGGTAGGCAACGGCACCCGGGCCTCGAACTCCGCCCCGCCTCCGGGCGCCTCCGACACCGTGAGGGTGCCGTCGTGACGGCGTACCGTCTGGCGAACCAGGGCCAGGCCCAGGCCGCGTCCGCCGGGGGCGGTGGCGGGCTTCGTCGACCAACCGCGTTCGAACACCGCTTCCGCGTGCGCGGGATCCACCCCGTCCCCGGTGTCCGACACCCTCAGGACCAGGTGCGGGCCGTCCGTGTAGGCGGTCACCGTCACCCGGGCGCCCACCGAGCCCTGGACCGCGTCCACCGCGTTGTCGATCAGGTTGCCGAGGATCGTCACCAGGTCCCGGGAGGGGAGGGAGGGCGGCAGCAGACCGTCGTCGATGCTGCTGTCGTCGGACACCACCAGCTCCACGCCCCGCTCGTTCGCCTGTGCCGCCTTGCCGAGGAGCAGTGCCGCCAGCACCGGCTCGTTGACCGCGGCGACCACCTGGTCCGTGAGGGCCTGCGCCAGTTCCAGTTCGGCCGTGGCGAAGTCGGCCGCCTCCTCCGCGCGGCCCAGCTCAATCAGCGAGACCACCGTGTGCAGCCGGTTCGCCGCCTCGTGCGCCTGCGAGCGCAGCGCCTGAGTGAAGCCGCGCTCCGAGTTCAGCTCGCCCGTCAGCGCCTGCAGCTCGGTCACGTCGCGCAGGGTGACGACGGTGCCCCGGCGTTCGCCGCCGGAGACCGGGGAGGTGTTCACCACCAGGACCCGGGCCGCGGTCAGGTGCACCTCGTCGACCCGGGGCTCGGAGGACAGCAGCACACCCGTCAGCGGCGCCGGCAGTCCGAGGTCCGCCACCGAGCGGCCCACCACCTCGCCGCTCACCCCGAGCAGTTCCCGGCCGCCGTCGTTGATCAGCGCCACCCGGAACCGGCCGTCCAGCATGAGCAGGCCCTCGCGCACGGCGTGCAGGGCGGCCTGGTGGTAGTCGTGCATACGGCTCAGCTCGGTGGCGTTCATGCCGTGGGTGGAGCGGCGCAGCCGGGCGTTGATCACGTAGGTGCCGATGCCGCCCAGCACCAGTGCGCCGACCGCGACGCCGGCCATGGCGGTCACCTGGTCCTGGACCCGGGCCGTGACCGTCTCGATCGTGATCCCCGCGCTCACCAGGCCGACGATGCGGCCGCCGTCCGAGATGGGGGTGACCGCGCGCTCGGACGGGCCGAGCGTGCCGGTGTACCTCTCGGTGAACGTCTCGCCGTTCAGCGCGCGCTCGATATGGCCGCGGAAGTGCTCACCGATGCGCTGGGGATTGGGGTGGGTCCAGCGGATGCCCTGCGGGTTCATGATCGTGACGAAGTCCACGCCGGTGTGCCGCTGCACCTGGAGCGCGTAGGGCTGGAGCGACTTCGTCGGGTCGGCGGTGCGGATCGCCGCCCGGACCGAGGGGGAGTCCGCGACCGAGCGCGCCACCGCTGTCGCCTGCCGGTCGGCCGCCTGGCGGGCCTGGCTGTGGTCGCTGACGTAGGTGAAGAGCGCGTACCCGGCGACGAGTACCGCGATCAGCACGGCCTGCATGGCGAAGAGCTGACCTGCGAGGCTGCGGGGTCTCGGTATCGGGGGCACGCGCATGGGTTCAGTCTGCCTCGCCGTTCCCGCTCGCCGTATAAGCGTGAACTAAATGAACGGAAGGGTGACCGCCCTCACACGGGCGGGAGATAGTCACCGCATCCCCCGGGAACGCGCGCCGCCTCCCGGAATCCCGGGAGTGCACCTCCCGGGCCCCGGGAGTACGCCTCCCGGAATCCCGGGAGCACGCCTCCCGGACCCCGGGAGTACGCCTCCCGCCATCCCCCGGACGTGAGCCGCACGCCGGATCAACCGACGACGTCGTCGAGGAGGGCAGCCGTGGCCAGCACAGCCCGAACGGCACCTGCCGCGCCCGCAGCCAAGCGGGACCGCACCCACTATCTGTACATCGCCGTGATCGTCGCGGTGGCGCTCGGCATCGCCGTGGGCCTGGCCGCCCCCGATGCCGCGGTCCAGCTCAAGCCCCTCGGCACGGGCTTCGTGAACCTCATCAAGATGATGATCTCGCCGATCATCTTCTGCACGATCGTGCTGGGCATCGGTTCGGTACGGAAGGCCGCCAAGGTCGGGGCCGTGGGCGGCATAGCCCTCGGCTACTTCCTGGTGATGTCACTGGTGGCGCTCACCATCGGCCTGGTGGTGGGGAACGTCCTGCACCCGGGCGAGGGTCTGCACCTGACGAACGCGATCAAGCAGGCGGGCCACGCGCAGGTGTCGTCCGACGCGCTGCCGCCGGTCGACTTCGCGCTCTCGATCATCCCGACGACGTTCGTCTCCGCCTTCACCGAGGGCCAGGTCCTGCAGACCCTGCTGGTCGCGCTCCTCGCCGGGTTCGCGCTGCAGGCGATGGGCCCGGTCGGCGCGCCGGTGCTGCGCGGCGTCGAGCACGTCCAGCGGCTCGTCTTCCGCATCCTCGCCATGGTGATGTGGGCCGCGCCGATCGGTGCCTTCGGCGCGATCGCCGCCGTCGTCGGCTCCGCCGGCCTGGACGCGCTCAAGAGCCTCGCCGTGCTGATGCTCGGCTTCTACGTGACCTGCGTCCTGTTCGTCTTCGTCGTGCTCGGGGCGGTGCTGCGGGTCGTGGCGGGCCTGAACATCTTCTCGCTGCTGAAGTACCTGGGCCGTGAGTTCCTGCTGATCCTGTCCACGTCCTCCTCCGAGTCCGCCCTTCCGCGGCTCATCGCGAAGATGGAGCACCTCGGCGTCAGCAAGCCGGTGGTCGGCATCACCGTCCCGACCGGCTACTCCTTCAACCTCGACGGCACCATGATCTACATGACCATGGCGTCGCTCTACATCGCGGACGCGCTGGGCACGCCGATGTCCGTCGGCGAGCAGATCCCGCTGCTGCTGTTCCTGCTCGTCGCCTCCAAGGGCGCGGCGGGTGTCAGCGGCGCCGGCCTCGCCACGCTGGCCGGCGGTCTGCAGTCGCACAAGCCCGCGCTGGTCGACGGCGTCGGCCTGATCGTCGGCATCGACCGCTTCATGAGCGAGGCCCGCGCCCTGACGAACTTCGCGGGCAACGCCGTGGCCACCGTCCTGATCGGCACCTGGACGAAGGAGATCGACAAGGAGCGGGTCCGGCAGGTGCTCGCCGGGCAGCTGCCCTTCGACGAGACCACGCTGCTGGACGAGGGCCGCTCGGCGGTCCCGGCCGACGACGCCGAGGTGGCTGGTCAGGGCGGCGACAAGGAGCTGGCCAAGGCGTAAGCGCTCCGCTGGTCGGGGGCGGCCCAGCACCTGCGGGCCGTCCGTGGCTGCTCGCGCAGTTCCCGCGCCCCTTACGGGGCGCCACTCACCCCGAGCGGTCGAGCCTCCCCCCGTGGGCTCGGCCGCTCGGCCCTTTTCCGTTTCCGGGGCGGTCTTCAGCCGCTCAACTTCGCCACCAACTCGCCGGCCCGCCCGGCGGGCACCCCTGCCGCGCTCAGCAGCGTGACCGCGGCCGAGCCGCCCGCCTCCCGCGCTGCCAGCAGGCCGTCGTTCACCGCCTCCATCAGTGCGAACAGCATCTGCTCGTGCACATACGCCAGCGCCTTGGGCGGCAGCGGCGATGCGAAAACGCCCTGCTCGAGTCCGCGCGCCAGGATCTCCGCACACGCCTTGCGGACCGGTGCCAGCCGGTCGCGGATGCCCTGCACGGTGACGCTGCGCTGGGCCAGCGCCACCAGGATCCGGTAGCGGTCGGCGACCTCCCACACCGCGAGCGCCGAGCGGGCCAGGGCCTCGGCCGGGTCCGCGACGCCCTCGCGGCCCGCCGCGTGCGCCGCCGCCACCGCCTCCACCGCGCCGTCGACGAGGGTGCTGATCAGCGCCTCACGGCTCGGGAAGTGCCCGTACACCGTGCGCCGTACGACGCCCGCGGCCCGGGCGATCTGGTCCATGGACGCATCCGGGTCGCGCAGCAGCTCAGCCAGCGCGACATCCAGGATGCGGCGGCGGTTTACATCGGCCCGGCTGGCGTTACCCGTGGTCATGGCTGCCATTGTGCACGGCCCCGCGGGGCGACCGTCCGCCTCCACAGGGCCTCCACCTCCCTTATTTGCACACTGTTGTGCAATGCCGTACCTTGCACAGTGTTGTGCAGTTGCACGGCGATGTGCAAGTCGCTGTGCACGTCATGGGCGATGGAGGAGAGGAAGGCCCGCACTCATGCGTCTCGTCATGAACGAACCGGTCGAGAGGACGGACCGGCCCTACCCCCGGCGCTGGTGGGCGCTGCTCGTGCTCTGCCTGAGCCTGCTGATCATCGTGATGGCGAACACCGCCCTCACCGTCGCCGCCCCCGACATGACCCGCGACCTCGGCCTCTCCAGCGCCGACCTGCAGTGGGTCATCGACGGCTACACCGTCCCGTACGCGGCGCTGATGCTGCTGCTCGGCGCGATCGGCGACAAGTACAGCCGACGCGGGGCGCTGGCCCTCGGGCTCGTGGTCTTCGGCGGCGGCGCCGTCTTCGGCTACCTCGCCGACAGCGCCGCCACCGTGATCGCGGCGCGCGCCGTGATGGGCGTCGGCGCCGCGCTGATCATGCCCGCCACGCTCTCCCTGCTCGCCGCGACCTTCCCGCGCGCCGAACGCGCCAAGGCGATCACCCTGTGGACCGCCACCGCCGGGCTCGCCATCGCGGCCGGACCGGTCGTCGCCGGAGCGCTGCTCAAGGACCACGGCTGGTCCTCGACCTTCCTGATCAACGTGCCGATCGCCGCCGTCGCCCTGGTCGCCGCCTTCGTCCTGGTCCCGCCGTCCAAGGCCGCCCACCACGACCGGATCGACGTCGTCGGCGGACTGCTGTCGGTGGTCTGGATCGGCTCGCTCGTCTACATGATTATCGAGGGACCGCACTTCGGCTGGGGCACCAAGGCCGTCACGGCCGCCGTGGTCGCGGGCGTCGGACTCGTGCTGTTCGTCGCCTGGGAGCTGCGCCACCCGCGCCCGGTCCTGGACGTCCGCCGCTTCGCCCACCGCCGCTTCGCCGGTTCCAACCTCGCCGTCGCGCTGTTCTTCCTGGCGGTCTTCGGCGCCTTCTACTACCTCACCCAGCACCTGCAGTTCGTCCTCGGCTACGACGCCCTGCAGACAGGTGTGCGCATGCTGCCGCTCGCCGGAGCCGTGTTCGTGGGCTCGGCGCTGACCGGGTTCCTCACCCCGCGCGTCGGCATGAGGATCACCGTCACCGCGGGCATGGTCGGCGGCACGGCGGCGCTCGCGCTGCTCACCCGTGTCGACGCCGGATCCACCTACGGCGACCTCGTGCTGCCCCTGGTGATCCTGGGCCTCGCGATCGGCCTCGCACTCTCGCCCTGCACCGACGCGATCATGGGGGCGTTCCCGGAGTCCGAGCTGGGCGTCGGCGGCGCAGTCAACGACACCTCCCTCGAACTCGGCGGCTCGATCGGCATCGCCCTCCTCGGTTCGGTGCTCGCCAACTCGTACTCCTCGCACCTGGCCGACGCCACCGCGGGCAGCCGGCTCCCGGCGAACACGCTGGACACCGCGCAGGACTCCGTCGGCGCCGGATACGCGGTCGCGCAGGGCATCGGTGACAAGGCCCGGCAGCTCGCCGAGCAGGCCGCACACGCGGGCAGCGCCCAGCAGGCCGCACAGCTCAAGGCGCAGGCCGGCCAGCTCGCGGACGGCGCCCGGCAGATGGCCGACGCGGTCGGCTCGTCCTTCGCGGACGCGGTCGCCCACACCAGCCTGGTCGGCGCGGTGGTCCTCGGGGCCGGCACCGTCCTGGTCGCCGCGCTGCTGCCGCGCAAGGGCGGCCCCGCGCAGCCCGCCGAGGAGCAGGCCGAGGAGCGGGAACTCGTCACCGCCGAACACCACTGACCTCGACGGGAACCCCGCGCCCTGCCCCTACGTCTCGTAGGACATGCACTACCGTGCCGTGCCGGAACAACCGGCACGGCACCGTCATGTGGGAGGCACGGGGGCATGAAGATCGACTGGGACCGGCGCACCTGCGCGCGCCGCGGGCATGTGACCTACGCGCCGGACGACCCCCGGCTGCGGATCCGGCTGCACGCCCAGACCGCGCTCGGGGACGTGTGGCGCTGCCTGCGCTGCGGCGACTTCGTGCTCGGCGAGCCGCACGGCTCGGGGCCGGCCGGCGACGCCCCGCTCGTGCCGCGCGGCAAGGTGCTGCGCGACCTGTTCATCCTGCGCTTCCTGGCGATCGAGCGGGCCGTTCGCGGGGTGTTCATCGTGCTGGTCGCGGTGGCGGTGTGGAGGTTCAGCAACAGCCAGGACGCGGTGCGGCGGCTGTTCAACGAGTACCTGGAGGTCTTCCGGCCCGTCTTCCGGCACTTCCACTACGACCTCGACCACTCGCCGATCGTGGGCACCATCCAGAAGACCTTCGGCTACAAGCACTCCACGCTCCTCCTGGTGGCCGGGCTCCTGCTGGCATACGCGCTGATCGAACTGATCGAGGCGGTCGGCCTCTGGTACGCCAAGCGCTGGGCGGAGTACCTGACGGTCGTCGCCACCGCCGCCTTCCTGCCGCTGGAGGTGTACGAACTCACCGAGCACATCAGCGGCCTGAAGATCGCCACCCTGATCCTCAACGTCCTCGCGGTCCTCTACATCGCGTTCGCCAAGCGCCTGTTCGGGCTGCGCGGCGGCCGCAAGGCGTTCGAGGAGGAGCGGCGGAGCGCCTCCCTGCTGGAGGTGGAGGAGTCGGCGGGGGTCCTGCTCACGCCCTGAACGGCCCTGGTCGCATTGGCCCCGCTGCCTTGACCGTGCGCAGCACCGGGGCCGACTCCAGCGTGCGGATCGCCTCCAGGGCACCGAGGCGGCCGGTCAGGTAGGCGTGCAGCGCGGGCGGGTCCGGGCACAGGGCCTGGGCCACCAGGTTCGCCGGGCCGGTCGTCGCCGCGACGAACGCCAGCTCGTCATGGCCGGCGAGCGTGCGCGCCACCTCGTCCAGGTGTGCGGGGGCGACCGACATCCACAGCATGGCCTGCGCGGTGGTGCCCAGCCGCGTGTCGTTCAGGTCCACGTCGAAGTAGAGCGCGCCCGCCGCCTGGAGCTCGGCGACCCGCCGGGCGACCGTGGCGGGGGACCAGCCCGTCGCCGCGGCCAGTTCGGCGTGGCTCGCCCGACCGTCCCGCCCGAGCGCCACCAGCAGGGGGCGGTCGGCGTCGCAGAGCGGGCGCGAGGGTGCCGCCCCGCTCTCGGGCGGGCACAGCTCCCTTACCTGGTCGGTGGACAGGACGGCCGTCCGGCCTCGCCAGGCCGACGGACCGCCCCGGTACAGGTGCAGCAGACAGTGCGCCGCGACCGCGGTGATCCCGGCGGTGCGCGGAATGTCGTGCAGCAGCAGCGCGTGCCCGTCGGAGGCGTCGGCCGGTGTGCGCACCACCGCCAGGATCTCCGTGCCGCCCGACGCCAGTCGCACCCACGAGGTGTCCGCCCGCCGGGCCAGGGCGCGCGCCAGGTCCTGCGCGGTGTGCGGGCCCGCGCTCAGTCGCAGAAGCCACTGGACCAGCCCGGCGTGCCCCGGCTCGGCCAGCCCCACCACTCGCAGCGACACTTCGTCGGCCAGCCGCCGGTAGCGGCGCGCCACCGTCTGCGCCGACACCCCGAGCACGGCCCCGATCCGGCTGAACGGCGCGCGCCCGTCGATGTGCAGGGCGTGCACCAGCCCACGGTCGATCGCGTCGAACATGGAGGGATTCCTCATCTGACGGCCTCCCATGGAAGAAGTCGGCAGTCTAGGCGCTCTGTGTGGAGGGCCCAGGAGTCCGCGCGCACGCTCGTCGCCATGCAGAACACCCACCGCTTCCGTTGGCCGGCGCTCGCCGTGCTGCTCGTCGCCGAGGCGATGAACCTCCTCGATGCCACGATCATGACCGTGGCCGCACCCGCCATACACGCCGGCCTGGGCGGCTCGGTCTCCGACATCCAGTGGTACGGCGCCGCCTACACGCTGCCGTTCGCCGTCCTGCTCGTCACCGGCGGCCGGCTCGGGGACATCGTCGGCCGCCGCCGGGTCTTCCGGATCGGAACCGCCGCCTTCGTGCTCGCCTCCCTCGCGTGCGCCTGCGCACCCGCGCCGCCGACGCTGCTCGCCGCGCGGACCGTGCAGGGGGCCGCCGCCGCGCTGGTCGTCCCGCAGACCGTCGGACTGATCCGGGCCATGTTCGACGGGGACGAACTCGCCCGAGCCCTGGGCTGGATCGGTCCCGTGATGGGCCTCGCGTCGGTGTGCGGGCCCGTCCTCGGCGGAGTGCTCACCCACGCCGCGTCCTGGCGGGCCGCGTTCCTCGTCAACGTCCCCCTCGGGGCCGCGGTGCTGCTCACCGCCGGGCTGCTGAAGGAGGACCGCTCGCAGCGCCGCCCCCGCCTGGACCTGCTCGGCACGGCCCTGGTGACGGCCGCCGTGGGCCTGGTCACCTACCCTCTCATCCAGGGCGGCGACCTGCCGCGGTATGCCCTGACCTGGACAGCCGGCCTCGCCCTCGCCACCCTCTTCGCCCTGCACCAGCGGCGCCGTGAGCGCCTCGGCCGCAGCCCCCTCGTCGAACCGGGCCTGTTCGCCGACCGCGGCTTCCCGGCCGCACTGCTGACCTCCGTGCTGTTCTTCGCGGTGGTGACCGGTCTCACGCTGGTCGTCGTCGTCCAGCTCCAACTGGGCCCGCGCATCGGCACGCTCGCGGCCGGGCTGACCCTGCTGCCCTGGTCGGCCGCGATGGCCGTGTCGTCCTGGACGGCGGGCGCACGGCTCGTACCGAAGTACGGGGTGCGCGTCCTGCACGCGGGTCTCGGCGTGCTGATGGCCGGGGTCCTCGGGGCCGTCACCCTCTACGTCACCGTCCCGGCCGGTCGTTACCCGTGGCCCCTGCTGCCCGCGCTCGCCGTGTGCGGCCTCGGGCAGGGGTTGTTCGCGGTGCCGTTCTTCACCACGGCGCTGCACCGGGTGCGCCCGCACGAGACCGGCTCGGCGGCCGGGCTCCTCAACGCCGTGCAGCAGCTCGGCTCCACGCTCGGGGTCGCCCTGCTCGGCAGCGTGTTCTTCGCCCGGGGCGCCGGGGCCGCGTTCGGCACGGCGGCCGGGCTGCTGCTGGTCGCCGGGGTGGCCGGGGTCCTCATGACACCCCGGCCGCGTACCGCCAGAAGTCGCGCATCAGGGCGGGCGGGGTCGGGCTCTCCATCGCGCGCTGGGTGAGCAGGATCGCGACCGTCCCGGTGGCCGGGACGACGTGGGCGCTGGTGCCGGTGCCGCCGACCCAGCCGTAGCGGCCGGGGACGGTCCATGGATCGCAGGCCGCGATGTCCACCGAGCCGCCGTAGCCCCAACCCTGTCCCTCGAGGAACAGGGCGGCCCTCGCGCGCTGGGCCGGGGTGAGATGGTCGGTGGTCATCCGGCGCACCGACTCCGTGGCGAGGACGCGGCGGCCGTCGGGCGCGGTCCCGCCGGCCAGCAGCATGCGGGCGAAGGCCAGCCAGTCGGCGGCCGTACCGACAAGGCCGCCCCCGCCGGACGGGAACGCGGGCAGGCCGCTCCAGGCGCCGTCCGGCGTGTCGATGACCTTCAGGCCGCCCGTGCCGTCGGGGCCGTAGGCGGTGGTGAGGCGGTGGCGCTTGGCGGCCGGCACCTCGAAGGCGGTGTCGGTCATGCCCAGCGGCTCGAGGATGCGCTCGGACAGCACCTCGGGCAGTGGACGGCCGGTCGCCCGGGCGATCAGCACGCCCTGGAGGTCGGAGCAGGTGTGATAGAGCCAGGCCTCGCCCGGCTGGTACAGCAGCGGGAGGCGGGCCAGTTCGGCGACCCAGGTGTCCGGGTCGGGGAGGGCGCGCGGATCCACACCGGGCTGCTGCACCTCGAACAGGGCCTTGACCTGGGGCAGGGAGAAGTCCGACGGGAAGCCGTACCCCGCGCGGAAGGTCAACAGGTCCTGGACGGTGATCTGCCGGGAGGCGGGCACCACGTCGTCGAGCGGACCGGCGGGCGTGCGCACCACGGTGGGGTGGGCCAGCTCCGGGATCCATACGGCGACCGGGGCATCGAGGGCGAGGGTGCCGTCCTCCACGAGGGTCATCACGGCGGCGGCCACGAGGGGCTTGGTGATCGAGGCGAGGCGGAAGATCGCGTCGGGCGGCATCGGCTGCGCGCCGGTGGCGTCGAGGGAGCCGACCGCCGCGGTCTCCGTACGGCCGTGCCGCTCCACCAGGGCCACGGCGCCCGGCGCCCAGCCCTTGTCGATGTACGTCTTCAGGAGGTGGTGCAGGGTGGTCATGGGTCCGTCCGTCCGCCGTCGCCGGGTTCTGTCACAGATGAGACTGCCGGGCCGGGCCGGACTCATCGGTGTGCGCCGCGGGAGTGGCGGGATTTTTCCCGGGGCCGCGTGACGGCCGGCGGCGTTGCCCTGCCTGCGGCCTTGCCCTGACGTCGGCGTCAAGGATTACCGTCGCGGACATGCGAATCGGCGAGCTGGCGGCGCGGGCCGGGACCACCACGCGGACCCTGCGGTACTACGAGTCGCGGGGGCTGCTGCCCGCGCGGCGCAACGGCAACGGATACCGCACCTACGACGAGCGCGATCTGCGACTGCTCCAGCAGATCCGCACCCTGCAGGACTTCGGGTTCGACCTGGAGGAGACACGGCCCTTCGTGGAGTGTCTGCGGGCCGGGCACCCGGAGGGCGACTCGTGCCCGGCGTCGCTCGCGGTCTACCGGCGCAAGCTGGACGAACTGGACGCGCTGATCGGGGAGTTGCGGTCGGTGCGGGAGAAGGTCGCCGGACAGCTGGCGCGCGCCGAACAGGCCCGCGACGGACTGGCCGCCGAGGCGCTGGTTCCGGGAGGTCCGGAACCGCTGTGCGAGCTGGGAGGGCAGGAGCGGTGATCAAGGCGAATGGTGTGGCCGAGGTGACGGACGCGGACTTCGGGGCGGAGGTGCTCGCATCGGATCTGCCGGTGCTGGTGGAGTTCACCGCCGACTGGTGTCCGCCGTGCCGGCAGATGGGGCCGGTGCTCAGCTCCCTGGCTTTCGAGGAGGGTGACCGGCTCAAGGTGGTCCAACTGGATGTGGACACCAATCCGGAGACGACGAACGCCTACAAGGTGCTGTCGATGCCGACCTTCATGGTCTTCCGCAACGGTGAGCCCGTGAAGGCGATGGTGGGGGCGCGGCCCAAGCGGCGGCTGCTGGAGGAGCTGTCCGACGTGCTGTGATGCCCCGCCCGCTACAGCAGAAATCCCCCGAGTAATTGCGCTCGGGGGATTTCTTTGCGTATATTCAATGGTTCGCGACTTGGGGATGGGCCGAGTCGCGGGAAAGTTCAGTGAGCACAGTATATCCGGGCGGGAGCTGAATTGTCAAACACCGAATTTCCGGACGATGAATTGCGGCACGAGCAGGAATTCATCGACGGGTTGTACGCGCGCGTGGACGCGCTGCGCGGCGACACCGAGGTCTCCGTCGGGGACGCCCTCGCCCAGGGCGACAAGCCCATGCAGGCCCGCCTGGAGCGGGACATCCTCGTCGCCGAACGTTCGGGCCTGCTGGCCGCACTGAACGCCGTGGACGGCTCGCTGTGCTTCGGCCGTATCGACCTCACCTCCGGGACGAGCCACCACATCGGCCGTATCGGGCTGCGCGCCGACGACGCCGAGCGCACGCCGATCCTGATCGACTGGCGGGCCGAGGTCGCCCGCCCCTTCTACCTGGCCACCGGGCACACCCCGATGGGCCTGCGCCGCCGCCGGCACATCTCCACCGAGGGCCGCCGGGTCACGGCCCTGCACGACGAGCACCTCGACGTCGCGGACCGCGAGCGCACCGGCCACGAGGACCCCGCCGGGGACGACGTGCTGCTCGCCGCGCTCAACGCGGCCCGCACCGGCCGGATGAGCGACATCGTCCGGACCATCCAGGCCGACCAGGACCGCATCATCCGCGCACCCCACCGGGGCGTGCTGGTGGTGGAGGGCGGCCCGGGCACCGGCAAGACGGCCGTCGCGCTGCACCGCGCGGCCTACCTCCTCTACGAGCACCGGGAGCTGCTCGCCCGCCGCGCCGTCCTCATCGTCGGCCCGAACCCGGCGTTCCTCGGCTACATCGGCGAGGTGCTGCCCTCCCTCGGCGAGACCGGCGTGCTGCTCGCCACGGTCGGCGAGCTGTTCCCCGGCGTGAAGGCCACCGCCGCCGACACACCTCAGGCCGCCGCCGTGAAGGGCCGCGCCGAGATGGCCGACGTGCTCGCACGGGTCGTCGCGGACCGGCAGGCGCTGCCCGACCCGGTCATCGCCATCGAGCACGACCGGGACGTCCTGCTGCTCGACGACGGGCTCGTGAACGTGGCCCGCGAACGCACCCGCGCCGCGAAGCTGCCGCACAACGTGGCGCGCGAACACTTCGAGGGCCACATCCTCAACACGCTGACGGACATGGTCGCCGAACGGATCGGCACCGACCCGTACGACGGCTCCAACCTCCTCGACGCGAGCGACATCACCCAGATCCGCGACGAACTGGCCGCGAACCCGGAAGTCTGGTCCGCGATCGACCAGTTGTGGCCGCGCCTGACCCCGCAGCGGCTGGTCGCCGACTTCCTCGCCGACCCGGAGGGCCATGTGTCCGACGAGGACGCGGCCGCCATCCGCCGCCCGGTCACCCGCGCCTGGACGACGGCCGACATCCCGCTGCTCGACGAGGCGGCCGAACTCCTCGGCGAGGACGACCGGTCGGCCCGCGCCCGCGCCGAACGCGAGCGCGAGGCGCAGGTGTCGTACGCGCAGGGCGTGCTGGACGTGTCGTACGCCTCCCGGACGTACGAGTTCGAGGACAAGGAGGACAGTGACCCGGAAGCGTCGGAAGTCCTGTCCGCGCACGACATCATCGACGCCGAACGGTTCGCCGAGCGGCAGGAGGAGGCCGACCACCGCAGCGCCGCCGAGCGCGCCGCGGCGGACCGGACCTGGGCGTTCGGGCACATCATCGTCGACGAGGCGCAGGAACTGTCGCCGATGGCCTGGCGGCTGCTGATGCGGCGCTGCCCGACCCGCTCGATGACCCTGGTCGGGGACCCGGCGCAGACGTCCGAGGCCGGCGGGGTCGGCTCCTGGTCGAAGATCCTGGCGCCCTACGTCGAGGACCGCTGGGAGCACACCCGGCTCGGCGTCAACTACCGTACGCCCGCCGAGATCATGGAAGTCGCGGCGGCCGTGGTCCGGGCGGAGCACCCCGGCTTCGAACCGCCGAGCTCGGTCCGTTCCACGGGCGTACGGCCGTGGGCGCGCCGCGCGGAGGACGACCTGCCCGGCACGGTGGCGAAGGCGGTCGCCGAACTCACCCCCGCCGAGGGCCGGCTGGCGGTGATCGCCCCGCGGGAGCTGCACCGGGCGCTGGCCGCGCGGCTCGACGGGGTGACCGCGGGGGGCGAACCGGACCTGACCCGGACCGTGGTCCTGCTCGACCCGCGCCAGGCCAAGGGCCTGGAGTTCGACTCCGTCCTGGTGGTCGAGCCGGGGCGTTACGGCACGAGCGACCTCTATGTGGCGCTGACGAGGGCGACGCAGCGGCTGGGCGTGGTGCACAGCGGGGAACTGCCGAAGCCACTGACGGCGGCACTGCCGGACTCGGACGACGCGCGACCGAACGGAGCGGAAACGGAGATCACCGGGGCATAACAGTTCACGCTGTGATCACCGGCTGTGCACGTCCGGTGCGGTAAGCGTGTCGGTATGGACGCCCAACCGTACGCGACCGCGCCTGCCGACAGCCCGTCGCTCGCCTCGCTGCCGGTACCGCCGCTGCTCACCTCGGAGTTCGACGCCGACCCCGGGGGCGTGTACGAGCGGCTGCGGCGCACCTACGGCCCGGTCGCGCCGGTCGGGCTGATGGGGGTGCCCGTGTGGCTGGTGCTCGGCTACCGCGAGGTCCTTCAGGTGCTGCGGGACGAGAGCGTGTGGCGGCGGGACGTACGGTACTGGCGGGCCCGGGCGCAGGGATGGCTCCCGGCGGACTGGCCGCTGCTCGCGGGCTACGAGGTGCGGCAGACGATGTTCATGGACGACGACGAACACCGGGCGGCCCGCCGCACCCACCACTCGGCGCTGCGCCCCTTCCAGGACGGGCACACGCCGCAGGGCTGGGAGCTGCGGGCCGCCGTCGCCCGCTACACGGACGAACTGATCGGCCTGCTGGCCGCCGAGTCGGGGCCGACGGGGTTCGCGGACCTCGGGGCGCAGTACACACGGCCGTTGCTGCTGATGGTGACGACGCGGCTGTTCGGCTGCCCGGTGGAGCTGGGCGACGAACTGGTCATGGACCTGTGGCGGATGCTGGACGGCGGGTCGGACGCGGGGGCGGCGACGGGCAGGGCGCTCGCGGCCATGACCCGACTGGCGGCGCACCGTCGGGGGCGGCCCGGCGACGACCTGACCTCGTACATGCTGCTGGCCGATCCCGACCTGTCGGACGAACAGCTGGGCCGGGAGCTGTTCATGAACGCGGTCTACCTCAACGACGTCACCGGGAACATGGTGCTGAACACGCTCCTGGAGGTGCTCAGGGGCAACGCCACGGTGCGGCGTGGTCTGTCGGCCGGGCAGCTGGGGGAGACCGTGAACCGGGCGGCGCTGGTCAATGGGCCGGTGGCCAACATGTGCTTCCGCTTCGCGGCGCGGGACGTGCGGCTGGGCAACTTCTGGATCCGCGCGGGCGACGCGGTGTCGCCGTCGGCGGCGGCCGCGCACCGGGACCTGCTGGCGCTCGACCCGGCCTCGGCGGTGGACTCGACGATCAGTACGCGGGCGCATCTGGGATGGGGAGCGGGGCAGCACCAGTGCCCGAGTGCGGCGCGCGAGCTGGGCGGGATGATCGTGACGACGGCGGTGGGGCGGGTGTTCGAGCACTTCGCCCAGGCGGAACTGACGTTGCCGCCCGATCAGTTGCCGTGGCGGTCGGGGCCGGTGGTGCGGGGGCTGCGACTGCTGCCGATCCGCTTCGAGTTGCACGGGGACGTGCCGCTGCCGGGTTCGCGTGGCTCCTCCAGGGGCGCCCCGGAACCCCCGGAGAAGCCGCGCGTTGTGGAGCGGGAGGCGAGGGGGCTGCTGGCCGGGCTGCGAAGGCTGATGTTCGGCGGTCGCTGAGCCGACAGCCGTGGGTGTCTCGCACCCGCCGCCCCTCCCCTTCCCGTACCTGGGGGCTGCGCCCCCAGACCCCCGCTGTCTGGGGCGGCGCCCTGGTGGGGGTCCGGGGGCGGAGCCCCGGCGGGGTTGAAGGGGCGGAGCCCCTTCAGGTGGGACGGGTGGGGGCGGCGGGGGGCGGGAAACCTAGGCCGGGCGGAGCCAGAGCGTTGCCAACGGCGGCAGCGTCAGGCGCAGGCTGGCCGCACGACCGTGCCACGGCGTGGGTTCCGGTTTCACGGGGCCCGGGTTGCGGACGTCGCTGCCCCCGTACGCCGCCGCGTCCGTGTTCAGCACCTCGTGCCAGGCGGGAACGTCGTCGGGCACGCCCAGGCGGTATTCGTGGCGGACGACAGGGGAGAAGTTGGAAACCGCCAGCAGCGGGCTCCCCTCCGCGTCGTGGCGCAGGAAGGCCACCACGTTGTCGTCCGCCGCATCGCCCACGACCCAGCTGAAGCCGGACGGTTCGGTGTCCCGCTCCCACAGCGCCGGCGTGCCGCGGTACACGGTGTTGAGGTCACGGACCAGGTCCCGCACACCCCGGTGGTCCGCCTCCGCCCCGTACTCCGGGTCGAGCAGCCACCAGTCCGGTCCGTGCGCCTCCGACCACTCCGCACCCTGCGCGAACTCCTGTCCCATGAAGAGGAGTTGCTTGCCCGGGTGGGCCCACATGAAGCCCAGGTACGCACGGAGGTTCGCCCGCTGCTGCCACCAGTCGCCCGGCATCTTCGACACCAGCGACCGCTTCCCGTGCACCACCTCGTCGTGGGAGATCGGCAGGACGTAGTTCTCGCTGTAGGCGTACACCATCGAGAACGTCATCTCGTTGTGGTGGTACGTGCGGTGGATCGGGTCGTGGGCCATGTACTCCAGCGAGTCGTGCATCCAGCCCATGTTCCACTTCAGTCCGAAGCCGAGGCCCCCGAAGCCGCTCGGCCCCCGGTGGTGCGTCGCCCGGGTCACGCCGTCCCAGGCGGTGGACTCCTCCGCGATCGTCACCACGCCGGGGTTACGGCGGTAGACGGTCGCGTTCATCTCCTGCAGGAACGCCA
>NZ_JBVKBA010000018.1:0-152596 GCF_055639175.1 Streptomyces sp. NPDC107546 | reverse complement strand
CAACGTCGCCCGAACACGATTGACTTCATGTGCGTCCACACAGTCCTCATGCCCCTGAACACGGCACGCAGACAGACGTAACGGAGTCCTACTAGTGCTGTGGCCGGAAAGGTCTGCCGGAAAGCTCGCGGCGTCCGGTGCTGGGGGCACCTCCCACGCCCTTCAGGCAGTGGGGGAGCATCGCAAGGCGGAGCGTCGCCCGCGTACTGGTTGCACTCGGGCGGTGCGACAACGCGGCGAGGTGCCGTGCCGGGCGTCGCGAGCCGGTGAACCTTTCCGGCCACAGCACCAGGTGGCGCCACCACCGGATTCCCATAGGGGCAGGCGCGGCACCTCACGCGGTGCCGCGCCTCCGGCCTCGGTCAGATGAGCGAGTTGTAGATGTTCCAGCCGTAACCGATGAACGTGCGGGCCAGGAAAGGTGCCGAGGCGTTGCCGGTGCCGCGGTAGAGCCACAGGCCGCCCTGGCTGTCGCGGGCGACGAGATCCGCCTTGCCGTCCCCTGTCAGGTCAGCAGTGCCGATGATGGAGCTGTAGATGTTCCAGCCGTAACCGATCTGCTTCCGGGGCGCGAAAGGCGCGTTCGGGTTGCCCGTGCCCTGGTAGAGCCACAGGCCGCCCTTGCCGTCACGGGCGACGAGATCCGCCTTCGCGTCCCCCGTGAGGTCACCGGTCCCGACGATGGGGCTGTAGATGTTCCAGCCGAAGCCGATGGACGTGCGGGCCGCGAAGGGCGCCGAGGCGTTGCCGGTGCCCCGGTAGAGCCACAGGCCGCCCTTGCCGTCACGGGCGACGAGATCCGCCTTGCCGTCCCCGGTCACGTCACGGACGCCGACGATGGAGTTGAAGATGTTCCAGCCGGTGCCGACCTGCTTCCGGGGTGCGAAGGGCGCCTTCGGGTCGCCGGTGCCCTGGTAGGACCACAGCCTGCCGTTGCTGTCCCGGCCTACGGCGGTTCCGGTGCCGTCCGCCATCTCACCGCTGACACCGGTGATGAGGTTGTAGGTGTTCCAGCCGGTTCCGATGGCGGCCCGGGCGGCGAGTGCCCCGGAGGGCACACCGGTGCCGCGGTACTGCCACAGGGTGCCGGAGTAGTCCCGTGCCAGCACGGTGCCCAGCTGCGACGCGGGGGGGACACCGGTGCCGGTGAGCGGCTCCAGCTGTGCCCCCTGCCCGGCGTCGCCGGTGACCTCGTACGTGGCCGACTGGCTGCCGCTCACCGTCGGGGCGAAGGTGACCGTCTGTCGGACACTCTGCTCCGGACCGATGACCAGGCCCTCGGGGAGCGGGTCGGCACTGCTGAACACACCTGCCGGGGCCTTCGCCTTGGTGACGGTGACCGGGATGTTCCCGGTGTTGGTGACGGTGAAGGTCCGGGTGCTCGACGTGCCGCGGACCACCGCGCCGAACGAGAGGGTCGTCGGATTGAACACCAGGTGGCCCTGACCGCTGATCGCGCTGCCCTCGACCGGGAGGGTGAGCGGACCGCTGGTGCTGCCCAGGGTGATCGACGAGGAGTTCTGGCCGGTGGCCGTGGGCGCGTACCCGACCTGCAGGACGATCGAGCTCTGGGCCGGGATCACCGTCGGGTTCGCCGGGTCGGCGCTCGGCAGGCCGGCGGCCGTGAACGGTCCGTCGGGCGGGGTGACGGAGGCGATGGTCTCGGGGTCGGTGCCCGTGTTCGTCAGCTGGACGTTCGCGGTGGCCGTCGTTCCCGTCGGCTGGTTGTCGAAGGACACCGTGCCCGGGAACGCGGCCAGACCGGGCCTGGTGCCGACGCCGTGCAGGCTCAGTGCGAAACTGCCGGCGTCGGTGGCCACGGTGAGCGTTCCGCTCGCGCCCAGGACCGCGGTGGGCTTGAAGGAGACGGGTATATGCAGTTGCCCGCCCGCCGCGATCGCCGACGGCAGCGACGAGGTGTCCGCGGTGAACGGACCGTCGACCGTGACGCCCTTGATGCCGAGGGACTGGGACGGGTCCTGGTTCTCCGTCAGGACGACGTCGGTGCTCGCCGAGCCGCCCACCGGCACGAGCCCGAAGTCGACCGGGCCGCCCTTGAACGGGCTGCCCACCGGGTTGCCGAAGGCGTAGACCTTGCCCTCCCGGGTGCCGACGAAGACCTGCCCGCCGTCGGTGGCCGGGGTGGCGAACTTCGACGCGGTGCCGATCGGCGCGGACCAGACCAGCGGCAGGACGCCGTTCGCATCGGGAACCGGGTCGTACGCGCGCAGCTGCGCGTTGACGCCGGTCGACCCGCCCGACCAGACCACCCACACCAGGGCGCTGCCCGAGCGTGTCCCGTCGGAGGTCACCACGGGCGATCCGCTGGTGTAGGGGAAGGCGTCCTGACTGGACGCGGCAACGGTCAGCGCGGGGTCGCCCGAGCCCGTCACGCCTCGGTGCAGCGCCACCAGTGAGCCACCGTTGCCGACGCAGTAGACGAAACCGCCGTCACCGCCCCAGACCGCGGGGTGTCCCCACTGGCCCTTGAGCGGGCCGGTGGTTCCCACCACGTCGTCGGCCCCGCCGGCGCCCTGCGACCTCCCGCCGAGGTCGTCGCGGTCCAGCAGGAAGACCCGGCCGTCCTTGCCCTGCTGCACCATCAGATGCGGATGGGAGGCGGTGCCGAAGCTGTCCGGCAGGGCGACCGGCCCGCCGGAACCCAGGTCCTTGTCCTGCTGGTCCAGGGTCGGCGCGTTGGACGGGCTGAAGAAGTCGGCGGCCTTCAGACTCCGGTCGGCCCGCACCTGCAGCCGGACCACGGACTCCGCGAGAGTGCCGGGCGAGGCGCTGCCGGGGCCGGGCGCCGGGCTGACACCGTTGCCGGTGGCGAGGAAGATCCGGCCGGGACCGTCCGAGACGAGTCCCCCGCCGGCCTGCCAGATACCGGCCCCGCTGTTGCTGGCGCCGGTCTCCGTCGCCCACATCGAGGTCACCGAGGGGTTGGTGGTGCTGACGCCGACCACGTAGCCGCGATACGGCTTGGCGTCGCAGTGCCCGCCGAACGCCGCGTACACCACCCCGTCGAGCAGCAGCAGGCCCGAACGCTGCATCTGGTACGCGGGCAGGAAGGACTGGGTGGGGTCGTTGGACGGGGTGCCCTGGATCGTCACGGGGAAGCCGGACTTCTCCGCCCCGGTGACCGGGTCGAGCGCGTGCATGTACCAGTGCGGGCTCAGGGCGTTGGAACCGTCGTCGACCTTGGTGGTCAGATAGACGGCCCCATTGGCAGGGTCGTACACCGGCGTCGCGGTGCTGCCGATGCTCGGCACGAGATCCCCGCAGGTGAGGGTGGACGCGGGCCATGCGAGCCCGAAGCTGCGCTGCCACAGCACGGCTCCTGTGGCACGGTCGAGGCCGTAGGCCTTGTTGTTCTCGGTGACCGCCACCACTGTGCCGCCGATGACGATCGGCTGGGCGTATATCTGCCCGTCGAGCTGCGCGGGAGCCTTCCAAAGCTGCCCGAAGGAAGAGGAGCGGACGTCGGACGGGCCGAGGTTCGGTTCGCTTTGGTCCCAGCCGGTCCGGAGGGTGTCCACCGAGCCGGTCGTCTCGCTCGCCTGCGCCTGTGGGACGCCCAGCCCGATCAGGCCCGCGGTCACCGCGGCCGTCACGGCGAGCGCCAGGCCGCGCCGCCGGGTCTGTCTGCGTCTGGGTACGTGTCGGGTGGCACCCGCCACCACATCGCCTCGTGAAATCGCCAAGGAAACCCCCCTGAGTCCCCATCCGCGAAGGCCTCCCCAGGCCCTCCTCCCGCGCCACGGCGGCCTCCACGATCACGTGGGAGACCGCGGCGCACGGGCACAGTCCGCGCATCCAATCACAAACCGGCATCCGTGCCTACGGTTGTGGATTTTTCCACGCCCTCATGAGCGCCCTGCCCCTGGGCATGGCGGCGGCGGGCGGAGCTTCACCGGCAGCTCGGTGTCCCTGAAGTCAGAGAGCACCGTCTCCGCCCCCGCATCCCGCATCCCGCAACGCAGCCTCGTCACTGGGACCCGACGCCACCGCGATCACCCGCACGACGTTGGCGTGTGCGCCCTCCACGTCGGCCGGCGTGTCACCGATGAGCACCGCTTCAGGCGCTGACGCCTCCGCACGTTCGAGTAAGAGTCGTACGAGCACGGGCCCTAACCGTCGAGCGCCTCGCGCCAGACGCGGACCGCCTCCGCCGACACCGGTGTCGTCCAGCCGTCCGTGCGGGCCGCCGCGCCGATGTGGAAGGCGTCGACGCCCGCCGCGCGCAGCCGCGGGACGTGGTCCAGGCGGAGGCCGCCGCCGGCCATGAGGCGCTGGGTGTAGCCGGGCTCGCCGCGCCGGGCGGCCTCGGCGACGAGGGTGGGCAGGCCGTCGTCCACGCCGTCCGGCGAGCCCGCCGTGAGGTAGGTGTCCAGGCCGGGCACCTCGGCGAGCTGCTTGCGCAGGGCGTCGCGGTCCGCGGCGCGGTCGATCGCGCGGTGGAAGGTCCAGCGGCAGCCGTCCAGCTCCCCGGCCAGCCGCTCCACGGCGTCGAGGTCGGGTCCGCCGTCCTCGCCGAGGAACCCGAGCACGAACTCCTCCGCGCCGACGGCACGCAGCTCCCGTGCGGCCCGTACGAGCGCCTCGACGTCACCGGCCGCGAACCCGTCCCCGAGGCGGAGCATCACGCGCAGGGGGATGTCGACGGCGGCGTGGATCCCGGCGAAGGCCGCGACGGGCGGGGTGAGCCCGTCGGAGCCCATGTCGGTGACCAGCTCGAGGCGGTCCGCGCCTCCGGCCTGGGCGGCGACCGCGTCCTCGACGTCGAGGGCGATCACCTCCAGGACTGCACGCGTGCTCATACGACCCCTTCCGTCGGTGTTCCCCTGGAGCGGCTACAGGTCTAGTCCAATCCCAGGGTACGACGACGGGGGGCGGGCGGCGACAGGGCGCCGGCCGCCGCCTCGGACGTACGGCCGTCCTCAGCCGAAGAGGTTCAGCTCCCTCTCCTCGACCCCCGCGAGCTCGTACCACGCCCCGGCAAGCGGGCGGCCGGAGTAGAGCCGCACCAGCGTGGACGCCTCGCCGATGAACCGGGCGGGCGGGTGCTCCCCGTTCGCGTCGCCCAGGAGCAGGGGCTCGTCGAGGTCGTCGAGGTCCGCGTGGAGCGGGACGTGCCCCTTCTCCCGGGAGACGCGGGCGAGCAGGGTCAGCGCGTACGCCAGCCCGTCGCCGGCGTACGCCCCCGGCTCCCCGAACGCCTCCCGCACGTCCCCGCCGTGCACCCACTCCCCGAGCGCGACCATGTCGAGCACCCCGCCCGCCTTCGCGATCGCTGCGCCCGCCTCGGTCATGCCGCGCTCCAGTTCGTCGACGACCTGGGCGTTGGTCCAGTCGGCGCGCTCGGCGATGTCGCGGTCGTTCGACTCGGGGCTGAACACCCCCTTCTCGAAGCGGCTCTCCACCACCCGCGTCAGGGCGGCCGAACAGTGCGCGAGGACGTGCCGCACGGTCCAGCCCGGACACGCGGCCGTCGGCCGCGCGAAGTCCGCGTCCGGACGGGAGCGCAGCAGCGGGATCAGCGCGTCGCGCTCCGTGGTCAGCAGCAGGCCGGGCAGTTCGGGGTCTCGTACGTCGTCGTGCAGGTCTGCATTCGTCATGCGCCCCACGCTAGGTGCCCACCGGCGAACAGGGGAGAATGCCCCCATGACCGACCTCGACGCGTTGTGTGAGAGCTGGCGGCGCACCCTGCTCGCGGTGCGGGGCGGTGCGGAGCGGCCCGATCCCGCGCCCTACGCCGACGACCTGCTGCGCCGCTGGTCGGAGCCACAGCGCCGGTACCACACGGTGGAGCACCTGGCGGCGGTCCTCGACCGTGTCGACGTCCTTGAGGAGTACGCGGACGACCCGGACGCGGTGCGCCTCGCGGCCTGGTTCCACGACGCGGTGTACCTGCCGGAGCGGTCGGAGAACGAGGAGCGCTCGGCGCGTCTGGCCGAGCGCGCGCTGCCGGAGGCGGGGGTGTCCGGGGAGAGGACCACCGAGGTCGCCCGTCTGGTGCGCCTCACCGTCACCCACGACCCCGCCGACGACGACCGCAACGGCCAGGTCCTGTGCGACGCGGACCTCGCGATCCTCGCCTCGCCCCCGTCGGCGTACGCCGCCTACACCGCGGCCGTCCGCGAGGAGTACCACTTCGTGCCCAGCGAGGCTTTCCGCGAGGGCCGCGCGGCCGTTCTGCGCCAACTCCTCGACCTGTCACGGCTGTTCCGCACCCCGTACGGGCGGGAGAAGTGGGAGGCGACGGCCCGCTACAACATCACCTCCGAGCTGGAAATGCTGTCGCTCCGTTGAGCGCCCGGCCCATACGCTGCCCCGTATGCGAAGCATGGGCGGGGAACGGGTGACGGAAGCGGTCGCGGGGGCCGTGACGGTCCTGCGGACGGCGGTGGACCGGGACTGGGACAGGGTGAAGGCGGGTCGGCTGGACTGGAGTTGCCGACGCACGGCGGAGCACATGGCCGAGGCTCTCCTCAGGTACGCGGGCGGGCTGGCGGGGCGGGCCGAGACGCGGTTGCCCCTGACGTTCGGCATCGCGAAGGACGTCGGCAACGACGCGGCGCTCGACATCCTGCAGACGACCGGCGCCCTGCTCGTCGCCGCCATACGCACCACCCCGCGCGAGGTGCGCGCCTTCCACCCGCACCCGTTCCGCAGCGCGAACCGTGAAGGCTTCGCCGCGATGGGGGTCACCGAGGTCCTGCTGCACACGCACGACATCGCCGAGGGTCTGGGGCTCGCCTACGAGCCGCCCGCCGAGCTGTGCGAGGACGTGCTGACGCGGCTCTTCCCGCACGTACGGCCCGGCCCCGACCACTGGCGCACCCTCCTGTGGGCCACGGGCCGCGGCGACCTGCCGGGGCGTGAGCCGGTCACCGAGTGGCGGTGGAGCAACGCCCTTGTCATCCCCGCCGAGCGTCTCACCCTTCAGGGCGTCACCCCGGCGGCCGCCACCGATCTGCGCATGGGCGGCACCGGAGGCTTCGAGTGGCTCGACGGCGAGCCCTTCCAGGGCACACGGGAAGCCGCCGGGATGCTCGTCAAGGCGTACGAGGCCGGGGTGCACCGGCCGGAGTGGGGCGTCTTCGTGCTCGTACGGAGGGAAGACGGGCGCGCGGTCGGGAGCATGGGCTTCCACGGAGCCCCGGACGAGGAGGGACGCGCGGAGGTCGGCTACGACCTGGTGGAGGGCGCCCGCGGCCACGGCTACGCGACCGAGGCGCTGCGCTCCCTCGCCGCGTGGGCGCTGGCCAGGGACGACGTCGGCACGCTGTTCGCCACCGTCGAGCGGGCCAACATCCCGTCGCAGGGTGTTGTCACCCGGGCCGGGTTCACCCGGGTGAGTGAGGACGAGGAGACGTACGCGTACGCGCTGCACCGCTGAGCCCCTGCTCGCGGCCCTTGCGCCGGCGCAGTCCGGACGCGTGCAGCAGCCGCACCACCTCGCGGCTGGAGACCTCCACCGCGCCGGCGGCCACGACGTCCGCGTACCGGTGCGAGGGGATGTCGTAGTGGTCGCGTTCGAAGGCGCGGCGCGGCACGTCCAGCTTCGCGGCGAAGGCGTGGAGTTCGTCGTACGAGACGTCGCTGATCAGATGCGACCACAGGCGGCCGTGCCCCGGCCAGGCGGGAGGGTCGATGTAGACCGTCACGAGGACGTCATCCCGCCCGTAGCCCTCCCCAGCGAGCCCACCGCCGCGACCTTCACACCGGCTTTGGGACACACCCAGTGCGGGTTGGCCCCGAGTTCCGGCTCGACGTCGAGGGCGTGCGGGTCGCCGGAACCGCAGACCGGGCACAGCGGCCAGCGGCCGTACCGCTCCAGGAGCGCGTCCTGGACGTCCTGCGCGACCAGGCCCGCCACGTAGTCGGCGCCGTCCGGCCACTGCTCGACCCACCATCGCCGCTGGGCCACGGAGTCCTCGACGAGTGAAACCACGTCCGCCTGGGCGACCTCGCCCGCGACCAGGTCGGCGAGCACCAGGGCGCGCGCCGCGTGCAGGGCTTGCTCCAGGGGGCTGATGGGCTCCATGCCCCTATTGTGCGCACTCTTGACCGGACGGCCGAATCGAAAATAGCTTTCACATGTGAGCCGCGACGTGAAGGAAATTTTCGCAGGGCCGGTGGGCCCGGGGGTGCCACCCGCCCCCGCCGCCCTCGCCGCCAAGGTGCGCACCCTCGCACCGTCCATGACCCGGTCCATGCAGCGCGTCGCCGAGGCCGTCGCCGGGGACCCGGCCGGCTGCGCGGCGCTCACGGTCACCGGGCTCGCCGAACTGACCGGCACCAGCGAGGCCACCGTCGTCCGCACGGCCCGCCTGCTCGGCTACCCCGGCTACCGCGACCTGCGGCTCGCCCTCGCCGGCCTCGCCGCCCAACAGCAGTCGGGCCGCGCCCCGTCCGTCACCGCGGACATCGCGGTCGACGATCCCATCGCCGACGTCGTCGCCAAGCTCGCCCACGACGAACAGCAGACCCTGGCCGACACGGCGGCCGGACTCGACACCGTGCAGCTCGGCGCCGCCGTCGCCGCGCTCGCCGCCGCCCGCCGCGTCGACGTCTACGGCATAGGCGCCTCCGGGCTCGTCGCCCAGGACCTGGTGCAGAAGCTGCTGCGGATAGGTCTCATAGCCCACGCGCACAGCGACCCGCACCTCGCCGTCACCAACGCCGTGCAGCTGCGCGCCAAGGACGTGGCGATCGCGATCACGCACTCCGGCTCCACCGGCGACGTCATCGAACCGCTGCGCGTCGCCTTCGAGCACGGCGCGACCACCGTCGCGATCACCGGCCGCCCGGACGGCCCGGTGTCGCAGTACGCCGACCACGTCCTGACCACGTCCACGGCCCGCGAGAGCGAGCTGCGCCCGGCCGCGATGTCGTCCCGCACCAGCCAACTGCTCGTGGTGGACTGCCTGTTCGTGGGCGTGGCGCAACGGACGTACGAGACGGCGGCGCCGGCGCTGGCCGCCTCGTACGAGGCGTTGGCGCACCGTCACCGCCCACGGGGCGGAACGAAGCGCTAGGCCCGTCCGCCCTCCTCCCAGAGCAGCGCCGCACCGGAAACGAGCCACCCTCATGACCTCCTCGTCCCACCCCCGCGACCTCCGCGCCGAGCTGGAGACGCTGACCACCGAGGCGTTCCGTCCCGAGCTGGCCGAGATCGACCGGCTGCCGACGCTTGAGATCGCGGAACTGATGAACGGTGAGGACGCGACCGTGCCCGCCGCGGTGGCCGCGCGGCTGCCGCAGATCGCCGCCGCGATCGACGCCATCGCCGAGCGGATGGCCCGCGGCGGCCGGCTCGTCTACGCGGGCGCGGGGACCGCCGGGCGGCTCGGCGTCCTGGACGCGTCCGAGTGCCCGCCGACCTTCGACACGGACCCCTCCCAGGTCGTGGGCCTGATCGCGGGCGGCCCGGGCGCCATGGTGACGTCGGTCGAAGGCGCGGAGGACTCCAGGGAGCTGGCGGCGCAGGACCTCGACGCGCTGGAGCTGACGGAGCGTGACACGGTGGTCGGCGTCTCGGCGTCCGGGCGCACGCCCTACGCGGTCGGCGCGGTGGAGCACGCGCGGGCGCGGGGCGCGCTGACGGTCGGCCTGTCCTGCAACGCGGACAGCGCGCTCGCGGCCGCCGCCGACCACGGCATCGAGATCGTGGTCGGCCCCGAACTGCTGACCGGCTCGACCCGGCTGAAGGCGGGCACGGCGCAGAAGCTGGTCCTCAACATGCTCTCGACGATCACGATGATCCGCCTCGGCAAGACCTACGGGAACCTGATGGTGGACGTCCGCGCCTCCAACGACAAGCTGCGCGCCCGCTCCCACCGCATCGTGGGGCTGGCGACCGGCGCGAGCGACGAGGAGATCGAGCGTGCCCTCGCGGCCACGGGCGGAGAGGTCAAGAACGCGATCCTCACCATCCTGGGCGGCGTGGACGGCCCGACGGCGAAACGTCTCCTCGCTCAGAGCGGAGGGCATCTGCGCGCGGCACTGGAGAAGTCGGCCGGCTGAGCCACCTTTCGGTGGAGAGCGGCGGAGGTTTCCGCGCGGCGCCCACCTCGGCGCTTACAGGCGCCGCACCCTCGACCCGTGCCCAGTACCTCACACGCCGCCACCGCCGCCGCGCTGCTCCCCCTGGTCGGTGGCCCCGCGAACGTCACCTCCGTCGCCCACTGCATGACCCGACTGCGGCTGGGTCTGGCCGACCGCTCCCTCGTCGACGAGGACGCCTTGCGCGCGCTGCCCGAGGTGCTGGGGGTGGTGGGCGACGACACGTACCAGATCGTGCTCGGGCCGGGGAAGGCCGCACAGGTCACGGCGGAGTTCGAGGCCCTCGTCCGCACGAGCGCCGATGAACCGGCCGTGCGGGGGGCCTCGTCGGCCGGAGAACCGGGTGCCCTGGGGGCCTCGTCGGCCGGAGAACCGGCTGCCCGGGGCTCCGCGCTGGAGGCGGCCCGGCGACAGCGCAACGCCACCCCCGGCAAGATCCTCCTGCGCCGCGTGGCGAACGTCTTCGTGCCGCTGATCCCCGCCCTCATCGGCTGCGGCGTCATCGCGGGAGCGACGGGCCTGCTGCTCAACCTGCGCCTGCTGCCGTCCCTCACGCCCGCCCTCACCACCCTCTCCTCCTCCTTCATGGCCCTGATCGCGGTCTTCGTGGGCCACAACACGGCGAAGGAGTTCGGCGGCACGCCGGTGCTGGGCGGCGCGGTGGCCGCGGTCGTGGTCTACCCGGGGGTCGCCAAGGTCTCCGTGCTCGGGACGGCCCTCGCCCCCGGCCAGGGCGGGGTGCTGGGCGCCCTGGCCGCCGCGCTCCTCGCGACGTACGTCGAGAAGTGGTGCCGCACCTGGGTCCCGGCCACCCTGGACGTCCTGCTGACCCCGACGCTCACGGTCCTGGTCCCCGGCCTGGTGACGCTCTACGTCCTGATGTACGCGGCCGGAGCGGCGGCGAGCGCCATCGGCACGGCGGCGAACTGGCTCCTGTCGACGACGGGCGCGGCAGCGGGCCTGGCCCTCGGGGGCCTGTTCCTCCCTCTGGTGATGCTGGGCCTGCACCAGGCCCTGATCCCGATCCACACCACCCTGATCGAACAGCAGGGCTCCACCGTCCTGCTCCCCCTCCTGGCGATGGCGGGTGCGGGCCAGGTGGGCGCGGCGCTGGCGGTCTACGTCCGCCTCCGCCACGACCTGTCCCTCCGTACGACGATCAAGTCCGCCCTCCCGGCGGGCCTGCTGGGCGTGGGCGAGCCCCTGATCTATGGAGTGTCGCTACCGCTCGGCCGCCCGTTCCTCACGGCGTGCGTCGGCGGTGCGGCGGGCGGAGCCTTCGTCGGCGGCTTCGCGATGCTCGGCTACAAGGTGGGCGCGACGGCGATCGGACCGTCGGGGTGGGCGCTGTTCCCGCTGCTGGCGGGGAGCAGGGGGCCGGGGGTGACGGCGGCGATCTACGGGGGCGGGCTGTTGACGGGGTACGCGGTGGGCTTCGTGACGACGTACGCGTTCGGCTTCAGCGGACGGCGTGCTCTTCTCCTCCCGTCATCGGATTGACCGGCCACCGAGGTGGCTTCAGTGCGGGGAGGGTTCGGCCAACCCCGCCTCCACGTCCAGCACCGCCCTGCACACAGCCGCTTGCACATCGGTGTACGCCAACAGGTAGACGGCTCGTACACGAGAGGCGACATGTGATCGGAAGTATCCGACCACGCCGGCCACCAAGGTCTCCGCCGTCTTCCTCAGGTCGCTGTTTCCTCCGCCGGTTCCAAGCAGGGGGAGGACGACCGAGCGCAACTCCTCGCCTGCGTCGTTCAGCCGATCCACCTCGGCCAGAACGTTCCGGACGCACCTCTCCAGGTCCAGGACGGGGCGGAAGCCGGACCCCGGTTCCCCCTCGACGGCAGCGACATGGAGGATGCGCTTGACCTGATGGCTCGCCGCCAGTTCTCCGGCTCCCGTCACGAGGACCTGTCCCGGCACGACCCGGGTCTGGCCTCCCATCCGGTCGGCCAGTTCCAGGGCGATGGTGTCGTCGATCAGGTTTCCGGCCGCGTCCCGTCGCCCCCCGTGATAACGGATGGTCGCGGAGATGGTGGGCTCGTTGATGCGTGACATTTCCATACGGGTGTTCTCGGTGTTCACCCAGACGTCCATGCCGGTCACGCCGGCAAGGTTGCCCGTGACCATCCCCACTCGGTGCCCCCGCACACCGGGGACGGCGACCTCGTGCCGGGTGCCGGTCACCAGAGGGCGAGCCGGCCGGTCCGGAGCACGCTCACCGAGCAATTGCCGACGCAGCGCCGCGTTCTCCGTCTTCACCTTCTGCAGTTCCGCCGCCATTTCGTCCCTGCCACGCGTCTTGGACAGCCACGTGAAGGACGCCAGCATGAAGAAGGCGGCGAACCCGGCCGCACCTCCCAGACTGAAGCCCAGCGCCCGTCCCTCTGAGATCGAGTCGGGAAAGGTCGCGAAGAGGAACAGTGCCCCCGCCAGGGAGTACAGCAGCGTCACGGGAAGTTGGAGGGCATAGTGCCGCCCCGCACGGGCCGGCGCGGACGACCAGGCTTGCAGGCCGACGCCGGACAGGATGAGGAGTGCAGTCAGGCACAGTTGCAGCGGGCTCATGGGCGACACGCCATCCCTTCTCTCGGCCTCCGCGCCGCCGGTCAACGGCTTCGGGCAGCCTCGGCACAGCAAGAGAAGCACAGGGTCGGGCAGGGCCACCAGTGATGGCCTTCGCCACCTTCGCCGAGGGCTGCACCACGGTTGCCGCGTGAATATGACGGAACGTCACGTACCGGCTTCACACGGGTGGTTTCATGTTCATATGAACCCCATCGACTTCGGTGACCTCTTCGAACTCAGGGTGCGTCTGCACCTGCTTGCCGAAGAGGCCGATCGCCGCCTCGTCACCGTGTTCGGTTCTGGAATCAGCAACGCGGTGCTGCCGGGGGTTCCGGAACTGACGGAGCTTTTCCGGGCGCACGTGCCGCGCGCGGGGCGGGCGAGGTTCAACGAGACGATCGACGCCATCACCGACCCCGGCCTCAAGTACCAGAACGCGGCCGCCATCCTGACCCGCCAGGCCGGCGAACAGACGGTGATGCGTGCGATCCGCACCGCGGTGCTGAAGGCATGCCATGACGTGTCCGATGAGGACGCCGGCAAGGTCGCGCGCGACGAGGAACAATGCCGCGGACTGGTTCGGGCGGGTTCGTGGGAGATCCCGCTGGGCTACCAGAGGTTCGCCCGCTTCTTCGCCTCCCTCGACGGAAGAGTGCGCGGACCGATCATCACCACGAACTTCGACCCGCTCGTCGAGATAGCTCTCACCAAGGCCGGTGTCGACGCCGTCCCGATCCCGGTCCCCACGGACTCCGCTCCCACACCGGACCAGTTGCGGGAGGCCACGACCCATCCCGTTCTGCACATCCACGGGTACTGGACGGGTCCGGCGACGAGCAACGTTCCGTCTCGGATCACAGCAGACAGGCCCCAGCTCGATGCCGTGCTTCAGAAGATACTCACCAACTCCGTCGTTCTGGTGGTGGGATACAGCGGCTGGCTCGACGGCTTCATGAAGAGTCTGCGCGGCCGAGTACTCAATGACGCGGACCTCCTCCAAGCCGAAGTCCTGTGGGCGGCCTATGAGCCGAACGCCTCCGACGCCCTCGGGGACGGCGTGCTCAACGACCTCGTGGGCGCGCCCGGCTTCAGTCTTTATCTGGGAGTCGACGGACACGAGCTCTTCAGCGGGGAAATCGAGGTCGACGACAGCGCAGCGCAGGAGAAGGCCTCCCCCTTCGGCTATTCGAGGGTGCCCCGTCCAAGCGCATCCACCGAGTACGAGCCGGCCCACTTCGCAGACGGACGTCCTCCGAACTGGGCCGATGCCCAGCCGGGCCGCTGGCCCTTGCTCAGCTCCACGCAGACGCTGGAGGAGGAACTGCTCGGCTGCCTCGCCAAGGGCGGGGGAGGTGGAGTGGTCGCCATCGGTCCTCTCGGTGAAGGCAAGTCACTGGCGGTGCGGCAGTTGGCAGCATCAGCCGCTTCGGCCCGACCGGACTGGGATGTGGTGTGGCGCGAACCCGGCGCGCCTCCCATCACAGAGACTTGGCTACGTGAGGTCCGCAAGACCTCGGACCGCACCTTGATCTGCATCGACGAGGCCGATCTGGTCATGGACGAACTCGTGGCCACCGAGAGTCTGTGGGGAGCGGAGAACTCCGGCTTCGCCTTCCTGCTCGCCAGCCACGACCGGCTGTGGTGGCAAGGCGCGGGCACCTACCTGCGGGCGCGCATCAGCCCTGTTCTCTTCCATGGCATCACCGCTGACGACGCCGCCAACATCGCCGGCGCCTGGCAGGCGATGGGACTGCTGCCGCCCTCCCTGGCCAGTGCTGAAGCCGCGGCCCAGCGACTCGCGACGTCGGCGGGCGCGATGGCGATGAAGACCAACACACTCTTCGGCGCTGTGCTCGACGTCCGGTACGGACCGGAACTCGGCCACCGCGTCGAGGACCTGCTGAGGAAGCTCCGGGACATCAACCTGACGGACACCGTGACGCTCGGCGACGTGTTCGCTGGAATCTGTGTGATGCAGCATGTTCTCGACAAGGACGGAAACCGGGGCAGAGGCGCAAGCCGTTCGGTGATCGCGGAAATGGTGGGGAAGGGGGAGGTCTTCGCGGACGGCAAGATCTTGCGCATCCTTGGCCGGGAAGCAGCCGTCACCTTCGCGGGTGACCGGGTGTACTCCCGGCATCCGGCCATCGCCTCGGCCGTGGTCGAACAGGTGAACAGGGATGGGTCCGCCCAGAAGGTCTATACGCTGGTGGGCAGGGCCGGTGGAGCACTGAGAGCGGCGGAAGCGAGCGAGATCGACGGGTTCCGCGACGCCTACCTGCTCTCCCGCCACCTGTCGGTTCCCGAGGCCGTGTGGGCGGCCGCCGGGGCCGTCGAAGGCACAGGAAAGCTGCTGGAATCCCGGGTGAGCCTGCTGCGGGCCTTTCGCCGGGAACCTGGAGGACGAGCCGTCAAGTACGCCCGGGACCTGGCCAAGCATGCGCACGAGTACCGCGACTTCCGAGCCGCCCTGAGAGGGTTCCTTGTGGAGTTCTCCAACTGCATGCGAGACGAGCATGCGCAGACCTCCTCCGGACTCGCCGCGCTCGCGCTCGACGACAGGGTCGGGTTCAGGCTCGACTCCACTCGCGCAGGGTACGCGCTGGTGAGCCTCGGGAAGTCTGCGCTCAAGCTGAACGCGCAGACGGGTACGGGAGCAACAAGTGATGCCCCGGAGATCTCCTACATCCTGCTCGAACGCATCCGCGGGGGGTACGAGGCGGAACAGTTCCTGGGGGTGATCCGCACGCGTCTGACGCCGCTGGAGGAGTTCCGCAGCCTGAGCGCCATCAAGTTGTGCGCTCGTCTGGCCACGGCGATGAGCACCGCGGCGAAGTCGGCGGAGAAGGAAACGGGCGTCCAGCTCGGCCTCGATGACGCGCTGTCCTTCGACACGTTGCGCCGACTGGCCGAGGTGGGACCCGACGGGAGGTGAGGAACGAGGCCCAGAGGTCAGGCCCAGGAAGTCGCCGACGGCCACGCCGCCCTCGTTCCCGTCCGTTACGGCTCCCACGGTCCGCCGGCACCGCTCCGGGGCAGCTCCCGGGTCGAGCGACTGACCAGGAACCACGCCCGGCTCAGCGCCCTCCGCCGTGTCCTCCGGCGTCCGGCTGCCGCTCCGCGTCGCTGCGGCGGCGGTGGTACAGGTGACGGCCGATGAGGACCACGATCAGCACGGCCATGGCGACCAGCACATACAGCTCGTAGCGCTGGATCGCCGGGTAGAGGGTGTTCAGATGGGCCCCGGCCAGGCCACCGAACATCACCCAGGTGCCGACCCACAGTGCTCCGCCCAAGGTGTTGAAGAACAGGAAACGGCGCCAGTGCATTCCGGCCATCCCGGCGATGATCCCGTTGGCCTGGCGCAGGCCCTCGATGAATCGGGCGACGGTGACGACCTTGCCGCCGTGCCGGGTGAAGAAACCTTCCGCCTTCTCGACGCGGGCCGGCGTGAGCAGCACGTAGCGGCCGTAGCGCTCGACGAGCCGGTGGCCGCCGAAGCGGCCGATGGCGTAGCCGACGTTGTCACCGATCACGGCGGCGAAGAAGGCGATGACGGCCACCAGGACGATGTCGAGCCGGCCCGCGCCCGCGTAGACGGCGGCGACGATCAGGATCGTCTCGCCGGGTACGGGCACGCCGAAGTCCTCGACGAACACCAGGCCGGCGACCGCCAGATAACCCCAGTGGTCCAGGATCGGGGCGACGTCGGCCAGGACTCCGGGAAGCGGTGGCTGTGTCATCGGCGGTCTCCCGTGCGGCTGGGCATGAGCTGTCGGCACCGGTTTCCATGGTCCTGCACGCCCGCGCGGCACGAGCGGGACGGTCACGGCTCCGTGGCGACGAGTTGGTCGACCAGGCGGCGCGCCTGGGTCAGCAGGGTGCCGTAGGTGGCGACCTCGCCGGGGTCGTCCGGTACCGAGCGGGTCAGGTGCCGGCGCAGTTCGTCATGCGTGTCGCGCAGCTTGCGCACGGCTTGGCGCAGCTCGTGGTCGTCCTCCGTGCCGAAGCGGCTCTGGCAGTAGAGCTGGAGCGCCTGCGCGGTCTGGTGCAGGAAGTCCGCGTAGCGGCGGGCGGCGGAGGGGTCCGGCCGGGCCGCCGGGCGGTCCTCCGACGCGGCCTCCAGGACGGCCCGGGTGACACCGGCGGTGTGCACGGCGGCGTAGTCCAGGACCACGACCGCGTCGTCGTAGTCCTTGCCCGGCACGGAGTGGGCGCGCGAGCGGCGGCGGAGGTTGATGCGCATGCTCTCCCGGCTCCAGCCGATCGCGGAGCGGGCCTGGTCCACCAGGCGTTCCAGACGCAGCGCGCGCTCGTGCCAGGTGGTGGCCTCGTCGGCGTCCCACCGGTCCTCGGCCATCCCGTCGGCCACCGCCTCGAGGATGTCGTGGGCCTCCCCTGCGGCGTCCTGGAGGGCCGCCCGGCTGTCGCGCAGGTACACCGGGGGCCGGATCAGCGCGTTGGCGGCGATGCCGACCAGGGCACCGAAGGCCGCCTCGGCGATCCGGGCGCCGGAGGTGGCGACGGTGACCTGCCCGTTGGTCAGGACGAACAGGGCGCCGGTGGCCGCGTAGATGCCCTGGCTGCCCAGGCGCTGCCAGTGGCCCAGCAGGACGACCGTCGGCAGCACCAGCGCCATGGCGGTCATCGTGTCGTGCAGCACGAGGGCCGCCGCCGTCGCCACGACCGTGCCGGTGGCGATCGCCGCGAGCTGCTGCAGCCCGTGCGCGATCGACCGGTACACGGTCGACTCCACCAGGACGACCGCCACCCAGGGCGCGACGAAAGCCACCGGGGCCTTCAGCCACCAGCCCGCCACGGCCCAGGCCACCCAGGCGGCCAGCGCCGCCTTCAGCGCCTGGACGACGATGTCCCGCTCCCGGCCCGGTCCCTCGCAGGCCCGCCGCACCGCCTGGCCGGCCGTCTGCAGCCAGTGCCACACCGACTGGATCGCCGTACGCTTCCCTCTCATGGCACACCAAGTGCCACGGGGCACGCGATGAATGCCCCTTCGGCCCCAGGTGACCTGCGGTGGCCGGTTCCGGAGCGGGTACCGGCTCAGCGCAGCAGCGGCAGCGCCGGGAACCCGTACCCCTCCCAGATGCGCCGCGACGCCTCCTCCGGATACGCCGTGACCGTCGGCTCCACGTCCAGCACCTGCACCAGCCGGCGCTCGGTGTCGTACGCCGGCCAGCCCGGGTCGCCCGTCCTCGCGAACGTCGTCCAGGACGTGCGGAGGCGGGAGGCCAGCGCCTCGGCCTCCGGGCCGGGCTCCCCGTCCGCGAACAGCAGGGAGCCGAGGTCCGCCGTGAACGTGCCGAACAGCAGCGGGATGTCCAGAGCGTGGCAGGCGCGCAGGACGCCTCCGTTGCCCGGGGCGGGCCAGGTCAGTTCGTACATGTACGCACGGCCGCCCCCGGCCACCTGCGCCTCGGCCAGGTGCAGGGTGGGCATGCGGAAGAGCCAGTCGGACTGGATCCGTTCGTACAGCTCGTCGGGCGTGGCGTCGGGGAACGCGGCGCGGTAGGCGCCCTCGCCGTCCGGGCCCGGGGCGAACAGGCGCAGAGCTCCTGTCACCTGCTCGTCGGTGATCCGGCCGAGCATGCCGCCGAGGATCAGGAAGAGCTGGTACTCCTCCCGATTGTGCCCGGTGATCAGCTCGACGTCCCGGCCCGCGCCGCCCGCCAGCGCCCGCCAGGGGGTGGTGGGCAGCACCTCGCCGTCGACGACCGGTGAGAAGGGGGTCACCGTGGGTGCGACCTGTCCCCAGCGGTCCTGGTGCTGGAGCATCTTCGCGCTCAGCGCCTGGCCCGCGTCGGTCAGTCGGCGCGGGTCCACGGCCGACAGGTCGGCGGCCGTGGGACGCAGGCCCGCCTCCGCGGCGATGGCGGTCGCGAGGTCGCGGGCCAGTTCGTCGGAGAAGTACGTGCCCGGCATGCTCTGGGCGATCGCCCGCCGGAACAGTCCGGCCGCGCGGGGCATGGCCAGCAGCGCGGCGACCGAGCCGGCGCCCGCCGACTCGCCGAAGACGGTGACCTGCTCCGGGTCGCCGCCGAAGGCCTCGATGTTGTCCCGCACCCACTCCAGGGCCGCGACCTGGTCCAGCAGACCGCGGTTGGCGGGGGCGTCCTCGATGCGGGCGAAGCCCTCGATGCCGACGCGGTAGTTGAAGGTGACGACGACGAGGTCGCCGTCGCGGGCGATGTGCCGGGCGTCGTAGCCGGGGCTGCCCGCGTGGCCGAGCTTGTAGGCGCCGCCGTAGATCCACACCATCACGGGTCGGCGGGCGGCCGGATCCGGGTCGGGCGTCCAGACGTTGACGGTCAGCCAGTCGTCGCCGACGGACGCGTCCGGGACGCCGATACGGCCCAGGAAGGCCGTCTCCTGCGGGGGCGGCGGCCCGAACGCGTACGCCTCCCGTGTGCCCTCCCAGGCCCGTACCGGGCGGGGCGCCCGGAAGCGCTCCTCCCCCACCGGCGGCTCGGCGAACGGTATGCCGCGGAACACCGCGAGCCCGTCCTCCCTGCGCCCGCGCACCGCGCCGGTCGCGGTGCGCACCACGGGCCCGGTCTCGTCGTCGGTGCTCGGCGTGCGGGATTCGGCTGTCGTCATCGTGTGACCTCCAACTTGTCGCCGGTACGGCCCCTCGTCCGGGTGCCGGTGGAACACCTGGTGCACGGGCGGCCGGGCGGCCGCCGCCCGCGCGAGGCGGGAGCGCGACCGCCCGGCCTGACGATCGGTTGGACTTTACGCCTTGGCGTCGGAGACCTCCGCGTGCCCGGCCGGGCCGTCCACCGCGGGCGGCGTCTGCCCGGCGGCCGAACGCCGGCGCGGGATGAAGGAGGCGACGGCGAAGGCGAGGAGCGCGGCACCGGCCCCGATGGCCAGGACGGTACGGAAGCCGTCCTGGGAGGGCAGGGTGACGGGCCCCAGGGTCTTGGTCATGTTGGCGAGGATCACGCCGGCGACCGCGCTCGCGGTGGAGGTGCCGACGGACCGCATCAGCGTGTTGAGGCTGTTGGCGGCACCGGTCTCGGACGCGGGCACGGCGCCCATGATCAGCGCGGGCATGGAGCCGTAGGTGAAGCCGATGCCCGGCGCCGATGACGCAGGAGACCAGGACGAAGTGCCAGACCTGGTCCATCAGCACCATGTTCAGCACGTAGCCGGCGGCCACGATCAGCGCGCCGATCATCAGGGTCGTCTTCGGCCCCCGGGCCTTGGAGACGGTCGCGGAGATCGGTGCCACGGCCATCATCACCAATTATTGCTATTGATCGACTTAAGCACGCGAATTCGCAGCGAACGGGACCGGAGAACACCCCACGCGGCGAAGCCGCCCATGAGTGCGGCCCCCACCCCGAAGGGCGAGGGGCCGCATTCCCCGTTCGTCAGTGCAGGGTCTTCAGCGCGGCCGCGTCATACGCGCCCAGCTCGTCGAAGCGACCCTGAAGGACCTTCTTCGCCCACTCCGGGTCCTGGAGCAGCGCCCGACCCACCGCCACCAGGTCGAACTCCTCCGACTCCAGTCGGTCCAGGAGGTTGTCGAGGGTCTTGACCGGGGCGCCCTCGCCCTGGAACGCGCGGAGGAAGTCGCCGTCCAGGCCCACCGAGCCCACGGTGATCGTCGGCTTGCCGGTGAGCTTCTTCGTCCAGCCGGCGAGGTTGAGGTCGGAGCCCTCGAACTCGGGCAGCCAGTAGCGGCGCGTCGAGGCGTGGAAGGCGTCCACGCCCGCCGCCGCGAGCGGGGTGAGGATCGCCTCCAGCTCCTCGGGGGTCTCGGCGAGCCGGGCGGTGTAGTCCTGCTGCTTCCACTGCGAGTAGCGGAAGAGCACCGGGAAGTCGGGGGACACCCGCTCGCGGACCGCCGCGACGATCTCGGCCGCGAACTTGGTGCGGGCCACCGGGTCGCCGCCGTACGCGTCCGTGCGGCGGTTGGTGCCCGCCCACAGGAACTGGTCGACGAGGTAGCCGTGGGCGCCGTGGATCTCCACGCCGTCGAAGCCGATGCGCTCGGCGTCCGCGGCGGCCTGGGCGAACGCGTCGATGACGTCGTCCAGGTCCTGCTGGGTCATCGCCTTGCCGGTCGGCTCGGCGCCCGCGGTGACGAGGCCGGACGGTCCGACGGCGGGGGCGCCCGCGACGGGGGGCTCACCCTGCTTGCGGACCATGCCGATGTGCCACAGCTGCGGGACGATCGTGCCGCCGGCGGCGTGCACGTCCTCGGCGACCTCGGCCCAGCCCGCGAGCTGCTCCTCGCCGTGGAAGCGCGGGACGCGGTCGCTCTGGCCGGCCGACTCGTGGCCGACGTAGGTCCCCTCGGTGACGATCAGCCCGACACCGGCGGCGGCACGGCGCGCGTAGTAGGCGCGCACGTCCTCGCCGGGAATGCCGCCGGGGGAGAACATCCGGGTCATCGGCGCCATCACGATCCGGTTCGGGACGGTGAGGCCACCCAGCGCGATCGGGCGGGAGAGGATCTGGGCCGCGCGGGAGGCGGGAGTGGTGACGGTCACGTGAGGGGCTCCTCGGGGATCGCTGTGTTTAACCGACTGGTATGTGCGCGCGCATTGTTGCAGCTTCTGAAGCAACCGCCTATGCGCTGCCCCACATTCCCGGCTGCACCACATTCCCGGCCGGGCTGGTGGCCCGCGCGATCCCGGACACGCCCGAGGGCGGCACCCCCTGCCACAGACAGGGAGTGCCGCCCTCGTACGGAAGGACTGGTACCGATCCTCGGAAGGATCAGAAGTCCATGTCACCGCCCGGCATGCCGCCACCGGCAGGCGCGGCGGCCTTCTCCGGCTTGTCGGCGATGACGGCCTCGGTGGTGAGGAACAGCGCGGCGATGGAGGCGGCGTTCTGCAGCGCGGAACGGGTCACCTTCGCCGGGTCGATGATGCCCTCGGCGATCATGTCCACGTACTCACCGGTCGCGGCGTTCAGACCGTGGCCCGGGGTGAGGTTGCGGACCTTCTCCACCACGACGCCGCCCTCGAGGCCGGCGTTGACGGCGATCTGGGTCAGCGGGGCGGTCAGGGCCTTGCGGACGATCTCGGCGCCGACGGCCTCGTCGCCCTCGAGGTCCAGCTTCTCGAAGGAGTTCTGCGCCGCCTGGACCAGGGCCACGCCACCACCGGCGACGATGCCCTCCTCGACGGCCGCCTTCGCGTTGCGGACGGCGTCCTCGATGCGGTGCTTGCGCTCCTTGAGCTCCACCTCGGTGGCGGCACCGGCCTTGATGACGGCCACGCCGCCGGCCAGCTTCGCCAGGCGCTCCTGCAGCTTCTCGCGGTCGTAGTCGGAGTCGCTGTTCTCGATCTCGGCGCGGATCTGGTTGACGCGGCCCGAGACCTGGTCGGCGGAGCCGGCGCCGTCGACGATGGTGGTCTCGTCCTTGGTGATGACGACCTTGCGGGCGCGGCCCAGGAGGTCCAGGGTCGCGTTCTCCAGCTTGAGGCCGACCTCCTCGGAGATGACCTCGCCGCCCGTGAGGATGGCGATGTCGCCGAGCATGGCCTTGCGGCGGTCGCCGAAGCCCGGGGCCTTGACGGCGACGGACTTGAAGGTGCCGCGGATCTTGTTGACGACCAGGGTCGACAGGGCCTCGCCCTCGACGTCCTCGGCGATGATCAGCAGCGGCTTGCCGGACTGCATGACCTTCTCGAGGAGCGGGAGCAGGTCCTTGACCGAGGAGATCTTGGAGTTGGCGATCAGGATGTACGGGTCGTCGAGGACGGCCTCCATACGCTCCATGTCGGTGGCGAAGTACGCCGAGATGTAGCCCTTGTCGAAGCGCATGCCCTCGGTGAGCTCCAGCTCGAGACCGAAGGTCTGCGACTCCTCGACGGTGATGACGCCTTCCTTGCCGACCTTGTCCATGGCCTCGGCGATCAGCTCGCCGATCTGGGTGTCGGCGGCGGAGATGGAGGCCGTGGAGGCGATCTGCTCCTTGGTCTCGACGTCCTTGGCCTGCTCGAGCAGGGCGGCGGAGACGGCCTCGACGGCCTTCTCGATACCGCGCTTCAGGCCCATCGGGTTGGCACCGGCGGCCACGTTGCGCAGGCCCTCGCGGACCAGCGCCTGGGCGAGCACGGTCGCGGTGGTCGTACCGTCACCGGCGACGTCGTCCGTCTTCTTGGCGACTTCCTTGACCAGCTCGGCGCCGATCTTCTCGTACGGGTCCTCGAGCTCGATCTCCTTGGCGATGGAGACACCGTCGTTGGTGATCGTGGGGGCGCCCCACTTCTTCTCGAGGACGACGTTGCGGCCCTTGGGGCCGAGGGTCACCTTGACGGCGTCCGCGAGCTGGTTCATGCCGCGCTCGAGGCCGCGCCGTGCCTCCTCGTCGAACGCGATGATCTTGGCCATGTGAAGTGGTCCCTCCAGGACTGGGGGTGATTACTTCGGACCGCGCCCGCGCCCGCGACGGACGGCCCCGGCCGGAGGTTCCTTGCCCCACCCGGCCCGCGGCCTCACCGACCCGGTCCTTCTGTTGTCACTCTCACCTTCAGAGTGCTAACGCCAATGATTAGCACTCGCCCCTGCCGAGTGCAAGCGGCTCCGAGGGGAGGAGGAGGTGAACGCTACGGTGCGCCCCCTGTCGGCACCCGCCCCGGACCAGTGTCCGAGCAGGGTGCGAACAGACCGAGGGGCCCGTACCCCGGACGGGATACGAGCCCCTCGACACGTCGAACGGTTCAGTCGTCGGCGCGTTGTATCAGGCGGTCACGCGGACCATGTCCGCCTGCGGGCCCTTCTGACCCTGTGAGATCTCGAACTCGACCCGCTGGCCCTCTTCAAGGGTGCGGTAGCCGTCCATCTGGATCGCGCTGTAGTGGACGAAGACGTCCGCACCACCGTCGACCGCGATGAAGCCGTACCCCTTCTCCGCGTTGAACCACTTGACGGTGCCCTGAGCCATGCCTAACTCCCCTATTACTGGCCCTTGCACAGATCCACACTTCGCGGATCCGGGTCAGACCTCACCCCCCAACGGTTGGGGGCGTGCGCCGGAACGCGTCGACCGCGGCTGAATGTATCTGTCCAACTGCCGTCTGCAACAGGTCAATCGGACGAGAATTCGGGGCCCGACCGGTCGGGAATGTACGGAGAACTCGCCCGAATTCAGGGCAAGTCGGGCCGGGCGAAGGGAATGAATGGCGCAAAAGCCCTGCACACTTTGGCTGCTTCTTGTCGAGCGCGCGGCAGGTGATCGCGGGTCCGGAAGGGGAGTCCGGGAGCGCGTTCCCCAACTCTACCGCGCTCAACCATGCAGAATTGCCCCCTCCGTTTCTCTCACGGAGAGGGCAATTCGATGAACTCTCGGTTACCTGCGTTACCGAGGGTAAGGATCGCGCGTCCGAACGACCGTCAGCCGCCCGCGACCGCGGGGATGATGGAGACGCCCGCGCCGTCCGGGGTGGCGGTCTGAAGGCCCTGCTCGAAGCGGACGTCGTCGTCGTTCACGTAGACGTTGACGAAGCGGCGCAGCTTGCCCTGGTCGTCCAGGACGCGGGCGGCGATGCCGGTGTGGTTCTTCTCCAGGTCGGCGATGACCTCGGCGAGGGTCGCGCCCTCGGCGGTGACCTCGGCCCGGCCGCCCGTGTAGGTGCGCAGGATGGTGGGGATGCGGACGTTGACGCTCATCGGGGGATGACCTCCGGTCGGGGTACGGCTGCTGGGTTGTGGCGGGAGGAGATCAGACGAGACCGGCCTCGCGGAAGGACTCGAGGGTAGGACGGATCGTCGCGGTCAGCCCCGTGTCGGCCACCGCGTCCAGCGTCTTCAGACCGTCCCCGGTGTTGAGGACGACCGTCGTCTTCGCCGGGTCGAGGACGCCGTTCTCGATCAGCTTGCGCGTGACACCGACGGTCACGCCGCCCGCCGTCTCGGCGAAGATGCCCTCGGTGCGCGCCAGCAGCTTGATGGCGTCCACGATCTGCTCGTCCGTCACGTCCTCCACGGCGCCGCCCGTGCGGCGGGCGATGTCCAGGACGTACGGGCCGTCGGCCGGGTTGCCGATCGCCAGCGACTTGGCGATGGTGTTCGGCTTCTGCGGCCGCACCACGTCGTGGCCCGCCTTGTACGCGACCGACACCGGCGAGCAGCCCTCGGCCTGCGCACCGAAGATCTTGTACGGCTTGTCCTCGACGAGCCCGAGCTTGATCAGCTCCTGCAGACCCTTGTCGATCTTCGTCAGCTGCGAGCCGGAGGCGATCGGCACCACGATCTGCTCCGGCAGCTCCCAGCCGAGCTGCTCCGCGATCTCGTACGCCAGGGTCTTGGAGCCCTCCGCGTAGTACGGCCGCAGGTTGACGTTGACGAAGCCCCAGCCCTCGCCCGCCGGGTCGCCGATCAGCTCCGAGCAGAAGCGGTTCACGTCGTCGTAGTTGCCCTCGATGCCGACGAGCTCGCCGCCGTAGATCGCGGCCATGACGACCTTGCCCTGCTCCAGGTCGTGCGGGATGAACACGCAGGAGCGGAAGCCGGCACGGGCCGCCGCGGCGCCGACCGCGCCCGCGAGGTTGCCGGTGGAGGAGCAGGACAGGGTGGTGAAGCCGAAGACGCGCGCCGCCTCCAGCGCCTGGGCGACCACGCGGTCCTTGAAGGAGTGCGTCGGGTTACCGGAGTCGTCCTTCACATACAAACCGCCGGTCACGCCGAGTTCCCGAGCGAGGTTGTCGGCCTTGACGAGCTTGGTCCAGCCCGGGTTGAGGTTCGGCTTGTCGGCGACGTCCGCCGGGACCGGCAGCAGCGGCGCATAGCGCCAGATGTTCGCGGGGCCCGCCTCGATGCGCTTCCGCAGTTCCTCGGTGTCGTAGCCGGAGAAGTCGTAGGCGACCTCGAGCGGGCCGAAACACTCCTCGCAGGCGAAGACCGGGCCGAGCGGCACCCGGTGGCCGCACTCGCGGCAGGACAGAGCCGCGGCGGGGCCGAGGTTCACGGAGTCGGTGGTGCTTGCAACTGTCTGCACAGCCATGTCAGGCGAGGCCCTTTCTCCTCATCTTCCTCACGACGCATCTCGCCGTGAGACGGAATTGGCACCTTCCCTAGCCGGGAGCCCCGCCTGCGAAGACGAGAGCCGACTGGAGGGTTGCCGGGGCTTCACCGGGCCGTGTCCCTCTGCCCCTCTGGATGAGCTGTATGTGGTTGTGTCGCCGGCGACGGGCCGGGGTGACCCCGACATGCGATGGTCACCGGCGTTGTTCAAGACTGTAACCGACGGCCGGGAGAGTTGAGATAGTCGTCCGAACCGCGAGATGGATCACAAGAGAGACCATTCGACCGTCCCCGACTCACCCCCCACCCGTACGAACGTGAGGAGCCGCAGACTGTGCTGGAAGAAGTCGAGCGCTGGCTGAGCACCCGCTCCTGGTCCGTCACCGACCGCCCGCTCCACCAGATCATGGCCGCGAAGCGAGCCTCGGGCTCCTCGGTCAGCGTCGTGCTGCCCGCGCTCAACGAGGAGGAGACGGTCGGCGAGATCGTCTCCGCCATCCGCCACGACCTCGTGCGGCAGGTCCCGCTGGTCGACGAGATCGTCGTCGTCGACTCCGGCTCCACCGACCGCACGTCCCAGGTCGCCGCCGCGGCCGGCGCGAGGGTGGTGCACCGCGACACGATCCTGCCACGCATACCGGCCGTGCCCGGCAAGGGCGAGGTGCTCTGGCGCTCCCTGCTCGTCACCGGCGGCGACATCGTCTGCTTCGTCGACGCGGACCTGAAGGAGTTCTCGTCGGACTTCGTGACCGGGATCGTGGGCCCGCTGCTCACCGACCCGGACGTGGACCTGGTGAAGGCGATGTACGACCGGCCGCTGGGCGGCGCAGCGGGCCAGGGCGGCCGCGTCACGGAACTGGTGGCGCGCCCGCTGCTCAACATGCACTGGCCGCAGCTCGCCGGGTTCGTCCAGCCGCTCGGCGGCGAGTACGCGGCCCGCCGATCCCTGCTGGAACGGCTTCCCTTCCCGGTCGGGTACGGCGTCGAGCTCGGCATGCTGGTGGACGCGCTGCACCTGGTGGGCCTGGACGCGCTGGCCCAGGTCGACGTCGGGGTGCGCAAGCACCGCCACCAGGACGGGCAGGCGCTCGGCCGCATGGCCGCCGCGATCTACCGCACGGCCCAGCTCCGCCTGGCCCGCGGCCATCTGGTCCGCCCGGCCCTCACGCAGTTCGAACGGGGGGCGGACGGCTTCGAGCCCCGGACGTACCGGGTGGACACGGAGGAGAGGCCGCCGATGGCGGAGATCGCGGAGTACATGGAACGAAAGGTGGCCTGAACCGTACGCAGCCGGACGTCCGAACGTCCGGACGTGACGGACACGGTTCCGCATACGGCCGAACCGTACGTTTGAGCGTTTTCGGCGCGGGCTAGGTTTCGTGGCATGGCTTCCACGCAGCATGCGCACGGCGCCCGCATCCTCGTCGCCTCCAACCGCGGCCCCGTCTCGTACGCGCTGGACGACTCCGGGCAGCTCACCGCCAAACGGGGCGGAGGCGGTCTGGTGTCCGGTCTGTCGGCGATCGGCCCGGACGCGGACGCGGTCTGGGTGTGCGCGGCCCTGAACGACGGCGACCGCGAGGCCGTACGCCGCACGGGTGGCGCGCTGGATCCGGCCCACACCGGTGGCCGGCGGGTCCGGATGCTCGACATCGACGCGACGGTGTTCTCCGAGGCGTACAACGGCATCGCGAACTCGGTGCTGTGGTTCGTCCACCACATGCTGTACCAGACGCCGCTCGAGCCGGTCTTCGGCAGGGAGTTCCGGCACGCGTGGGCGTCGTACGAGGCCTACAACCACGCGTTCGCCGAGGCGCTGGCCGAGGAGGCGGCCGAGGGGGCGGCGGTCGTGGTGCAGGACTACCACCTGACGCTGGTCCCGGGGATGCTGCGGCAGCTGCGGCCGGACCTGCGGATCGGTCACTTCTCGCACACGCCGTGGGCACCGGTGGACTACTTCCGGATGCTTCCGGACGACATCGCCGGTCAGGTGCTGCGCGGCATGCTGGGCGCCGACCGGCTCGGCTTCCTCACCCAGCGGTGGGCGGACGCCTTCGCCGGGTGCTGCGAGGCGCTCGTCGGCGGGCTGGGGAACACCCGGATCGGGGTGCACGGCCTGGGCGCGGACGCGGACTTCCTGCGCGAGCGGGCGCACCGACCGGATGTGGACGAACGGATGGCGATCCTGCGGGAGCAGATCGGCACCGGCCCCGACGGCCGCCCCCGCAAGGTGATCGTGCGGGTGGACCGGACGGAGCTGTCGAAGAACATCGTGCGGGGTCTGCTGGCGTACGAGGAACTGCTGGAGTCCCGTCCGGAGTGGCGCGAACGGGTGGTCCACGTGGCGTTCGCGTACCCCTCCCGCCAGGACCTGGCCGTCTACCGGGAGTACACGGCGGAGGTCCAGCGGGTGGCCGCGGAGATCAACGAGAGGTACGGGACGCCGGGCTGGACCCCGGTCGAGATGCACGTCAAGGACGACTTCGCGCGCTCTCTCGCCGCGTACCGGCTCGCCGACGTGGCCCTGGTGAACCCCATCCGGGACGGCATGAACCTCGTCGCCAAGGAGGTTCCGGTGCTGTCGGACCAGGGGTGTGCGCTGGTGCTGTCGCGGGAGGCGGGCGCGTACGAGGAGTTGGGCGACGACGCCGTGACGGTCAATCCGTACGACATCCGGGGGACGGCGGAGGCCTTGCACGAGGCGTTGTCGATGCCGGCGGGTGAGCGGGCGGAGCGCTCGAAGCGGCTCGCTGCGCAGGCCACGGCGCTTCCGCCGGCCCGGTGGTTCCTGGATCAGTTGGCTGCGCTGGAGGTCTGAGGGTCTCGTTTCGGGGTGCGGGCCGATCGGGGCTTCTCGCAGGGGCGCCTCAGCTCAGCGTTCGTGTCAGTGACCTCAGAAGGTGTACGACCCCCTGCGGGCCGTCGACCACCAGGTCCGCCCTCTTCGCGAGTTCCGTGACCTCGTCGCTGCCGCTGCAGACGAGGAGGCCGGAGACGCCGTCGGAGCGGAGTTTGTCCACGGCGGCGAAGGCGGGGAGGTCGCCGAGGTCGTCGCCCGCGTACAGGACCGCTTCGGCGCCCGTCTCGCGGACGTACTCCGACAGGGCCACCCCCTTGTCCATGCCCGGCGGGCGCAGTTCCAGGACCATGCGGCCGGGTTCGACGATCAGGCCGTGGCGGGCGGCGAGATCGGCGAGGGGTTCACGCAGGGCCTCGAAGGCGGCCTGCGGGTCCTCGGCGCGGCGGGTGTGGACGGCGACGGCGCGGCCCTTCTCCTCGATCCAGGTGCCGCGCCAGGCTCCGATCTCGTCGAGGTAGCCGGGGAGTTCGGCGCGGACGGCGGCGACCCCGGGGTGGGGGGCCGGGGCGGTGACGGTGCCGGTGCGGGCGTCCCAGCGTTCGGCGCCGTAGTGGCCGAGGACGACGAGGTGGTCGAGTCCGGGGACGCCCGCGAAGCCGCCGTGGCGGACGGCGACGCCGGCGGGGCGGCCGGTGACGACCGCGACGGAGGCGACCTTCGGGGCGAGGGCCGCGAGGGCGGGGACCGCGTCGGGGTGGGCGCGGGCCTGGTCGGGGTCGGGGACGATCGGGGCGAGCGTCCCGTCGAAGTCGAAGGCGAGAACGGCCCGCTCGGGCCGGGCGAGGATGGCGTCGAGACCGTCACGCCCGGCCGGGGTGGCGGGCGTCGGCAAGGAGTCCGTGTGGCTGCCCATGGGTCCGACCCTATCGGCGCGCCGCCGGGCGCACCCACGGGGTCACGGGGGCGCGCCCGGCGCGTCCCACGGCCACGCGCTCAACGTTCCGCGCGGCGTGCCTCGCGGATGCGGCGGAGGCGGTTGACGGTGACCGGGGCGTGGGCCAGGGCCCTGGGGTCGTCGAGGAGGGCGTTGAGCAGCTGGTAGTAGCGGACGGGGGCGAGATGGAGCTGCTCCCGTATGGCCCGCTCCTTGGCCCCCGGCCCGGAGAAACCGCGCCCCTCCAGGGCCAGGATGGCCTTCTCTCTGGGGTTCAGGTCGTCCATGGGGGAACCGTAACCGGTGGGTCCGACACGCTCCCCCGCGCGCCTGCCGTCAGCGGGCCGCGTTGTCGGCCGTGACGGCCGCCCGCTGCAGCTGGCCCAGGATCGCCGCCGGGCTGCCGTCCGGGCCGACCGCCTTGCCTATCTGCTTCTTGATGTCCGAGCTGACCGTCGCCCACGACGTCTTGCCGACCGGGTACAGCTCGGCGCTCGGCAGCTCCTGGAGGAACGGCTCCAGGGCCTGGTCCTGGGACGACTGCGCCATGGCCTCCTGGGCGGAGCTCGTCACCGGCAGCAGGTCGTACTCGCGGGAGAAGGACAGCACGTTCTTCTCGCTGTACACGTAGTCGAGGAACTCACGGATCTGGTCCTTGTGGCCGCCCTGCTTGAACGCCGTCATCCAGTCCGCCACGCCCATGGTCGACTTCGCCCGGCCGTTGATCCCGGGCATCGGCACCATGCCGAACTTCACGCCCTTCTCGCGCGCCATCTTCATCAGCGACGGGTGGCCGTTCAGCATCCCGACCTCGCCGCGTGTGAACGCGGCGAAGGCGTCGGCGCGGTTCAGCTTCCCCGGTGCCACCGGGCCCGTCAGCCCCTTGCCCACCAGGTTGTCCTTCAGCCAGGTGAACGTGGCCACGTTCTGCGTGGAGTCGAGGTCGTAGGAGCCGAAGGCGTCCAGGTAGCCGGCACCGCCGCTGAGCAGCCACTGCATCGTCTCCGCCTGCGCCTCCTCGGGGCCCAGCGGCAGCGCGTAGGGGTACTTCACGCCCTTGGCCTCGAGCAGCTGCGCGTCCGTCGCCAGGTCGCTCCAGCTCTGCGGCGGGGTGGTGATGCCGGCCTCGGAGAACAGCGTCTTGTTGTAGAAGAGGATCCGCGTGGAGGCGGCGAACGGCATGCCGTACTGGGTCCGGTTCACCTTGCCGGCGTCACTCAGCTCAGAGGCGAAGTCCGCCTGGACGGGGATCGAGAGGACGTCCGAGGCCTCGTACAGCTTGCCCGCCGCCGCGTAGTCCGCGTACGCCCCGATCTGCGCCATGTCGGGAGCGTCGCCCCCGGCCACCATCTCCTTGACCTTGCGGTCCACGTCGTTCCACGAGTAGACGCTGACGTCGACCTTGATCCCGGAGTGCTCCGCCTCGAAGTCCTTGACCAGCTGGTCCCAGTACTTCCTGGAGCTGTTCGCCGACGAGTCCCCGTAGTCCGCGGCCACCAACCGCAGGGTGACGTCCCCGGAGCCCACCGCACCCGCGCAGCTCGCCAGGGCTCCGGTCATGCCGAGGGCGGACACCGCCGCGATCAGACCCCTGCGCCATGTCGTCCTGCGCGTTCCGCGTCGCTGCACTTGCTCTAGCCCTGCCGTCTCGTCATTCGGAATATCCAAAGGATAAGGTCTACACCACCTGAGTGGACTAGACCTCTTCCGGGTCCAGGAGCGACACTGTTCCCCGTGAGACATGTCATCGCCCTGGATGTGGGCGGCACCGGGATGAAGGCCGCTCTGGTCGGGGCCGGCGGTGAGCTGCTGCACCGGGCGCGCCGGGCCACCGGCCGTGAGCGCGGGCCGGACGCCGTGGTGGAGTCGGTGCTCGCCTTCGCCGCCGAGCTGCGCGCGCACGGCGAGCGCCACCTGGGCCAAGCCGCGGCCGCCGCGGGCGTCGCCGTCCCCGGGATCGTGGACGCCGAGCGCGGTGTCGCCGCGTACTCGGCCAACCTGGGCTGGCGCGATGTGCCCCTGCGGGATCTGCTCAGCCGCCGGCTCGACGGCGTGCCCGTGGCGCTGGGGCACGACGTGCGCACCGGCGGGCTCGCCGAAGGGCGCCTCGGCGCCGGCCGGGGGGCGGACCGGTTCCTGTTCGTGCCGCTGGGCACCGGGATCGCGGGCGCCATCGGCATCGGCGGCCGAGTGGAGGCCGGGGCGCACGGTTTCGCGGGCGAGATCGGTCACATCGTCGTACGGCCGCAGGGGAGCCCGTGTCCGTGCGGTCAGCGCGGCTGTCTGGAGCGGTACGCGTCCGCGGCCGCCGTGGGCGAGGCGTGGGCCGAGGCGGCCGGCGCCCCGGAGGCGGACGCCGCCGACTGCGCGAAGGCCGTGGCGTCGGGGGACCCGCGGGCGCGGAAGGTCTGGCAGGAGGCCGTGGACGCCCTCGCCGACGGCCTGGTGACCGCACTCACCCTGCTGGACCCGCGCACCCTGATCATCGGTGGCGGGCTCGCCGAGGCCGGGGAAACGTTGTTCACACCGCTGCGCGCGGCCGTGCGCCGCCGCGTGACCTTCCAGAAGCTGCCGTCGATCGTCCCCGCCACGCTGGGCGATGCGGCCGGATGCCTCGGTGCCGGGCTCATGGCCTGGGATCTCCTCGAAACCACTGACCCTGCGGAGGTAACCATCTGATGGCCACTACGAAGGTTCTCGCCGGTGCCCGGGTGGTACTGCCCAGCGGGGTCGTGGACGACGGCCGCCTGGTCGTGGAGGGCACGCGCATCGCCGGGTCCGCCCCCGAGAGCGCCGAGATCATCGACGTACGCGGCCACTGGCTGGTCCCCGGCTTCGTGGACATCCACAACCACGGCGGCGGCGGTGCGTCCTTCTCCGGCACGGTGGACGACGTCCTGACGGCCCTGCGCACCCACCGGGAGCACGGCACCACCACGCTCGTCGCCTCCACCGTCACCGACGACATGGACGTCCTCGTCCAGCAGGCGGGACTGCTGTCGGAACTGGCCGAGCAGGGGGACGTCGCCGGCATCCACTTCGAGGGGCCGTTCATCTCGCCGTGCCGCAAGGGGGCGCACTCCGAGGCGCTGCTGCGCGACCCCGATCCGGCGGAGGTGCGCAAGCTGATCGACGCCGCACGCGGCCGGGCCGCGATGGTGACGCTCGCCACCGAACTGCCCGGCGGCCTGGACTCCGTACGGCTGCTCGTCGAGCACGGGGTGATCGCGGCGATCGGGCACACGGACGCCACCTACGAGCAGACGGTCCAGGCCATCGACGCGGGCGCCACGGTCGCCACCCACCTGTTCAACGCGATGCCGCAGCTCGGCCACCGCGCCCCCGGCCCCGTCGCCGCCCTGCTGGAGGACGAGCGGATCACGGTGGAGCTGATCGACGACGGCGTCCATCTGCACCCGGCGGCCCTGCGGCTGGCGTTCCGTCAGGCGGGCGCGGCGCGGGTGGCGTTCATCACGGACGCCATGGACGCGGCCGGTATCGGGGACGGGCGGTACATGCTCGGCCCGCTCGAGGTCGAGGTCCGCGAGGGTGTGGCCCGGCTGGTGGAGGGCGGCTCGATCGCGGGCTCGACGCTCACGCTGGACCGCGCGTTCCGCCGGGCGGTCACCGTGGACGGGCTGGCGGTGGAGGACGTCGTCACGGCCATCTCGGCGGGCCCGGCGAAGCTGCTCGGCGTCTACGACCGGGTGGGCTCCCTGGAGCCCGGCAAGGACGCCGACCTGGTGCTGCTGGACGACGACTTCCGCCTCAAGGGCGTGATGCGCCGCGGGCAGTGGGTGGTCGATCCCCAACTGGGGTGATTGATCCGTTTGTTGGCGTGCGGCGGTTGGCTCCTGGGACTGGGCCGACCGCCGACTCTTTGGCATGATCGAGCCTCCGCAACCGCCGACGGCAGGCGCACTGACGATTCCGGGCCCCGGACCGCGCCGGCACGACTCTCGAGGGAGGTCCCGACGTGATCCTGACGGTCACGCTGAACACCGCTCTCGACATCACCTATCGGGTACGGGAACTGAGGCCGCACACCTCGCACCGGGTGACCGAGGTGACCGAACGGCCCGGCGGCAAAGGGCTGAACGTCGCCCGGGTGCTCGCCGCGCTCGGTCACCAGGTGACCGCCACGGGCTTCGCGGGCGGCGCGACGGGCCGCTCACTGCGGGAGCAACTCACCCGCACGCACGGCCTCGTGGACGCGCTGGTCCCGGTCGCGGGTGCCACCCGGCGCACCGTCGCGGTGGTCGACCAGTCCACCGGCGACACCACCCAGCTCAACGAACCCGGCCCGGTGATAACGCCCGCCGAGTGGTCGGCCTTCCTCCAGGCGTACGACGACCTGGTGCGCTCCGCCGCCGCCGTGGCCCTGTGCGGCAGCCTGCCGCCCGGCGTGCCCGTTGGGGCGTACGCCCACCTGGTGCGCACCGCGCGGGCGGCGGGCGTCCCGGTGCTGCTCGACACCAGTGGGGAGCCGCTGCGCCGCGGGGTCGCCGCCCGCCCGGACATCGTCAAGCCGAACGCCGACGAACTGGCCGAACTGACCGGCTCACACGAGCCGTTGCAGGCCACCCGGGACGCCCGTCGGCGCGGGGCGCACACGGTGGTCGCCTCGCTGGGCGCGGAGGGCCTGCTCGCCGTCAACACCGAAGGCCGCTGGCGAGCCGCCCCGCCGCGCCGCCTGACGGGCAACCCGACGGGTGCGGGCGACTCGGCGGTCGCAGGCCTGCTGTCGGGCCTGGTGGACCACCTGCCGTGGCCGGCTCGGCTGGCGCGGGCGGCGGCCCTGTCGGCGGCGACGGTACTCGCCCCGGCAGCGGGCGAGTTCGACCGGCGCACCTACGAGGAGCTGCTGGACCAGGTGGCGGTGACGGGCGAGGTCACGGCGGCGTAGTCGTGGAGCCCTTCTGAGGGCCCTACTTCGACCAGCCCTTCGTCAGCCACAGCTGGTCGAGGTAGGCGTTGCACTGGTTCCCCTGCTCGCAGGAGATCCGGATCGTGTTGGTGCCCTTGTTGAGCTGGATGTAGTTGTACGTCTTCGTCCAGCCCTTCTCCCAGTCGCCCTGGGGCGCATTGGCCCAGTTCTTCAGGGACATGGGGGTGGTCTGCGCCGTGCCGTCGACCGTCAGGGTGGCGGTGGCGTCGACGCCGGGCACGCCGTAGCCGGTGTGCAGGGTGTACTTGCCGGTCGAGGGGACGTCCACGGTCCAGGTCACGGCCGCGCCCACGTTGTTGAAGTTGCCGACGTAGACACCGCCGTCGGCCTGGGCACCCTTGACGTCGGAGGCGGTCGTGGCGCCGCCCTCCAGGTGCAGCGCCTTCGCGTCGATCGTCGGCAGCTTGCCCTCGTCCCCGGACTGCTGGGTGGCGGACCGGCTCGGGGACGGGCTCTGCGCTGCCGACGGGCTGGAGGCCGCCTGGTCGCCCTTCTTCCCGTCGTTCGAGTCACCGGTGATCATGGCGACGCCGATGCCGATGACGACCGCCGCGACCACCGCGATCGCACCGATCAACAGGCCCTTGGTGTTGGGGCCCCGGCCGCGGCCGCCGCCGGGCGGCGGGGCCGTCGGCGTCGGACGGGTCGTCTGGGCACCGCCCGGCACCGTTTCCGGGGCCGCGTAGTGCGCGTTCGGGCGGCCGTACGCCTGCTGCTGGGGGACCTGGCCGTAGGCGGCCGTCTGGGCCTGCGGCTGGCCGTACTGACGTTCACCGACCGTGCGCACTCTGTTGACGGAGCCCGGGTAGCCGTAGCCGCCGGAGGGCGGCTGGGCGCCGTTGGCCTGACCGTCGGCGTAGAGGTAGCCGAACGGGTCGTCGTCCTCGGGCGTGCTCGCGCCGTTGTTGCCGGGCGTCATCCCTAGGTCTCCTCAACAGGTGCGGGTCCAGATGCGTACGTGGCTGAATGGCGAGCCTACCCGGTCCCCGGACCGCACACGGCTGTTGTTCCCATCACCCAAGGGTTGACCTGCGGTTTATCCCGCACGCCTGTGCTGTTTGGGACGAGATCGTTTCTCTACGTACATCCGCTCGTCCGCCGATTTCAGCACTTCGTCCGCCGTCATGCCGCAGTGCGCCCAGCCGATGCCGAAACTCGCGCCGACCCGCATGGCGCGGCCGTCGACCCGGATCGGCTGGATGATCTCGTTGCGCAGACGGACGGCGAGGTCCTGGGCGTCGGCCTTGCCGAGCCCGTCGGCCAGCACGACGAACTCGTCACCGCCGAGCCGGGCCACCGTGTCCCCGTCCCGCACCCCGCGGCTGAGCCGCCGGGCGACCTCGATGAGGACGGCGTCGCCCGCGTTGTGCCCGAACCGGTCGTTGATGGACTTGAAGCCGTCGAGGTCGCAGAAGAGCACCGCGAGGCCCTTGGTGCCGTCGTCGGCGTCGCCGTCCGGGGCGACGGTGTGCACATGGTGGTCGAAGGCGTCGTACGGCCCCGGCCCGGCGTGGAAGTCGAAGGCGTGGCCGCCGCTGTCGTGGGCGGCCGGGTGGTCGCTGCGGAACCCGTCGCCGTACGCGGCGTCCAGGGAGTCCGCCGCGCTCGGCGGCAGCGACTGCGGGCGCCGGCACAGTCGGGCGGACAGACGGGCGCGCAGTTCCGCCGAGTTGGGGAGGCCGGTGAGCGAGTCGTGCGAGGCGCGGTGGGCGAGCTGCAACTCGCGGCGCTTGCGCTCCTCGATGTCCTCGACGTGGGTGAGCAGGAAGCGGGGCCCGTCGGCGGCGTCGGCGACGACGGAGTTGCGCAGGGACACCCACACATAGGTGCCGTCCCGGCGTCCGAGCCGCAGCTCGGCCCGCCCGCCCTCGGCGGAGGTGCGCAGCAGGGTGCCGATGTCCTCGGGGTGGACGAGGTCGGAGAACGAGTAGCGGCGCATCGCGGAGGCGGGCCGGCCGAGCAGGCGGCACAGCGCGTCGTTGGTGCGCAGGATGCGGCCGTGCTGGTCGCCGCCCATCTCGGCGATGGCCATCCCCGAGGGGGCGTACTCGAACGCCTGCCGGAAGGACTCCTCGCTGGCGCGCAGCGCCTGCTGCTCCCGCTCCAGGCGGACCAGGGCCCGCTGCATGTTGGCCCGCAGACGGGCGTTGCTGATGGCGATGGCGGCGTGGAAGGCGTACATCTGGAGCGCCTCGCGCCCCCAGGCGCCCGGTCGCCGCCCGTTGCGCGGCCGGTCCACGGAGATGACGCCGAGGAGTTCGCCACAGGAGCTGCCCTGGCCACCCGGCGTGTACATGGGCGCGAAGAGGCGGTCGGAGGGGTGCCACTCGTCCTCGAAGCGGGGCTCCGGACCGTCGGTGTACCACTGCGGCACGTCGTCCTCGTCGAGGATCCAGCCCTCCGTGTGGGGTATGAACCGCAGCGTGCCCCAGGCCTCGCCCATGCAGAGGCGCCGCTCCCAGGAGGCGCGGGAGCCGACGCGGCCGGTGATCAGCGCCTCCGCTGCGGAGTTCCCGGCGAGCGCGGCGACGACGAGGTCACCGTCCGGGCGCACGAGGTTGACGGCGGCCAGCTCGTAGCCGAGACCGTTCACGATGCCGTCGGCCACCGTCTGCAGCGTGTCCGCCAGGCTGCGGGCGGTGTTCATGTCCGCCATCACCTGGTGCAGCTGCCTCAGGGTCGCAAGACGGACATACGGCTCCGACTCGGTCTCCATTCGCCCTCCCCTCGAGATCTCGCAGCAGCTCCAGGGACGCGTCGGCGTACTACCGTTCTCCCGGCTTTCCGCGGCACGCTACTCGGCGTACTCCACGGGTAGCGTCGCGCAGCGCCTCCGCCACTGAATCACAGCGCGCTGCCCACTAGGTACACAGGGTCAACAAAATACGCTTCCTGTGACTCAAGTCACAGCCAAAGGTGAACAATTGAGGAGGGGTTCCGCATTTTCCCTGTGTTTCCGCGGAATGCTTCCGGACTCGGTGCGGGCCCTCTGTGTAGACCCCGTGATCCTACGACGTCCGCCGCTGGTCCTAGGCCGCGATTCGGGCCCGGGCCCGATGTGGGCGGCCCTGAGCGGGGGCTAGCGTTTTGACGTGCTCAAGACTTCCGCTGTCCCGTCCCTGTCCGCCGTGCCGCCCTCCTCCGGGCATCCTGAGGGGGTGAGCAACGACGAGTTCCGCGCTGCCATGTCCCGGCTGGCGGCGGGCGTGGTCCTGGTGACCTCGCACGAGCCGGCGCTGGATCCCGAGGGGCCGAAGGGCGAGGACGTCGGCATGACGGCGACCGCCTTCATGTCGGTGTCCCTGGACCCGCCCCTGGTGCTGGTGAGCCTGCGCGAGGGCGCCCGCATGGACGACATGCTCGCCGAGCAGCCGCTGTGGGCGGTCTCCGTCCTCTCCGAGAGCCAGCGGCACATCGCGGGACGCTTCGCGATGAAGGGCCGCGTCAGCGACCGCCTGCTCTTCGAGGACATCCCGTACGTCCGCGGCGAGGCCTCCGGCGCACCCCTGGTCGGCGGCGCACTGGCGAATCTGGAGTGCCGCACGGAACAGCGGGTGCAGGCGGGCGACCACACACTGGTGATCGGCAGGGTGCTCACGGCCCGGGTGCCGAGCGTGGAGGGCGGACCACTGATGTATTTCCGGGGGCGGTACCGGCACTTGGGGTGATCCCCCGGAATGTGCGTCGCCCGCCGGTCGTCGTCCCGCCTACGGTGCCCGGATGACGACTACTTCGGCCCTCCGGCTGGAACAGATCACGCCCCGCAATTCGAGGCCGCGATCGGCATTCGGGTCCGACCCGACCAGGAACGCGCCGTCGCACCGGTCGTGAAATCCCTCGCCGAGGCCTACGTCCACCCCGCCGGCGTCGCCTGGCCGCGCCTGATCCTCGACGGCGACCGGCCCGTCGGGTTCGTCATGGCCTTCTTCGACGTCCTGAACCCCGCCGAGGAGTCGCTACCCCCAGCCCCGGCCGGATCGGCCCTGCTTGGTCTCCGAGCGCTGCTTCTTCTCCCGCAGTCGCCGCTCGTTGATCCCCCGTGGGATCCGGGTCGGCCTGCGGGGCTTGGGCGGGGGCGCGGTCGCCTCCGCGAGCAGCGCCGCCAGGCGTACCGCGGCGGCCTCTCGGTTGCGCCACTGGGAGCGGTGCTCGGAGGAGCGGACGCTGACGACCCCGTTCACCAGGCGGGGCGCCAGACGCTCGAGGGCGCGCTCCTTCCACACCTGGGGAAGCGCCTCGGTGTTCGCCAGGTCGAAGCGCAGCTCGACCTGCGAGTCGCTGGTGTTGACGTGCTGTCCGCCGGGCCCCGACGACCGCGAGAAACGCCACATCAGCTCGGCCTCGGGGAGCGAGACGGAGCCGCGGATGACGTAAGGACCGGACATGCCGTCCATGTTCCCCGCTCCGCCCGGTCCGCGTCATCCCGATTTCCGAACGGCAGGTAAAAAAGGTAAAGGAACCCGGAACCGCGGGTACCCCCCTTGGCGTTGCTAGAGGTGGCGGTAGCTTCATCCGCACACGTAACGAGGGAAGGGACTCCCAACAATGGCTGTAAGCCTGTCCAAGGGTGGCAACGTCTCGCTCACCAAGGAGGCTCCGGGCCTGACCGCCGTCACCGTGGGCCTCGGCTGGGACGTCCGCACCACCACCGGCACGGACTTCGACCTCGACGCGTCCGCGATCGCGGTCAACGCCCAGGGGAAGGTCTACTCGGACCAGCACTTCGTCTTCTTCAACAACAAGCAGACCCCGGACAACTCGATCGTCCACACGGGCGACAACCGCACGGGCGAGGGCGAGGGTGACGACGAGGCGATCAACGTCAACCTGGCAGCGCTCCCGGCCGACATCGACAAGATCGTCTTCCCGGTGTCCATCTACGACGCGGAGTCCCGCTCGCAGAACTTCGGCCAGGTGCGCAACGCCTACATCCGCATCGTCAACCAGGCCGGCGGCCAGGAGATCGCCCGCTACGACCTGTCGGAGGACGCGGCCACCGAGACGGCCATGATCTTCGGCGAGCTGTACCGCAACGGCGCGGAGTGGAAGTTCCGCGCGGTCGGCCAGGGCTACGCGTCGGGCCTGGTCGGTATCGCCCAGGACTTCGGAGTGAACGTCTGACGGAGTCCCTCGAGCTCCGCACCGGGACCCCGGCCGTGGCAGGCCGGGGCCCCGGCGTTTTCCGCGGCCTCCCGCAACCTCTCCGGGACCCGTCCGCGATACGTTGCCCGAGTGATCCTCGAGCCCCTCTCCCCCGCCCCCGACCACGACATCCCGGGTGAGCTGCTGACCGAACTCACCGCGCTCTACGCCTCCAACCGGGAGTTCCACGCCCTGAGCGGCGACTTCCCCGACCCGGACGACATCCGCCCCGAGCAGGTGGCGGCCACACTGGCCGACGAGTTGGCGCACCCCGACGTGGAGGTCCTGCTCGCCCGCAGTTTCGGGCGGCTCGTCGGAATCGTCGTCACCCTGGCCCACCACCCCGACCCGGCCGACCCGGACCCGTGGATCGGCCTGCTGATGGTGGACGCGGCGATGCAGCGGCACGGGCACGGGCGACTCCTGGCATCCCTGGTCGAGGACCGCTTCCGCGCCGCGGGCCGCACCGCCGTACGCCTGGCCGTGCTGGAGAACAACCCCGCGGGCCTCTCCTTCTGGACGGCGCTCGGCTACGAGGTCGTCGACCGCCGCCCCGACCGTGACCGGGGCCGCCCGTGCGCCGTGCTGCGCAAGGCCCTGTGACACCATCGCCCCCGTGCTCGACATCGGCTACGCCCTCTCCAACCGCTTCCCCGACCCCCCGCAGACCGACTACCGCCGCGCGGACGTCCACGCCCTGCGGCACGACCTGTTCTGCGGTGACGTCTATCTCGCCGACACCGAGGCGGACCGGGAGCTGTCCACAGCCTGGGGATGGGTGCCGGTGCTCGACTTCGCGTGGGCGCTGTGCGACATCGTCGAGCGGCTCGACCGGGACCCGCTCGGCAGCCGTGCCGCCCGGCCGCAGCGCGCGGAGCTGGACTTCACCGAGTCGACCGACCGCCTGATATTCGAGCGCCGTTTCGGCTGGGTCGACATCGAGGCGGAGTGGCTGCCGCCGGCCGAGGCCCCGCTGACGTTCCCCCACGCGGAACTGCGCCGCGAGGCCCGCGACTTCCTGCAGGACCTGCTCGCCGACCTGACGGACCTGCACGAGGACCTCGGCGAGAACCCGGCGATCTGGACCCTGCAGGCCCGTTTCCCCCGGGTCGCCTGACGCAGGAGCCGCAGGCCGGGGCCATTGTCGGTGGTGGGGTGCAGCATGGGGGCATGGTGCGGAGGGCGCAGGTGGTGAAGGCGGCGCGGCGGCCGGAGGTGCGGCTGCCCGAGCTGGTGGCGTGGACGGACGGGGCGGTGGTGCCGGACGGGGACTACGACGGGCTGGATTTCCGGGACGCGGATCTCGCGGGGCAGGACGGCGGGGGCGCCCGGTTCATGGACTGCGCGCTGACGGGGTGCGCGCTGGACGGGACGGGGCTCAACCACGCGCGGGTGCTGGACTCGGTCCTCACGGGCGTACGGGGCGTGGGCACGGACCTCGCGGAGGCGACCCTGCGCGATGTGGAGCTGGTGGACGCCCGGCTCGGCGGGACGCAGCTGCACGGGGCGGTGTTGGAGCGGGTACTGGTGCACGGCGGCAAGATCGACTACCTGAACCTGCGCAAGGCGCGGCTGAAGGACGTCGTCTTCGAGGGCTGTGTCCTCATCGAGCCGGACTTCGGGGGCGCCCGGCTGGAGCGGGTGGAGTTCGTGGACTGCGTGCTGAAGGGAGCCGACCTGACGGCGGCGACCCTGGTCGACGTGGACCTGCGCCGTGCGGCGGAGCTGGACATCGCCCGCGGGGTGGACCGCCTGTCCGGCGCGGCGATCAGCCACGCGCAGCTGCTGGACCTCGCGCCGGTGCTGGCGGCGGCGATGGGGCTGCGCGTCGCGGATGCGGACTGACGGCGGACGGGCCCGAGCGGCGACGTACGACACGGCTCGTCTCGCCACGGCCGTCGTGGGGGTGGACCATGGAGGGGGAGCGACGAAGGAGGCCCGCCATGAAGTCATCCGGAGCCTCGGATTACGACACCTGGCTCTACTCGCACACCCCGTCGCAGGCCGAGGGCGAGCGCGACGAGCCGGGCGAGCGCAGCACCATGGAGCAGCACCCGGACGTACCGCGCACGGAGCCGTCCCAGGCGGAGGGCGAGCGGGGCACGGACGAGCAGGGGCCGAACCCCCACTGACCACGGGTGATCCGAAGATCGGCGGTGGCCTTCGGTGTCGTATGTCGCTGTCAGCGCGCTCAGCCACCCGGGACTGCTGCGGGACAAGAACGAGGACAGTCTCGTCGCCGGGCCGTGGACGCTGTGTGCCACCGTCACCGAGAACCCGCAGACGCTGGTCTTCCCCCTGGGGACGCCCCTGGTGGTCGCCGTGGCGGACGGACTCGGCGGGCACCCCGGGGGCGAGGTGGCGAGCGCGCTGGTGGCACGGCGGTTCGCGGCCCTCGGGCCGGCGCTCGGCAGTGAGGACGCCCTCCGGGGCGCCGTGGACTCCAGCAACCGTGCCGTCTACACGGCCGCCGAGGGCGGCGAGGACGACGGTCGCGGCCTCGCGATGATGGGCACCACCCTCGCGGGTGCCGTCGTCCTGCCCAAGGAGCTGCTGGTCTTCAACGTGGGGGACAGCAGGGTCTTCGCCGCGTCCCGGAATGGACTGCGGCAGGTGAGCGTGGACGACAGCCCGCCGCCGGCGCCCGGGCAGCGCACCACCTCGCTGGTCACGCAGTGCCTCGGCGGCTCCCCGCACTACCGTGCCGTCGTGGCGCATGTGACGGCGGCGCCGCTGTCGCCGGGCGACCGCTATCTCGTCTGCACCGACGGCCTCACGGATCCGGTGCCGGAGGACACGATCGACGCGGTGCTGCGGGAGCACGACGACGCACGGGCCGCCTTCGAGCTGTGGCAGGCCGCCATCAGCGCGGGCGGTCCCGACAACATCACCCTCGCGGTCGTCCGCGTCGCCGACGACTAGGACCTCTCGTTTGGATCATGCCGGGCTCCCCACCCCCGGCGCGTCGCGGACCGCCCCAGTTCCACCAGCGCCCCGTCGGTCAGCCGGTACACCGTCCACTCGTCCTGCGGTCGGGCGCCCAGGGCCTCGTAGAAGTCGATCGACGGGCGGTTCCAGTTCAGCACCGACCACTCCAGACGCTCGTAGCCGCGCTCGACGCAGATGCGGGCCAGTTCCGTCAGCAGCGCCTTGCCGTGGCCGGCGCCACGGGCCTCCGGGCGGACGTACAGGTCCTCCAGGTAGATGCCGTGCACGCCCCGCCAGGTGGAGAAGTTCAGGAACCACAGCGCGAACCCGACGACCTCTCCCCCGTCGTCCTCCGCGACATGCGCGAAGGCCGCCGGGCGGGCGCCGAACAGCGCCTCGCTCAGCTGCTCCGGCGTGGCCCGCGCCTCCTCGGCCGCCTTCTCGTAGGCGGCCAGTTCACGGATCAGGGTGTGGATGACGGGGATGTCGTCGGGAGTCGCGGTGCGGATCATGCGGGCAGTCAAACACAAGGGGGGCCGGGCCCACCAAGGCCCGGCCCCCCGCCGTCACCGACGGCTCAGGTCAGGCACCGTACGTCGATCGCCCAGATGCCGCGCCCGTGGGTGGCCGCGTAGAGCCGTCCGTCGGGGCCCGTGCGGAGCTGGAGGACCGCCGTCGTGGGCAGGTTGGTGCCCGCCACCTTCCAGCTGGACGCACCCGCCGGGCGGACCAGGACGCCGAGGTCGGTGCCGATCGCCACGGTCCCGTTCTTCAGCAGCACCACCGTGTTGGCGGGCACGTCCGGCAGGTTCCCGGAGATGTCCTTCCAGGTCGTGCCGCCGTCCCGGGTCTCGAACAGATGCCCGACACCGGCGCCCGGCCCCTCGGTCCACTTCCGGGAGAAGCCGTTGACCGCCAGGAGGACGTGGCTGGAGTCCGCCGGGTCGATCGCGAGGCCCGCGAGGTAACGGTTGGGGACCGTCCCGTCGACCGGCAGGTTCAGCTGGTGCCAGCCGGTGCCGTCCGCGTTGCCGACCGCGATGCCCCGGGTGAAGCCCTCGTTGTTGCAGGGGCCGCACCAGGCGGCGTACACCTTGCCCCCGGAGGACGCGACGGCGGTGGCGGTGTGGCCCTCGCCGAGGTCGAACGCGTTCAGCCACTCGCTGCCGCTGTGGATCGCCCAGCCCTTGGTGTTGATCCACACGTGGCGGCCGCCCGCGACCCAGGTCTTCGCGTCCTTGATGTCGGAGTTCAGCGGGGCGATGAAGCGGGCCTCGCCGGTGGCGTTGTCCGGCGGGGCCACGGAGTAGGTGGTCGCCTTCGACGGGTCGGTGACCCAACCGCCGTCGTTCGCGGCACAGTTCTGCGTGACCGCGACCGCCAGGTACACGTACTCGGACGCGACGTTGCACCCGTTGGCCGGGTCGACGATCGTGTCGCCGCCGTCGCCGCCGAAGTCGGAGCCCATCACGCGGTCGCCGGGGCGCAGGATCGACTGGCCGTTGTCCTGCAGACCGCCGCTGACGTCGAGCCCGCGCGCGGCCTGGTCGATGCCCACGCCGACCGAGTAGTACTGCAACGCGTCCATCGTGCCGTCGTTCAGGGACGTCCAGTCGGTGGCGTGGCCCGAGGCGTTCGCGGAGCCGTTCAGCGGTCTGCGGTAGGCACCGCCGTCGTCACCGACCACCAGGTACGGGGCGCCGCCGTTGCTGCCGATCGCCACCGCGTGCTGGTCGGCGTGCACGGTGGCGGGGCAGTCACCGCTCTGCATGGCGGGGTCGATGGACCAGCAGGGGAAGCCGAAGTTCCAGTACGGCCCGGGCACGGTCCAGCTCTTGCCGCCGTCCTTGGTCTCGAAGACCTCCTCCAGACCGGCGTAGACGTGGTCGGGGTTCTTCGGGTCGACGGTGAGGAACTGGTCGTACCAGGCCTGGATGCCCGGCTGGTACCCGGCGCCGGTGAGCGCCGAACCGGAGTCGCGCAGCCGCGTGTAGTCGGCGATCTTCGTCCACGGACCGGTCGGCGAGCCGGACTTGGAGACGAAGATGCCGGCGAGCCCGCTGTCCGGGTTGGAGCTGGTCATCGCCGGCGACTGGTCGATGGCGTAGTAGCGGGAGCCGTCGGCGCTGCGCGCGAAGGTCACGTTGCCGACGTCGGCGCTGTCGCTCGGCAGGTCCCCGAGCCCGGTCAGCCGCTGCCAGCCGCCGGGGCCCTTGGCGTAGAAGCCGTTGTAGGTGTCGCCGCCGCGCCAGCCGACCGCGAGGACGACCTTGTTCGGGTCCTTGGGGTCGATGGCGATGTCACTGGTGATGTTCTTGTACGCCGCGTCCGGGTCGCTCGCCTCAGAACCGCCGGGCAGATAGTCGGGGTTGGGGGCGAACTCCAGCTTCCAGGGGCCCTTCAGGGTCTTCGTGGAGTGGCTCCACACGCCGCGCGTGGTCGCCGCCCACACCTTGTCCCCGCCGAACCGCAGCGCGTTGATCGAGGTGGACTCCAGTTCGTCCCCGCCGACCCGGTCGCGGGTGCTGAACTTCCCGTCGCGCGGGTCGTCGAGCACGTAGACACCCGTGCCGAGGAACGAGGTCGCGCTGGTGTTGGCCTCACCGGTCGCGTACCACAGCCGTCCGTGACCGTCGAGCTGGAGGTCGCCCGTGGACAGGGCGGGCAGGCCGTCGGAGATGTTCTGCCAGTGCCCGCCGCCGGTGCGGGAGCGGAAGACGCCGCCGTTGGCCGAACCGGCGTACACATACCCGTGGTTGTCGGCCGCGAGCCCGGTCACGCGCCCCGTGACCCGCCCGGCGCCGCCGCTGGAGTTGGAGTTGATGTCACGGTAGCGCGGGTCGTCGGAGTCGTAGGGCAGCCGCGTCAGCTCGCTCCACTTGCTGTGCGTGTGCCGCAGACCGCTGAGTGCGTCGTACGCGGCCCCGTAGGCGCCCGGCGCCACGATGCCCGGCGAGGTGCGGGCCTCCGCGTACTGGTCCGCCTGCTCGGCGATGTTCCCGGCCTCGTCCTCGTCGCCCCCGGGGTCCTCCGTCTTCGCGAACGGCGACAGGCCCTTGTGCTGATGCACAAGGGCCTGTTTCCGAAGCGCCCGAACCCCGAAGGGGTCCGTATGAGTGCCTGATGCCGCCTGGGCCTGTGTGACCGTCAGACCCAGCGCGGCGGACACGGCGAACACCGCCGCCCATGCCCGTCTTCTGCGCAACCCGTCGCCCGCCATGAAATACGTGCCCTCCCCTAAGAGCAGTGGCGTACATGACACAAGCCCACAGCTTTGGGGAGACGGGAGCTGCGGGAGAAGCGCTTACGGGCAATCAGCGAGTAAAAACTTGTGGCTGAAAGACGCCGCAGGTGCGTCAGTGGCGTCCGGCGACCCGGTCGGCCAGTTGCGCCAGCCGTGAGGACTCGATGCCGGGCGCCGTCCGTTCACGCCGGTCCGCCGTGCGGTACGTGGCGTACAGGCCGTGCACGCCCAGCCAACGCAGCGGTTCCGGCTCCCACTTGCGCACCCGGTGGTTCACCCACGGCAGCGCCGTCAGCTCCGTCGGGCCCGCCTGACCCGAGTCCTGCTGGACCAGGTCGCGGAGCGTGCGGGCGGCGAGGTTGGTGGTGGCGACGCCCGAGCCGACGTAGCCGCCCGCCCAGCCGAGGCCTGTCGAGCGGTCCAGTGTGACCGTGGCGCACCAGTCGCGCGGCACACCCAGCACCCCCGACCAGGCGTGGGTCACCCCGATCCCGGCCAGCGAAGGGAAGAAACGGACCAGGATGTCGTACAGCGCCTCGACGGTGGCGGGCCGGGTGCGGCCGTCGTTGTCCGTGCGGGAGCCGAAGCGGTACGGGACACCGCGGCCGCCGAGCGCGATCCGGCCGTCGGCGGTGCGCTGGGCGTACATGTACGCGTGCGCCATGTCGCCCAGCGTCTCGCGCCCCTCCCAGCCGATCCGCTCCCACTGCGCTTCGGTGAGCGGCTCGGTGGCGATCATGGAGGAGTTCATCGGGAGCCAGGTGCGCCGCTGCCCCTTCAGGGAGGCGGTGAAGCCCTCCGTGCAGCGCAGGACGTACGGTGCGCGGACCGTGCCGTAGGGCGTCACGGCGTGCTTCGGGCGGATCTCGGTGACCGGGGTGTGCTCGTGGATCGTCACGCCGAGCGCCTCGACGGCCGCCGCGAGGCCCTTGACCAGCTTCACCGGGTGCAGCCTCGCCCCGTGCGGGGTCCAGGTGGAGCCGACCGCGTCCGCGATCCGGATCCGCTCGGCGGTCTGCCGGGCGCCGTACAGCTCGCGGTCCTTCTCGCCGTACGACAGCTCCTGCTCGTGGAACGCCTTGAGCCGGGCCAGCTGCGCGGGCGTGTACGCCACCTCCAGGACGCCGCCGGCGTGCACGTCCGCGTCGATGCCCTCCTCCTCGGTGACGCGGACGACCTCGGCGACCGTGTCGTTCATCGCCCTCTGCAGGCGGACGGCGGCCTCGTGGCCGTGCAGCTTCGCGTACCGGTCCCGGCCCGCGATGCCGTTGTAGAGCCAGCCGCCGTTGCGGCCGGAGGCGCCGTAGCCGCAGAACCTCTGCTCCAGGACCATGATCCGCAGGAAGGGCGCCGCCTTCTTCAGGTAGTAGGCGGCCCACAGGCCGGTGTAGCCACCGCCGACGATCACGACATCGGCGGTCGCGTCCCCGGCGAGGGGTTCCCGGGGCTCGGGGAGGCCGTCGTCGGCGTACCAGAAGGAGACGCCGCCGTTGACGACGCCATTCACCGCACTGTTCATGCGCGGGACGTTAACTCCTGAGAGCGACCAGTGTCTCCTTCGGATTCCATGGTTCTCCGCAGCCGCGGGTCAGCGGATAACAGGCCAGACCGATCAGCACCGAGATGAAATGCCCGAAATCCGTGAAGGTGGGGGTCGCGGTCAGGGGGAGGGCGTACACCAGGAGGACGACGGTCAGATACGCGTAGCTCCAGGGCACCGCGAGCCGGTAGGTGAGCACGCCGACCACCCCTGCCAGCGCGTAACTGACCCCGAAGTCGAGCGTGTTGACCGCCGAGTGCGGGGCCATCCCGTCCTTTATCGCCTGCAGCAGCGCGCCCTCGCTGACGAGCGTGGCGAGCACGTGCGCGGCGGCGCACACGGTCAGCCAGCGAACGGTGCCAAGCCAGCGCTCCGCCTGCGCGTGGAAGACCGTGTAGAGCGCGGCGTACGGCAGCCAGTGCCCGCCGTCGATCCACATCGCGGAGGTGATGAACACGCGCAGCGGGTCCTGGGACAGCTGGTGGATGTTGGTGGACCGATGCCGCAGGAAGCGCTCCTCGAAGTGCGGCGACATGTGGTGCAGCGCGATGGTGGTGAGGAACAGGACCAGCAGCCACACGTACGTCCCCGGGGCGCTGCGTATGTAGGCCGCCGCCGCCCCGAGGCCGCGCCGAAACCGCCTGACCCCGTCCACACAGGCCAGTATGGTCGGGAAGGTGATCGAGGTGCCTGGCGAGCTGGTCGCTTCTCAGGAGAAATTCAACCGGGAGGCGGGGCGCGCGTTCGTCGCGGAGCTGGCCTGGACGCTGGGCCGGGTGCTGCAGAACTGCCTGTGGGACATCGAGGACGGCCGGCCGCTGGCGCCGGTCCGGCTGGAGATCGGGCGCGCACTGCGCGGCTGACCGACGGCCCCGGGCAGCCGGTGCACGCCGGCGCGGTGACCGAAGCTTCGGGCGTACGCCGGCAGCGGCGGCACACCAGGGCGTCCGGCCTCGAGACACGCCCCCGTATGGCCGATCCGACATTCGGCGACTTATCCGGTCATAGCGTACCCAATATGACGAAACGCCATCTCGCCTACCTCGCGTGTGTCGCAGCGCTCGTCGCGTCGGGGTGCGGCGCCCTCGCCGACCCCCTCCCCGCAACTCCCAGCACCCGCACCGTGCGTCCGGGCGACTCGATCCAGAGGGCGGTGGACGCCGCCAAGCCGGGGGACACCATCCTCCTCTCCGCCGGCACCTACCACGAGAGCGTCCGGGTGAGCACCTCCGGGCTGACCCTGCGCGGCATGGGCCGCAGCACCGTGCTCCAACCGGCCGACGGAGTGACCTCGAACGCCTGCGCGAAGGCTGGCAACGGCATCTGCGTGGAGGGGACACGGGCCAACCCCGTCACGGACGTCACCGTCAGCTCCCTCGCCCTGTCCGGCTTCCCCAAGAGCGGCCTGTGGTCGACCTGGACGGACCGGCTGACCGTCCAACGGGTGACCTCCGAGAAGAACAAGGCGTGGGGCATCGCCCAGGACCATTCCACCCGCGGCGTGTTCCTGGACAACACCGCCCTGAACAACGGCGAGGCGGGCCTGTTCCTCGCCAACACGGTCGCCGCGGAGGGCGGGGCCACGGACGCCAAGGGCGCGGTGATCGCCCGCAACCATCTGCAGGGCAACCGGGTCGGCGTCACCGTCCGCCGCCTCAGACACCTCACCGTCACGGGCAACGACCTCACCGCCAACTGCGCGGCGCTCTTCCTCGTCGGGGACGAGAACACCCCGCGGGCCGGCGCCCTGACCGTGAGCGACAACCTCATCCACCAGAACAACAAGTACTGCCCGAAGACGGCACGGCTGCCCTTGCTGCAGGGCTCCGGCATCGTCCTGACCGGCGCCGAGGACACCCTGGTGACCCGGAACACCATCACGGACCACGCAGGCAAGTCCCCGCTGTCGGGCGGCATCGTGCTCTTCAAGAGCATGGTCGGCGCCACGAACGACCGCAACCAGATCACCGGCAACACGGTGCGGCGCAACACCCCGGCGGACCTCGTCAACGGGGACGTCGGCAAGGGCAACACCTTCCACGCCAACACCTGCGGGGCCTCCAAGCCCGCGGGACTGTGCTGACGGACCGGCCCCGCCGCCGTACGGACCCAGAGAGGAAAGGCAGCACATGACGACCGTAAGCCCTGCCCCGACGCCCTCCATGCAGCTGAGGGAACTCGTGTTCGGGGCGGCGTGCGCCGCCGCACTCCGCGCGGCGGCCCGCCTCGGGGTCGCCGACGCACTCGGAGAGCGCCCCATGGCCGTGGAGGACCTCGCGGCCGCGGTGAAGACCGAACCCCGACCCCTGCGGCGGCTGCTGCGCACCCTGACCTGCTACGGCGTCTTCGCCGAGCACGGGGACGGCACCTTCGCGCACACCGACACCTCCCGGCTGCTGCGCGAGAACGACCCCGGCAGCCTGCGCGCCATCACCCTGTGGTGCACCGAGCCCTGGACCTGGGACGCCTGGCCGCGGCTGGACGAGGCCGTGCGCACCGGCCGCGACGTCGTCCAGTCCCTGTACGGCAAGGAGTTCTTCACCTATCTGCACGAGGACGCCCCGGAGTCCGCCGAGGTCTTCAACCGCGCCATGACGACCTCCAGCGAGCAGTCCGCGCGGGAGGTCGCACACCTGCTCGACCTGTCGGGCAGTGCCTCCGTCGCGGACATCGGGGGCGGCCAGGGGCATGTGGTGGCGAGCCTGCTGGAGAAGTACCCGTCCATGCACGGCACCCTGCTAGACCTGCCACGCGTGGTGGACAACGCCGACCCCCGGCTGCGCGAGGGCGGCGCGCTCGCCGCCCGGGTGCGCATCGTGGCCGGCGACTGCCGCGAGGCCGTTCCGGTCCGGGCGGATGTGTACATCATCAAGAACATCCTGGAGTGGGACGACGACAGCACCGCGCGAACGCTGCGCAACGTCGCCACGGCGGGCGGGCCCGGGGCGCGCGTCGTGGTCATCGAGAACCTCGTCGACGACACGCCCTCGATGCGGTTCTCCACCGCCATGGACCTGCTGCTGCTCCTCAATGTGGGCGGGGCCAAGCACACCACGAAGAGCATGGCGGAACGGATCACCGCCGCGGGGCTCGTCATCGACTCGATCAGCCCGGTCAACCCCTACCTGCACGCGTTCGACTGCACGGTCCAGGGATGACCGCAGGGCCGAGGGCCCCTTCCTGACCGGTCCCGCCCGGGCCGCCGGGTCCGCGTTCGTCGCGGGCCCGGCGGCCGCAGGCCGTGGGGAGGGTCAGGCGCCGGCGTCCCGCTCCCAGAGGTAGAAGCGCTGCGCCATCGCGTCCTTCGGGGCACGCCAGGTCTCGGGGTCGTACGCGCTGACGTACGCCTGCAGCCGGTCGCTGAGGTCCCGGAACTCCGGGTGTTTGGTCACCTTGGCGATGGCGGGGCCGGGATCCCGGTCGGTCTCGACGAGGTGCATGTACACGTCATGGAACTGGAAGAGGCTGCGCCGGGTGACCCCGACGAGGTGCGGCAGCTCTCCCCGGTCGGACTCCGCGAACAGCTCGGCGATGCCCGGGGCCGATCCCGGCTTCATCTTGGCGACGATCAGGGCCTGGTACATCGGTCAGTCCTCCGTTCGGTTCAGTCCGCCCGGGCCGGTACGGATCGGTGCCCGGCGGCCGGCTTCCTGCTCGACGCGGTCCCGGATCAGGGCCATCTGCACCTTCGAGTTGCGGTTGATGTTGTCGGTCATCCAGGCGTCGTCGACCGGCGCCTGAGGCTTCATCGCGAAGTCCTGCGTCCACACCATCCGGGTGCCTTCGGGGACCTCCTCGTACTGCCAGCGGATGTTCATGTACGCGAAGGGCCCCGGCTCGACGCGGCGGGCCTTGACGCTGAGCGTGTCGCGATCCGTCTCCCGCTCCGAGACCCAGCTCCACACCGTGCCGTTCTCGTCGGGGTGCATGGTCAGCCGGAACGTGGTCCTGTTCCCCTCGCGGGACAGCACGTCCACGGAGGCGTACTCGCTGAACAGGTTCGGCCAGTTCTCCAGGTCGTTGGTCATGTCCCAGACCAGGTCCACCGGAGCGGCGATGGTGATGGCGTTCTCGGTGTGTCCGGCCATGTCAGGCTCCTGCCATGAGGGTGCTGTTGACGAGATCGAGGAACTGCCGCGGGGTCTTGCAGCGCTCCGCGTCGGGAGGCATGGGGGTGCCGTGCCGGTTCTCCAGTTCGCCCACGATGCCGAGCAGGCCGAGCGAGTCGATGCCGAGGGCGTCGAAGCCGGAGTCGCACCGCTGCTGCAACTCCTGCGGGGCGACGGTGACTCCGGCGGCCTTCTTCATCAGTTCGGACAGTTCTTCCAGGGTGATGCGGTCACTCATGCGGTTGCTCTCCTTTGCTCCAGGGGTGCCTCGCTACGAGGCGTCGCTTTGCCGGTCATTCGCCTTCGCGGGCTCACAGCGGCTCAGTGGGCCGCGCCGTGCCGCAGCACGAGCGCCGCGTTCGACCCCATGAGTCCCCGGCTGAGAACCAACGCCGTACGCAGCTCAGCGGCGCGGGCGCGGACGGTCACCAGGTCGAGGTCATGGCAGATGTCGACGACGTTGGGGGTGGGCGGGATCAGGCCGTGCTCCATGGCGAGCACCGCCGCCGCGACGTCCAGGACGGGCGCCGCGCAGTAGCTGCGGCCTATGCCCGTCTTGGGCGCCGTGACGGGCACCCGCCTGCCATGGGTTCCCAGGGCGTCGGCGATCGCCAGCGCCTCGGCACGGTCCGCCTCCGGTACGCCGAGCGCGTCGGCGAAGACGACGTCGATCTCCTCCGGGGCGCACCCCGCCTCGTTCAGGGCACCGCGGATCGCCTGGGCAAGTCCCTCCCGGGACAGCTCCCAGCGGGAGGCACCGGTGAACGTGGCCCCGTGCCCCGCCAGGGTGGCCCGCACGGGCACACCCCGCTCACGGGCCGCGCTCTGCTCCTCCACGACGAGCATCGCGCCGCCCTCGGCGGGCACGAACCCACAGGCTGCCTCGGTGAACGGCCGGTAGGCGCGCGCCGGGTCCTCGACGTAGCTCAGCTCCTCGTAGCCGAGCTGGCAGACCATCGAGTAGGGGGCCAGCGGAGCCTCGGTCGAACCGGCCACCATCACATCGGTGCCACGTCCCACGGCCCGCGCGGCGTGCGCCAGGGCGTCGAGCCCCCCGGCCTCGTCGGCGGCGACCACGGAGCAGGGCCCCTTGAAACCGCGGCGGATGGAGATCTGGCCGGTACTGGCGGCGTAGAACCAGGCGATGGACTGGTAGGGGCCGACGAAGCGGCTTCCCATGCTCCACAGCTTCTGTGTCTCCCGCTGCCCGAACTCGCCGCCGCCGGATCCGGCCGCGGTGACCACACCCAGGGAGAACGGCGAGCCGCGCTCCTCGGCGCTCCCGATCCGGGCGTCCGCCAGGGCGAGGTCGGCCGCGGCCATCGCGAAGTGCGTGTACCGGTCGGTCTGGACGAGGTACCGCTCCTCGACCACCGCCGACGGGTCGAAGGCACGTACCTCGCCGGCCACCTTCAGCGGCATGTGCCCGCACCCCTCGCGGGTGATGCGGTCCAGAACGCTGATGCCCTCCTTGGTGGACTTCCAGAAGGTGTCGGTACTCGTTCCGTTGGGCGCGACGACGCCGATTCCGGTGACGCCGGCGCGCCTGACGTGAGGTGCGCTCATCGTGTCCTCTCCCTTTGCCGGGTCAGGATCACCGCGGACTGGAAGCCGCCGAACCCGCTGCCCACGGAGAGCACGCTGTTCAGTCTCCGTTCGCGGGCGACACCTGGCACGTAGTCCAGGTCGCACTCGGGGTCGGGGGTCTCGTAGTTCGCGGTCGGCGGTACGACCTGCCGGTCCAGGGCCAGCACACAGGCCACGGTCTCGATTGCGCCGATCGCCCCGAGGGAGTGGCCCACCATGGACTTGATGGAACTCATCGGCGTGTCGTAGGCGTGATGGCCCAGGGCCCGCTTCACGGCCGCGGTCTCGTGGCGGTCGTTCTGCCGGGTGCCCGAACCGTGCGCGTTGACGTAGTCGATCGCCGAGCCGTCGAGACGGGCGTGGTCGAGCGCCACCTCGATGGCCCTGGCCATCTCCAGGCCCTCGCTGGTCAGTCCGGTCATGTGGTAGGCGTTGCCGAAGGTGGCGTAGCCGCTGATCTCGCAGTACACGCGCGCGCCACGGGCCCGGGCGTGCTCCAGCTCCTCCAGGACCAGCACCGCGCCACCCTCGCCCATGACGAAACCGTCGCGGTCGGCGTCGAAGGGGCGGGAGGCGTGTGCGGGGTCGTCGTTGTTCGGGGACGTGGCCTTGATCGCGTCGAAGCAGGCCATGGTGATCGGTGAGATCGGCGAGTCCGCAGCCCCCGCCACGCAGACGTCGGCCCGGCCCTCCTCCACGGTGTGGAACGCGTACCCGACCGCGTCGAGCCCCGAGGTGCAGCCCGTGGAAACGGTCTGCACCGGCCCATGCACGCCGAAGCGTTCCGCCACCATCGAGGCCAGCGTGCTCGGCGCGAACGCCCGGTGCAGATGCGGACCCGCCTCACGGTGGTCCACGTCCCAGCGCTGCCCGCGATGACTGACCAGGACGTAGTCGTGTTCCAGACGGGTGGTGGCGCCGACCGCGGTCCCCAGCGAGACCCCGACCCGCCAGGGGTTCTCCCGGGCGAGGTCGAGACCGGAGTCCCGTACGGCTTCCGCGCCCGCGGCCAGGGCGAACTGGACGTACCGGTCGGCACGTTCGATCTGCTCGGGATCCAGCCCATGGGCCAACGGGTCGAAGTCGCACTCGGCGGCGATCCGCGACCGGAGTCCGGTCGGGTCGAAGAAGGTGATGCCCCGCGTCGCGGTACGGCCGTTGGCGAGCAAATCCCAGAACGCCGGTACGCCGATACCGCCCGGTGCCACAACGCCTATACCGGTGACCGCCACGCGCCGGGTCATGAACGGACCTGACCTCGGTCGGCCGGCCGGGCACCGCCCGCCCCGACTCCCTCCGCCGCGACCGCCACGGCGTCGGTCTCCTCGGTGTCCACATGGCCGAGCTCCGGACGCGGGGCCAGGGGACCCAGATGGAAGACGACGCGGGCCTCCACATCCCCGACATTGCGGAAACGGTGCCGCATGTAGGCGGGGATCATGAGCCCCTGCTCGGGCCGCAGGGGATGAGGCTCACCGTCCAGGTCCACCTCGAGCTCCCCGCAGACCACATACACGAACTCCTCCGAGTACGGGTGGTAGTGCTCGGCGACGCGGTCACCGGGCTGCACGATGGCCACACCCATGAAGCCGCTGGTGGAGCCGACCGTGGCCGGGGTGAGCATGGCGCGCAGATCGCCACCGCGCCTGGTGTTGGGCTTGATCTCGCTGAGATCGACAGTTCTGGGGCAGGGTTTGTTCACGTCGTTTCCTCCGATGATGTGCTGCGTCGACTGGGGTCACGGCCCCCGGGCCACGGGGACGGTCAGGCCTCCGCCGACCGGCGGTCGGTGATGAGGTCCATCCGGGCGAACGGGAGGAAGGGCGCGAGATCGCCGCTCTTGAGTGCCGAACCGTCCGCTCCCACGGCACGGCCGTCGAGAAGGGTCGTCAGCTCGGCAGCCAGCCCGGAATCGGGAAGGCCCAGGGACAGAACAGGGTCCGCGTCCAGACCGCCCCGGATGTCGATCAGCCGCACCACGATGTCCTCACGCTGGAAGATGGTGCTGCCGCAGACCGGAGAGCGCGGGTCGTCCGCCTGCACCTCGTCCTGCTCCGCCAGCAGCCGGGCCAGCCGCATGCCACAGCCCTGACGGGCCGGGTAGAACAACGCGTGCCGCTTGGCCTCCGGACACTCCTGATCCGACGTCACATGGTGCACGGCCGGAACCGCCGCCAGCGTGAAGAAGACCCGGGCCGACTCCGGATCGTTGAGGTCCCGCTCCCGCTCGAGATACGGGTTGATGGCCTCCTCGACGGCCCGCACCGCCGGCTGCCGGGCCACATGCCGCAGGGCCGCCCCCAGATCGCCCTCCACCTCCACGGTCCGCACCACCCGGTTGCCGTGCATGAACAGCGTGGTCCGGCGCAGCCGCGTCGTGTCGTTGACCCGGGCCTCGGGCGGATCGTAGTTGGCGAGGATCTCGGCGACGGCCGCCTCACTGCCCGGCTTGACCGTGAAGGTCAGCGCATGACGGACCACACCGTTGCCGACCCGGGGGGACACCCGGAACCGGCGCGGCGCGGACCCGGCGGCCGGCGACCCCATGCCCGTCTCCCGCAGGATGTGGAAACGCAGCGACCTGGTGTCCCGGACACACCCGTGCAGCGGCCGCACCATCCGCATGTGCTCCTCGCTGTTCACCCACTCGAGGAAGGGCGGGGCGCTCTCCCACTCGCTGGTGATCAGCCACTGGGAGGGGTTCTCGATCGACTGGCAGAGCTGGTCGTTGAGATGCCCGGGGACGGACGCCATCTCGCTGCACATCTGTTCGTACGCTTCCAGGAACTGCTGCTGGGCTCCGTCGTACACGTCCACCAGCAACAGAACCCGCAGCGGGGAGCCGTCGAACACGGACTGGGAGACCCGTTTCGACACCTGCGACGTCAGCGGATCTGAAACACGTTCAGACGTAGTGGTCATGCTGCGCTCTTCTCCTTCGGCGGGGCAGAAGCCGACGACGGCCACAGGTGACGCGACGTCAGCGTTCCTCGATCGTGTTCCGGCCGCAGCGAACGCGCGACTCGTATGAACCACGCGGGTGATTGGCCACGCGGACGCACGCGGAGCCGCTCCCAGAGGGCATGGAAACTGCAGCGCGCCTCACAACCGCACCCCTGCCCCTGGAGGCACCGATGCACCAAGAAGCCGACCACCGGGTTCCGGTCCTCATCGTCGGCGGCTCCCTGGTGGGCCTGTCCATGTCCCTGTTCCTGGGCCGTCACGGCGTACGACACACCCTCGTCGAGCGCCACGCGGGAACCTCGATCCACCCGCGTGGACGCGGCAACAACGTACGGACGATGGAACTCTTCCGGGTGGCCGGCATCGAGCCGGACATCAAGACGGCGGCCTCGCTCCTCGCCGACAACCACGGCATCCTGCAGACCCCGACACTCGTCGGCGATGCCGGCGAATGGCTGTTCCGGCACATCGACCCGGGCGGCGGACTCGCCCGGTTCAGCCCCACCACCTGGTGCCTGTGCAGCCAGAACGACCTCGAGCCGGTCCTGCTGCGCAACGCCCGTGAACTCGGCGGCGACCTCAGGTACTTCCACGAGATGGAATCCTTCGAACAGGGCCCCGAAGGAGTGACCGCCGTCGTCCGCGACCGCGCCACCGCCGAGCGCTACACCGTCCGCGCGGACTACCTCGTCGCAGCGGACGGCCCGCGCAGCCCCGTCAGACACCGGCTCGGCATCGGGCAGACCGGAACCGGCGCCCTCTTCGCCAACGTCAGCGTCACCTTCCGCTCCAAACTGCTCGCCGACGTCGTCGGCGACCGGCGCTTCATCTGCTGCTACCTCACCGACCCCGACGCCGACGGCGCCCTGCTGCCCGTCGACAACGAAGAACGCTGGGTCTTCCACGCACCCTGGCACCCCGAGCGCGGCGAAACCCTCGAGGAGTTCACCGAGGAACGCCTCCGGCGCCACATCCGACGCGCCGTCGGATTCCCCGACCTCGACGTGGAGGTCACCGGAAAGGCGTCCTGGCACGCCGCCGAACGCGTCGCCGACCGATACGCGGCCGGCCGGGTCTTCCTCGCCGGCGACTCCGCCCACGAAATGTCCCCCACCGGCGCATTCGGCTCCAACACCGGCATCCAGGACGCCCACAACCTCGCCTGGAAACTGGCCGCCGTCCTCGGCGGCTGGGCCGGACCCGGCCTCCTGCAGAGCTACGACACCGAACGGCGCCCGGTCGCGATCGCGACCAGCGCCCGCGCCTCCGCCCGCTCCGTGGAACACAGCCACCCGGGCTTCTCCCCCGCGCCCGGAACGGTCGGCCAAGGCCCCAAGAGAGACATGCTCAACGTCGTCCTCGGCTACCGCTACCCCGAAGGCGCCCTCCTCGGCGCCGACCCCGCCCAGGCGGTCGTCCCCGAAACGATGCGACTGACCGGGGAGCCCGGCAGCCGCGCCCCCCACCTCTGGCTGCGCCGCTCCAGCGCCCGGCTGTCCACGCTCGACCTGTACGAACGCGCCATGGTCCTGCTCAGCGACGCCCGCTCCACGGCGGGGTGGCACGACGCGGCCCGCCGCATCGCGGTGACGGACGGCGTACGCCTCGAGACGTACCGCATCGGCACGGGACCGGACGCCGACCTGACGTACGACGAGGAGGAGGGAACCGGGCCCTGCGACTGGGCACGGGCGTACGGCACGACGACGGACGGAGCGGTCCTGGTGCGACCGGACGGGTTCGTGGCCTGGGGGGCACCGGGAGCCGTACCGGACCCGGTGGGCGCGCTGCGGGAGGTGCTGGCGGCGGTGCTCAGGCCGGCCTGAGCCCGCTCACCCGACGGGGGTGTGCCGGTGGTTCCGGACGGCTTCCCGCATCCGGAACCACCGGCGGAACAGCCAGCGGCGGAACAGCTAGCGCCAGATCGTCTGGATCGAGTCGAACTGGACCCAGGTGATCGGGTTGCCGCTGTTGGCGCCGTAGACGGTCACGGAGCCCGCGGTGTTCACCTCGAAGCGGCAGGCGTTGATGCCCTGGCTGTTGTTCCGGGGGGTCGTGGCGCGGACATACCAGGTGGGCAGCCCCATGGACGCCGGGAGGGTGGCGATCTTGGTGTCGGCGGTGAGGCTGCAGGTGATCGCGCCGCGGGCCTGGAGGAAGGTGGTGCCGAGGATGGTGACGATGCGGACCTGCGGCGTCGCGCCGGTCTGCGCGGTGATGCCGGGCTCCAGCACCAGATCGGTCCACGCGGTGGCGTCGACGGCGGCGGCAGCCGCGGGGGTGGCGGTGGCGACGGTGCCGACGGCGACGGCGGCGGGCAGGCCGAGAGCGGCACCGAGGATGCTACGGCGGTTGTAGGACATGGTCGTTGGTCTCCTTGACGAGGCCGGGTGCGGAATGGCTGAGGGTGGCGACTTCAGCGCCAGACGGCGCTGAAGTTGTCGAGCTGCGCCCAGGTGATGGCGTTGGCGGAGGTCCCGCCGAACAGGCGCAGCTGGCGGTCGGTGCCGGCCTCGGCCCGGGCGACGCAGTAGCCACCGCTGTTGTTGCGCGGGACGTTGCAACGGGTCTCCATGCTCGGGGAGAGCGTGTCGGGCAGTGTGCCGATGAACGCGTCGGCGTTGAAAGTGCCCTTGACCCCGCCGCTGAGCTGGAGCGTCGTGACGCCGCTGACGCTGATGAGCCGTCCCTTGGGGGCGTTCTGGTCGACGCTGACACCGGAGGCGAGGGGAATCGTCTGCCAGTCGGTGAGCACCTTGACGCCGTCGACCTCGGCTGCCCCGGAGAGCGACACGATGGTGCAGGTGCGCGGCCCGGGGTCCTCGCAGGCGAAACCGAAGTGGAGGTAGGGCACATCGCCCACCACTTCCACGGTCATGCCCTCCGGCTCGCGCCAGTCGAGGCCCGGCGCGGCGGTGATGAGCTGCCGGTCCAGGACGTTCCCGGTGGCCCACTCGACAGCGGTGATGTAGGTGTTGCCCGGCGGAGGGTTGTGCGGAGTGCTGGGCGGGGTGACGGTGCTGTCGTAGTGCTCCCCGTCGAGCAGGTAGAGAACGCCGCTGTGGGACGCGTATCCCTGGAAGACGCCCAGACCCGTGGGCTGGGCCAGGCGCTGGAGCGGCGTGAAGACGCCCGCCGCCGCCTGGGCCAGGTCGTACCGCTCGTAGTACATCGTGCCGCCGGTGCTGAACCGGACGATGAGCTCATTGGCGCTGCGGTCGATGGTGGGGGTGACGCCGCGGGCGCCCGTCACGGGCGTGTACGGCGTGGTGTGCAGGGAGGACCCGTAGTCCAGGACCGTCCCGGTCCGGAACTCGAAGTCGGTGATGGCGGTGCCGAAGCCCTCGTTGCTGCTGTTGGGCACGGATGCCGTCTCGGTCCACAGGCGGATGACGCCGCTGCGGTTCTCGACGCCGAGGTTGACACCGTGGCCGAATCCCCGCAGATACATGTACCCGACGATCGCGCCCGACCGGTTGAGGCGCGTCACGCACATGTCTCCATGGGCGAGCCGGTCAGCGCCGGAGACCGGTCCGGACTCCCCGCTGAGGGTCAGACCGCCCTCCATCACCTGGAGCACGAAGATGTCGCCGGACACCGGGTCGATGCCGAAAGACTGCATCACGGTGCTGTTCTTGAGCGGGCGCCGGTGGAGCAGCTTGCCCACCGGTCCCGCGATGTCTATCTGTCCTGCAACGGTCACGCGACGCCGCTCCTTCTCGCACGTTCCTGTGCTGTCATGTTCGGGGCGGCGCAAGTGTTGCATGATCATCGCGTTGAGCACGGAACCCCTCGGTTCGCTTCGCTCACGCACCGCACACACACAAACGGCCCCGGACAAGGAGTCCGAGGCCGACCGAGCGCCTACCCGGGAAGAAACCCCAGATCAGCGCGGTGTGCACAGAGCCCCCTGTCGGATTCGAACCGACGACCTTCGCTTTACAAGTTCGTTCTCCACCCGGCCGGGCCAGGGCACGCCTCGTGCACCGGTGCCGCACGCGACTGCTGGTTGCCGCCGCCGTCCGCGGTCGTTGATGTCAGCGGTGATGTCAGCGAAACGGCTCCGGCAGCGGGCAAGCCTCCTGCTGTCATTGATCAAGCGCACTCGCCGGTTGACCGACGGCGGGCGCGGCGTCCAGCCCGGCTCAAGGTGCCTGCCGGGCGGCCGGAGAACGGCGGGGCGGCCTGGCGGCCGGAGAGGTGAGCCGTCGCGCTGTTACACAGCGGTGACGGCTCCCGCATCGATCATGGTTATGTGATCAGTCACACTAACTGCATCGCACACCGCCAGGGCCGAAACCGGGGGGCCGGACGGAAAACCGCGGGGCGATCTCCTTGCTTCACCACTCTTGTCATCCCTGGGGGGATCACCATGTCTGCCGTGCTCGCGCGCCACCGCCTCACCTTCCGTGCCGCCGTCGCCACCGCCGCCCTCACCGGCGCCCTGCTCACGCCGGCCGTCGCCTTCGCCGCCGACGGCCGGTCCGGCACCGACACGCACTGCACCGCGACGCAGACCATCCCCTCCGCCTTCGGCGGCTGGACGGTCGACCTGACCAACAGCCTCTCGGCGGGCCCCAAGGCCGTGCTGAAGGACGACAAGGGCAAGACGGTGTCCACCGTGGACCGCGCCCACCCCGAGGACCTCGCCAACGGCCTCAAGATCAAGAACGCGGACACCACCTCCCCACTCTTCCTCGACCGCTCCCAGGGCGACCCGGCGCCGTGGCGCCAGACGCCGTTCCCGGCCCTGCCGAAGGACTGCGTGGGGACGGGCACGGGCAGCGGTTCCGGCACGGGTACGGGGTCCGGGTCGGGCGCCGGTACCGGCACCGTCACCGTCGTCGGCAAGTGCACCGTGATGCAGACCATCCCCGCCCGCTTCGGCGGCTGGACGGTCGACCTGACCAACAGCCTCCGTAAGGGACCCAAGGCCGTGCTGAGGGACGGCAAGGGCAAGGCGGTGTCCACCGTGGACCGCAACCGCCCGGAGGACACCGCCAACGGCCTGAAGATCGAGAAGGCCTACAGCGCCTCCCCGCTCTTCCTCGACAACAACCAGGGCGGCGACTCCCCCTGGCGCACGACGCCCTTCCCGAAGCTCCCCAAGGACTGCCTGAACACGGGCACCGGCACCGGTACGGGCACCACCCGGACCACCACGGCCACCCAGACCAAGGTCGTCCCCACCGGCGCCGTCGCCGCGGGCGCCGAGGGCACCGACAGCTCGCAGAACACCGTGCTGCTGGCGGGGGGAGCGGCCCTGGCCGCAGGCGGTGTGATCGGCCTCGGTTACGTGGTGCGCCGCCGCCGCGCGGGTGTCTGATCCCCCGTCACCACCGCACTGGCGGGCCACCGGTCCTCACCGGCGGCCCGCCTTCCGCGTCTGCCCCAGGCGTCTCCCTCAGCGCAACCCAGGAAGCCCCGAGGAACCCCGATGAACGCGCCCCCGGCCCAGGACACCCCGCCCCCGTCCCCGCCCTCCCGCAGCCGCCTGCGCTGGATCGCGGCCACGGCGACGGCAGCACTGGCCATCGGCGGCTGGATGACGGTCATCGCCGTACACGCCGACACCCCGGCACCCGCCGCACACGGCCCGGCAGCGAACATCACCGCCTCCGCCCCACCGCCGTCGCCCGCATCCGCTCCCTCGCCCACGTCCTCACCGGCTCCGCTGCCCGCATCCGCGCCCGTGCGGGTCCGCATCCCGGCCGCCGGCGTCGACACCTCCCCCGTACTCCAACTCGGCCTCGCCGCCGACGGAACCGTCCAGGTGCCCTCCGTCGCCCAGGCCGACCGCGTCGGCTGGTACCGGGAGGGCGTCACCCCCGGCCAGACGGGCCCGGCCGTACTCATCGGCCACTTCGACACCGTCAACGGGCCGGCCGTCCTGCGCAACGTGGCGCGCGTGCGTCCCGGCGACACCATCACCGTCGACCGCGCCGACGGCTCCACCGCCGTCTTCGCCGTTCGCACCCTGCAGCAGGTGGACAAGAAAAACTTCCCCACCCAGCGGGTGTACGGCGATACCTCCCGCCCCGAACTGCGCGTCATCACCTGCGGCGGCGACCTGCGCGCGGGCCACCGCCCGGACAACATCATCCTCTACGCCGACCTGGTACGAACCTCCGCGAGCTGAGCCGTGCGGGGGCTAGCGGGCTGCGCTGGTGATACGAACACCAAGGGCGGCGGAGTCTCAAGGGGCGCGGCAAGCCCCAGCAACTGCGGTCAGTAGCCGGTGCACTAAACAGCCGCCCGGCTCACTGGCAAGGCTGACGAAGCCCACGGCTCCGACCAGATCAGATGCCGTGGGCTTCTGTCGTTGACGGTCGGCGTCGGGCGGCCTCGTACGGCCCAGAGACGGCCCAGGGGGCCTATTGCCGACCCGGTCAGACCTTGCGGTACGTCACCCTCGTGAAGAGCGCCCGGCCGCTCGTGGTTTCGCTGGGGAGGGTCGGGGGCGCGCCGGCACTCAGTCCACGCCGGGCGGCACACGCATGTGACCTCGGACACGCAGCGCGAGGCCATCAGCCACATGGATCGCCTGCTCAGGCGCCGTGTCGACCGTGAGTGACCGCCCCCGTTGATGTCACCCGTAGATGTCGAACGCCCCGGACCGATCATCGGCCGGGGCGTTCGTGCTGTTCAGCGAGAGAGCCCCCTGTCGGATTCGAACCGACGACCTTCGCTTTACAAGAGCGGCGCTCTGACCAGCTGAGCTAAGGAGGCGTGCACCTGGGTGCTCGTGCAGTGTACCCAGGTCCGGGGGGCGGTCCGTCGAAAATTTCCGCGAAGTTCACATGCCCCGAGGTACTGACAGCCGGGCGAACGCCGGGTACCGTCTCGGTCCAGTTCACTCTTGTGGACTACACCACAACGGAGCCCCGTACTCCGTAGTGGCACACCACCTTCCTACAACGGATCGTCCGGCACGTTCCTGCCGGTAGAAGGGGGCCCATTCACCATGGCCACTGTCTCGTTCGACAAGGCGACCCGGATCTACCCGGGCACCGAGAAGCCCGCCGTGGACGCGCTCGACATCCACATCGAGGACGGGGAGTTCCTCGTCCTGGTCGGCCCGTCCGGCTGCGGCAAGTCCACCTCGCTCCGCATGCTGGCGGGGCTCGAGGACGTCAACGCCGGCGCCATCCGGATCGGCGACCGTGACGTCACGCACCTGCCGCCGAAGGACCGGGACATCGCCATGGTGTTCCAGAACTACGCGCTCTACCCGCACATGACGGTCGCCGACAACATGGGCTTCGCGCTCAAGATCGCCGGTGTCAACAAGGCGGAGATCCGCAAGAAGGTCGAGGAGGCCGCGAAGATCCTCGACCTCACCGAGTACCTGGACCGCAAGCCGAAGGCGCTCTCCGGCGGTCAGCGCCAGCGTGTCGCCATGGGTCGCGCCATCGTCCGCGAGCCGCAGGTCTTCCTCATGGACGAGCCGCTGTCCAACCTCGACGCCAAGCTCCGCGTGTCGACCCGTACGCAGATCGCGTCGCTCCAGCGCCGCCTCGGCATCACCACGGTCTACGTCACCCACGACCAGGTCGAGGCCATGACGATGGGCGACCGCGTGGCCGTGCTGAAGGACGGTCTGCTCCAGCAGATCGACACCCCGCGCAACATGTACGACAAGCCCGCGAACCTCTTCGTCGCCGGCTTCATCGGCTCCCCGGCGATGAACCTCGTCGAGGTCCCGATCGCCGACGGCGGTGTGAAGTTCGGTAACAGCGTGGTGCCGGTGCAGCGCGAGGCGCTGTCCTCGACCACGGACAAGACCGTCACCGTCGGTGTGCGCCCGGAGCACTTCGACGTGGCCGGCCCGGACTCCGACCAGGGTCTGGCGGTCACCGTGAACGTCGTCGAGGAGCTGGGCGCCGACGCGTACGTCTACGGCACCGCCAAGGTCGGCGAGGAGTCCAAGGACCTCGTGGTCCGCGTGAGCGGCCGTGACGTGCCGGAGAAGGGCAGCCGGCTGCACGTCGTGCCGCGTTCGGGCGAGACCCACGTCTTCTCGACTTCCACGGGCGAGCGTCTCTCCGACTGACGCTGAGCGACGCCGCGACCTCGGCTGATTCACCCAGGTTGACGAAGAGGGCCCCGCAGCAGGCTGCGGGGCCCTCTTCGCTGTCGACAAATACCCCGGCATACGGGGCATTTCGATGGGCCGCGTCAACCCGTTACCCAGAGATCAGCGCTTCTCCATCACCCGAACCGGTGACTAAATGTCGCCAAATCACTACGGGACGCTACCCTCACTCGCGTGAAGCACACCACTACTCCACAGGGACGGCGCGGCCGGGGCCCCGCCCGTCGGATCGGCCGCACCCTCGCCCTCGTTCTGCCCGTCGTCCTGGTGCTGTCCGGGACGCTGGCGGTGACCCGCGTCAACTGGTCGGGCGGCACCAACTCGGTGCTCGCCGCCTCCTCCGAAGACGTCTCCACACGTGCGTCCTCCCGGGCCCCGCAGGACGTGCTGCGCGACAAGCTCCTGCTGGAACTGCAGGAGAAGAACCCGGGTGTCGCCCTCACCCACCTCCAGGAGGCCGTCAACGGCCGCCCGTCACTGGCGAAGCACTGCGCGTCCATCGCCAGGGCGCTGGGCCGCGCCGCGGTCCGCGTGTACGGGCCGTCGCGGGCCCAGGCCTACGCCCGGCCGGTCTGCGACACGTCCTTCGCCTCGGGCGTGGCGGGCGGCCGCGGCTGAGGGTCCGGCCGTGCGGGGCGCGAGGCGACGTACAGTGCGGTCATGACCGATCCGAACGCCGCCTCGCGCCCCGTCCAAGCCGTCGTCCTGGCCGGGGGCCAGGGCTCCCGGCTGCGTCCGTACACCGATGACCGGCCCAAGCCGATGGTGGAGATCCCGGGCACCGGGACCCCGATCATCGGACATCAGCTCGTCTGGCTCGCCGAGGAGGGCGTCACGGACGTCGTCGTCTCCTGCGGCCATCTCGCCGAGGTCCTGCAGAACTGGCTGGCCTCCGCCGACCTGCCGCTGCGCGTCACGACGGTGGTGGAGTCGGAGCCGCTCGGCCGCGGCGGCGGCCTGCGCTACGCCGCCGAGCACCTGCCGCACCCCGACGAGCCGTGGTACGCGACGAACGGTGACATCTGGACCCGGTTCTCCCTGCGCGACATGGCGGACTTCCACACCGAGCGCGACTCGGTCGCCACGCTGGCGCTGGCGCGGCCGCGCATCCCGTGGGGCGCGGTACAGACGGACGGCTTCGGCCACGTCACGGACTTCATCGAGTCCCCGCCGTCCACGTTCGAGATCAACGCGGGGGTCTACGTCTTCTCCGCCGAGTTCGCGAAGATGCTCCCGGAGCGGGGCGACCACGAGCGTACGACGTTCCCCCGCCTGGCCCGCGAACGCCGCCTGGCGGGCTTCCCGATCCCGCAGGGCGCGTACTGGCGGGCGATCGACACGGCGAAGGACCTCACGGAAGCGGCAAAGGAGCTCGCAGCCCAGGGCCGCTGACACTGCGACAGGGATCCACCCCCGCCCACACAAGAGGCCCGCACACCGTGTGCGGGCCTCTTTATGTGGGAACGTCGGGCTACCCCAGCAGCCCGCCCACCAAGTGGTCGGAGCCTCCAGAGCTGCTGCCGCCGCCTCCTCCTGAGCCGCCCGAGGAGCCGCCCGTCGGGCCCGCTGTGCCCGTGCCGCCCGACGAGGAGGGGCCCGCGCTGGTGCTGGGGGCGCGCCCGGACGGGGACGAGTGGCGCGGGGCCCGGCCCACGCTGCCCTGGGTCTGGCTCGGCTGGCCGCCCGTGACCGAGCCGGTCGCGCCCGCCGTGGTCGGCGTCCTGGACGTACTCGACGGCGACGACGTCGTGCCCTGGGTCGTCGGCGGATGCGAGGCCGAGGGGCTCGCCTTGTGCTGCCGCACGCCCGGTGTCTCGGGCAGCGGTGAACCCGGCAGTTCGTTGCGCGGCGCCTGACCGGGTCCGGGCACGACCACGCGGTCCGCGTCCCGCACCGCCCCGCCGAGCAGCGAGCCGACCAGCAGCGTCACCCCGGTCACCAGCCCCGTCACCACCGCGCCCCGGCGCAGCACGTACTGCCGCAGCTCCCAGATGCCCGCCCGCGGCCCGAGCCGGCGCCACGCGCTCCCCGCCAGGCGTCCGTCCACCGAGTACACCGGCGCCCCCGCGATGACCAGCGGCGACCAGGCGGCGAGGTAGATGATGTCGGGCGCGTCGTATCCGGGAGTGGCCCGCCAGCTCACCGTCACGATCAGTGCCGCCGACAGCAGCGCCCCGGCCGCGGCCGCGACCCGCTGCCACAGCCCGAGGACGGTCAGCACGCCCACGATCACCTGGAGGAAGGCGATGACCAGGCCGGTGCCGACGGGGTGGTGGAGCGCGAACTGCCGCAGCGGCTCGGCGACTTGCCAGGGGTGCAGACTGTTCAGCCAGGTGACCATGGACCCCCGCTTGCCGCCGTCGAAGTAGAGGGGGTCGCAGAGCTTGCCCATGCCGGCGTAGGCGGACACGGAGCCGAGGAAGACGCGCAACGGCAGCAGCACCACGCCGAGGTTCATCCGGCGCCCGGGGTAGTAGGCGTGCCGTACGTGGTCGCCGCCGTGCCGCCTGCTCCGCGGCCCGTTCCCGAGCTCCTCGGTGCGCGCCGCGTCCGCGAACTCGCGGTCGCCGTAAGGCGGTTCGTCGTAGGCGTGCCCGTCGTACGCGACGTCGTCGTATGCGCCCTGCGCGTTCCGCATCGGCGGCAGCAGCCGGGTCTCTCCTGACAGCGGCCCGCGCTGGGCACCGACGACCGGCGTCTGAGGCGTCTGTGCGGTCAGGTGGTCGTCGTAGCCGCCGGTGCCCGCGAGGCCGTCCAGTCCGACGCGCGGGATGACCTGGGTCGCGCCCGGGTCGCCGCCCGCCTCCTCGCCGTGCGTCACGCTCGAGGTCCGTACGGCCTGCAGCAGCCGGTGCGCGCCGGTGTCGTCGGGCGCCGACCTCCCGGTCCAGACGACGGGCCGACGGCGGCCGGCCCGCCCCGCCGTGCCGGCGACGGGCATGCGCGCGACGTCCTGCGCGCCGCCGACCTGCCGGGCGACCCGCGGGTACTGGGCGCGGCGCGCCGACGCACCCAACTGCACGCGGAAACTCGCATGATTGACGATGACCTGCGCCGGGTCGCTCGGCACCTTCACCATGCTCAGCGCGGGAGCGTCGTCGAACCCGGACGACCGGTCCCCCGTGGGTGTGCGGCGTGTTCTGGTCTCCACACTCATCTAACCGAGTGACGTGTGGTTAGGACACTGCTTTGACTCCGCGGATCTGTCCGGACCCCGTCAAGCTTGCCCTGTACGACCGAATTCCCCCGTACGAGCGAGAGTGCGAACGTCTGTTCGCACTCTTCGGCTCCTCGGTGTCACGCGCGTCGGCGGGCCGCCTCGTACAGCACGATCCCCGCCGCCACACCGGCGTTGAGCGACTCGGCGCCGCCCGGCATCGGGATCCGCACCCGGAGGTCGCAGGTCTCGCCGACCAGCCGCGACAACCCCTTGCCCTCGCCGCCGACGACGATGACGACCGGCCCTTCCAGCGCGTCCAGCTCCCCGAGTTCGACGTCCCCATCGGCGGCGAGCCCGACGACCGTGACCCCGGCCTTCTTGTACGCCTCCAGGGCGCGCGTCAGGTTGGTGGCGCGCGCGACCGGCGTACGGGCGGCCGTACCGGCGGACGTCTTCCACGCACCGGCGGTCATCCCGGCCGCGCGCCGCTCGGGCACGACCACCCCGTGCCCGCCGAAGGCGGAGACGGAGCGGACCACGGCGCCCAGGTTCCGCGGGTCGGTGACCCCGTCGAGCGCGACGATCAGCGGGTCCTCGTCCTCGTCGTAGGCGGCGTCGGTGAGGTCCTCCGGGTGCGCGTACTCGTAGGGCGGGACCTGAAGGACGAGGCCCTGGTGGTTGAGCCCGTTCGTCATCCGGTCCAGCTCGGGGCGCGGCGCCTCCATGAGGTTGATGCCGCCGCGCTCGGCCGCGAGCTGCAGCGCCTCGCGCACGCGCTCGTCGTTGTCGATGAACTGCTGGACGTAGAGCGTGGAGGCGGGCACGCCCTCGCGCAGCGCCTCGACGACCGGGTTGCGCCCGACGACCAGTTCGGAAGAGGACTTGCCACCCGTACGACGCGGGGTGCGCCCCTGCGCGCGGCGCGCCTTCGCCTGCGCGGCGCGCTGCTTGGCGTGTCCCTTGCGCATCTCGGCGGGCGGAGTCGGGCCCTTGCCCTCCAGGCCCCGGCGTCGCTTGCCGCCGCTGCCGACCTGCGCGCCCTTCTTGCCGGACATGCGGCGGTTGTTCGCGGCCATGACCTACCTGTCTGTTGAAGCGTTCGTGTCTGTTGAAGCGTTCGTACGTACGTCCAGTACGTCTCTTACGTCTATGCAGTGTGCCGCCCGCAGGGCCGGGCGGCACAATCGATCATCGGATCGGTGTCGGGCTCAGCGGGGGCCGAGCGTCCAGCGCGGGCCCTGGGGGCTGTCCTCGATGACGAGTCCGGACTGGTTGAGCTGGTCACGGATGGCGTCCGCGGTGGCCCAGTCCTTGCGGGCGCGGGCGGCCTCGCGCTGCTGGAGCACCATGCTCACCAACGAGTCCACGACCCCGTGCAGGTCCTCGCCGCGGTCGCCCTCGCCGGCCCACTGCGGATCGAGCGGGTCGAGGCCGAGGACGCCGAGCATGGCGCGCACCTCGGCGAGCCGGGCCACGGCGGCCTCCTTGTCGTCGGCCGCGAGTGCGCTGTTGCCCTGGCGGACGGTGGTGTGGACCACCGCGAGCGCCTGCGGAACGCCCAGGTCGTCGTCCATGGCCTCGGCGAAGGCGGGCGGCACCTCGGCGGCGGGCTCGACGACACCTCCCGCCTTCTCGACGACGCGCTGCACGAAGCCCTCGATGCGCGCGAACGCGGACTCCGCCTCGCGCAGGGACTCCTCGCTGTACTCGATCATCGAGCGGTAGTGCGGGGTGCCGAGGTAGTAGCGCAGCACGATGGGCCGCCACTGCTTGACCATCTCGGAGACGAGCACCGAGTTCCCGAGGGACTTCGACATCTTCTCGCCGCTCATGGTGACCCAGGCGTTGTGCACCCAGTACCGGGCGAACTCGTCGCCGAAGGCCTTGGCCTGGGCGATCTCGTTCTCGTGGTGGGGGAAGATGAGGTCGAGGCCGCCGCCGTGGATGTCGAAGGCGGAGCCCAGGTACTTGTGCGCCATGGCGGAGCACTCCAGGTGCCACCCGGGGCGGCCGCGTCCCCACGGCGTCTCCCAGGTCGGCTCGCCGGGCTTGGCGGCCTTCCACATGGCGAAGTCGCGCGAGTCCCGCTTTCCGGTCTCCCCGACGCCGGAGGGCTGCTGGAGGTTCTCCAGCTCCTGGTTGGACAGCTGGAGGTACTCCGGGAAGGACCGCACGTCGAAGTAGACGTTGCCGTCCGCCTCGTAGGCGTGCCCGCGCTCGATGAGAGCGCGCATCATCTCGACCATCTCGGTGATGTGACCGGTGGCGCGCGGCTCGTACGTCGGCGGGAGGCAGCCGAGCACGGTGTATCCCTCGTTGAAGGCGCGCTCGTTCTCGTACCCGATGGCCCACCAGGGGCGGCCCTGGTCCGCGGACTTCACGATGATCTTGTCGTCGATGTCGGTGACGTTCCGCACGAACGTGACCTGGTACCCGCGGTACTCGAACCACCGGCGCATGATGTCGAAGTTGAGGCCCGAGCGGATGTGCCCGATGTGCGGTGCGGCCTGCACGGTGGCGCCACACAGGTAGATCGAGACACAACCCGGCTTGAGCGGGGTGAAGTCACGGATCTGCCGGGCGCTGGTGTCGTACAGGCGAATAGTCACGAGTCCAGAGTAGTGGGCCGGGGCCGCTGTCCGGCGCCCAGCCCACCAAGACCGTCACCCGATCATGCGGCAGATACGACGGGTCCTGCAGCCTCAGAGCCGCCCCGCCACCTTCTGCGGCACCACCCGCACCACCACCCGGTCCGCGTCCTGCGCCGAGGCCGGGTTGAACTCCGCGTATTTCTTCCCCGTGTACTTCAGCGACAGTTCGTCGATCAGTTCGCGGGCGCCCTCGGTGCTCATCTCCGCGGTGCCGCGGATCTCCGCGTATTCGTACGGCGCGTCGGGGTTCAGGACCACCACGCTCACCCGGGGGTCGCGGTCCAGGTTCAGCTTCTTGCGACGGTCGACCGTCGTGGAGAAGAGGATGTCGTCACCGTCCCGCTTGACCCACACGGGGGACAGTTGCGGGCCGCCGTCGGGCTGGATCGTGCCGACGACGATGAAGACGGGGCCGTCGAGCAGGCTCTTGAGGCGGTCGGACAAAACGGCGGTCGGCATGGGTGCCTCCGGGACCTTGGTCATGTGTCGCTGGTCACTCTGCCGGTACCCTCGCACGCTCTCGGCACGCCCGCACCAGGAGCGCCGTCGTCATCAGACGCGCATACCGAGCGCCGCCGTCAGCACACCCGCAGCAAGAACGCCGCCGTCAGCACACCCGCGCCACGAGCGCCGTCGCCACCGCCATCAGGCCCTCGCCCCGGCCGGGGAAGCCGAGGCCGTCCGTCGTGGCGCCGGAGACCGAGACCGGTGCGCCCGCCGCCTCCGAGAGGATCTTCTGCGCCTCGTCGCGGCGTTTGCCGATCTTCGGGCGCGGACCCACGACCTGCACCGCGATGTTCCCGATCCGGAACCCCGCCTCGCGCACGATCCGTGCCGCCTCCGCGAGCAGCGTCACCCCGGACGCCCCGGACCACTCGGGCCGCCCGGTGCCGAAGTGCTGCCCCAGGTCGCCGAGGCCGGCGGCGGAGAAGAGGGCGTTGCACGCGGCGTGTGCGACCACGTCGGCGTCGGAGTGGCCCGCAAGGCCGGGCCCCTCGCCCTCCCACTTCAGGCCCGCGCACCACAGCTCCCGCCCCTCCTCGAAGGCGTGGATGTCGGTGCCGATGCCCACCTGGGGCAGCAGCGGCCCACCCGGCGGCAGCCGGACATCGGACGCCTCAGAACCCATCGGTGAGCCTCCTGCGGGTCAGGACCGCCTCCGCGAGCACCAGGTCCAGCGGGCGCGTGACCTTGAAGGCCTCCTCGTGGCCGGGGACCACGACGACCGGCAGCCCGAGCTGCTCCACCATGCTCGCGTCGTCCGTGACGTTGTCCGTGACCGTCTCGTGGGCCCGGATCAGCGTCGCGCGGTCGAAGCCCTGCGGGGTCTGCACCGCGCGCAGCCGGGCCCGGTCCGGTGTGGCGACGACCGGTTCCGGCTCGCCGGGCGCGGCGGCCGGCCGGATCTCCTTCACCGTGTCGGCGAGCGGCAGCGCCGGGACGACGGCCGGCGCGCCCTCCCGTACCGCCTCGATCACCGCGTCCACCGTGTCCACCGGCACCAGGGGGCGGGCCGCGTCGTGGACCAGGACGATCCCGTACTCGGGCGGCAGGGCGTCGAGGCCGAGCCGCACGGACTCCTGGCGTGTCTCGCCGCCGGGGACGACCAGGAAGTCCGTCCTCTCCGGCAGCGCGTGCGCGTCGAGCAGCGACTTGACCTCGGCGGTTCCGTCGGGCGGGGCCACGACGATGACGAGCGAGACCGCACGGGACGCCGCCATCGCGCGCACGGCGTGGATGAGCATGGGAACGCCACCGAGCGCGCGGAGCGCCTTGGGGGCGCCCGGGCCGAGGCGTACGCCCCGGCCGGCGGCCGGAATCACCGCGGCGGTACGGACGGCGGCCGGCTCGGTGGTCGAAGGGCGCGAATCGTCAGACATCGGTTCCTGTCAGGTTTGTGTGCTCGGCCGGGATGGGTATGGCCACACCGTGCCGGGCGCGACGCCTTGACCGGACCCTTCCGTGACTTCTGGTCGAGCCGACTGCCCGGGCCCGGCACGCCAAGTATCGGGGTTTCCCCGTCGGGACAGGGATCCGGGTGGCACGGCTTTCACGTTCCGGCTGTTGTACCTGTGGTTCGGGCCGCGGCGTCATGGGTACGTCGGGCAATGGCGGGTACGAACATGCCGCAGCGCCCGGCGACATCTACCGTGTCATCGGGCACCGCGGCATCGCGTGTGTGCTGTGCGCCGGTCGGTCCGCCGCGCTCCTGGCCGGGAGCGAGCAGGCCGGACGGGCGTCAGGACGCGAGGACCTCGTCGAGCAGCGCTTCGGCCTTGTCCTCGTTCGTGTTCTCCGCGAGGGCGAGCTCGCTCACCAGGATCTGCCGCGCCTTGGCGAGCATCCGCTTCTCACCGGCGGAGAGTCCGCGCTCGCGCTCACGGCGCCACAGGTCACGCACGACTTCCGCGACCTTGATGACGTCGCCGGAGGCGAGCTTCTCCAGGTTTGCCTTGTAACGACGAGACCAGTTCGTGGGCTCCTCGGCGTACGGCGCGCGCAACACCTCGAAGACCCGGTCCAGCCCGTCCTGACCGACCACATCACGCACGCCGACGAACTCCGCATTGTCCGCTGGCACACGCACCGTCAGGTCGCCCTGGGCGACCTTCAGCACCAAGTAGGTCTTGTCCACGCCTTTGATCTGGCGAGTTTCGATGGCCTCGATCAGCGCGGCCCCGTGATGGGGATAGACCACGGTGTCGCCAACCTTGAACGTCATGTGACAGGTACCCCTTCCGTGGCTATCCAGGGTAACACGGAAACCGCGTCTTCTGAATGGCGTTTTCGCAGGTCAGGGCATATCTCGGGGCTTGACAAGCGCGACCGGAACGTGCTTCGAGGGGGGAGCGGAAGAGGGTATTCGCAGGTCGGAGCGGCTGTGCGGGCGGGGCGGAACCCGGGCGTTACACGCGTCGCACGGCTCCGAGCGTGCCCGGAATCTTCGGTTTTGTCCACCCTCAAGTGATCGACTTCCGCTACTCCGTTCGGTGCGCGGAGGCGGGTACGAGTCGAATCCGGAATTGATCAAGGGCTCCGGCGAGGCGCGGCTGTTGTGCCGGTGATCGATTTTCGGCACCCGTCTCGCAACCCGTCTCGCATTCCTTACGGGAAATCCCCGGGGCGGGTGAGGAGACGCTTATGTGAATGCTGAGTCAGCAGTGGTCAAAGTGACAGCAGTGACTGTAGTGGCAGATGGGACTGCAGGAACTGCGTGAACCCTGCGCCGTCACCCTGACAGCGGTGGGGCGCGCTGCGGCGCGGGGTCGGCCCCGCGAGGCGAAGTGCCGGGCTTGGGGAGGGTCGGGTGCGGTGGCTTGGGAGCGGCTCGGTAACCTAAGGCCGCTGACAGATACTTAGGGCGGCTTTATAGGGGAGTCGCTCTGCTACGCCCACGTACAAGGAGTTGCCGCCGCCGTGAGCAGCAGCCTTCGACGCGGCGCCCTCGCCGCCGCCGCCATCGCGTTCTCGATCGCCTCGCTCGCCGCCTGCGGCGCCGGCAACGACAGCCAGACCCTCCAGGTCAAGCCGGACAACGCGGCGACCAGCGTCGGAAACATCAAGATCCAGAACGCGCTCGTCATCACCCAGCCCGACCCGAAGTCCACCGGGCCCGCCGTGATCTCCGCGACGGTCTTCAACTCCGGCCGTACGGACCAGACGCTGGACTCCATCACGGTCGACGGCACCGGCAAGACCGCGGAACTCAGCCCGGCCTCGGGCAAGGGCAAGCTGACCATCCCCGCCGGCAGCTCCGTCGTGATCGGCGGCAAGGGCAACGCCTCCGCGGTGCTGCCGAGCAGCCGGGAGGCCGTGCAGGACGGCAACGCGCAGAAGATCACGTTCAGCTTCAGCGAGGCGGGGGACGTGAGCCTGCGGGCGTTCGTGGTCCCGGCCGAGAGCTACTTCACCAAGTGGGGCCCGAGCAACATCCCGTCGCCGTCGGCCACCGGCTCCGCGTCCCCGTCCACGTCGGCGCCGGGCTCCCCCAAGCCGTCCACGTCGGTGCAGGGCTCCCCGGCCGCTGGCGCCAAGGGAAAGCCGTCGGCTTCGGCGTCGACGTCCCCGAGCCACTGAGGGACTCCCGGGCACGGACACGAGGGCGGTACCCCGCTGGGGGTGCCGCCCTTCGTCGTACGGTCCGCGCGGAGGAGGGGCACGGCCGCCGGCAGTGCGGCAGGCACCCACACGCACGAAGGCGGCACTCCGCCAGGAGTCCCGCCCTTCGTCGTGCGATGCGTGCGCCGACACGCCGCCGCCGCGCTACGGCTTACGGCTCGAACTTGTAGCCGAGGCCGCGGACCGTCACCAGGTAGCGCGGGGCGCCCGGGTCCGGTTCGATCTTGGCGCGCAGGCGCTTGACGTGGACGTCGAGGGTCTTGGTGTCACCCACGTAGTCCGCGCCCCAGACCCGGTCGATGAGCTGCATACGGGTCAGTACGCGACCCGCGTTGCGCAGCAGCATCTCCAGCAGGTCGAACTCCTTCAGCGGCAGGTCGACCTTCGACCCGGAGACCGTGACCACGTGCCGGTCGACGTCCATCCGCACCGGACCGGCCTCCAGCGCGGCCGGCGTGACCTCCTCCGGCTCGCCGCGGCGGCGCAGCACGGCCCTGATACGGGCGACCAGTTCCCGCGAGGAGAACGGCTTGGTGACGTAGTCGTCGGCTCCTATCTCCAGCCCGACGACCTTGTCGATCTCGCTGTCCTTGGCGGTCACCATGATGACGGGGACGTTGGAGCGGCCGCGCAGCTGGCGGCACACCTCCGTGCCGGGCAGACCCGGCAGCATCAGGTCGAGGAGGACGAGGTCGGCGCCGTTGCGCTCGAACTCGTCGAGTCCGTCGGGCCCGGTGGTCGCGACGGCGACCTCGAAGCCCTCCTTGCGGAGCATGTACGACAGGGCGTCGGAGAAGGACTCCTCGTCCTCGACGACGAGCACTCGGGTCACGGAAGGACCTCCGGGGCGGGAAGCGGTTCGTACGGGGATGAGACGGTGGGGGTCGTCCCGTAGGGCCGGCCGTCCTCGTCATCGAGGTCGGACGGATGGTCGGTCGCACGGTCGCGGGCCGCACCCGCCTCCGGCAGCCGCAGGGTGAAGGTGGAGCCCTGACCCTCGGAGCTCCACACCGTGACCTCCCCGCCGTGCGAGGCGGCCACATGCTTGACGATCGCGAGACCGAGCCCCGTGCCGCCCGTGGCACGGGAACGGGCCGGGTCGACGCGGTAGAAGCGCTCGAAGATGCGCTCCTTGTCCTTGTCGGAGATGCCGATGCCCTGGTCGGTGACGGCGATCTCGATGAGGTCGCCGCCGTGGGCGGACACCCGGCGGGCGGCGATGCCGACGCGGGTGCGGGCGGGCGAGTAGTTGACGGCGTTCTCCACGAGGTTGCCGAGGGCGGCGGCGAGCTGCCCGCGGTTGCCCCACACGTGCAGTTCCGCGGTGCCCACCCGTCGCCCACCACCACCCTGGTCGGGCCCTTCGGGCGCCCATACATTCGAGGCCATGGTGATCTGCTTGGTGGTGGCCGCGTGCCGGCACCGGTCGATGGCCTCGGCGACCAGTTCGTCGACGCGTACGGGCTCGGCGTCCTCCAGCGGGTCGTCGTTCTGCACCCGGGAGAGGTCGATGAGCTCCTGCACGAGGTTGGTCAGGCGGGTGGCCTCGATCTGCATCCTGCCCGCGAAGCGCTGTACGGCCTCGGGGTCGTCGGAGGCGTCCATCACCGCCTCGGAGAGCAGCGACAGGGCACCCACCGGTGTCTTCAGCTCATGGCTGACGTTCGCCACGAAGTCACGGCGCACCGCCTCTATCCGGCGGGCCTCGGTGAGGTCCTCGACGAGCAGCAGGACCAGCCGGGAGCCGAGCGGCGCCACGCGGGCGGAGACGGCGAGCGCCTCCCCGCGTCCGGTGCCGCGCCGCGGCAGGTCCAGCTCGACCTGGCGTATCTCGCCGTCGCGCCGGGTGTCACGTGCCATGTGGAGCATCGGCTCGACGGCGAGCCTGCCGCCGCGCACCAGCCCGAGGGCATAGGCTGCCGAGCTGGCCTTGACGACGGCGTCGGACTCGTCGAGGACGACGGCCGAGGAGCGCAGGACGGACAGCACCGTGTCCACGCCCGGCGGCAGCACGGGGTCGGTGTGCAGGGAAGTGCGGGTGGGGCGCTTCTGGTCGCGCTCGCTCCAGCGGAACGCCAGCATGGCGATGACACCGGTGAGCACTCCGGCGATCGCTGCCGCTGCGGCGACCGCCGCGTTCACGTCCATGCGTCCAGACTAGGCAGGTCCTCGCACCTGCCCACAGCCATCGGAGTGCGACCTCGAACACTCGTCGCCCAGAGTTCACCTGGGAGCCAGTATTGGTTCATTTGGGATGGCGGAAACAGTCGCGTACGGGCCGGAACGTGGGAGCGTGGGGTTGCGCAGGGCGCCGTGTCCGCCGTGTTTTCGTCATGGTGACGACGGGCCCCGGCCCCCGCCCCCCGGAGCAGACGTAAGAGAGGGACACCCAGATGCGGGACGCGTACCACGAGGAACTTGACTCGATCGGTGACAGCCTGGTCGAGATGGCCCGGTTGGTCGGGTCGGCGATCGGGCGTGCCACGACGGCCATCCTCGACGCCGACCTGAAGCTGGCGGAGGCCGTGATCGAGGCCGACCAGAAGGTCGACGACCTCCAGCACGACCTGGAGGCGCGCGCGATAGCCCTCCTGGCCCGCCAGCAGCCGGTGGCGACGGATCTGCGCATCGTGGTGACGTCGCTCAGGATGAGCGCGGACCTCGAGCGCTCGGGCGACCTCGCCCAGCACGTCGCGAAGCTGGCCCGGTTGCGCTTCCCCGAGCGCGCCGTGCCGCAGGACCTGCACGCCACCATCCTGGAGATGGGCCAGCTCGCCCAGCGCCTGATGGCCAAGGCGGCCGAGGTGATCGTCACCAAGGACGTCGACCTGGCGCTGCAGCTCGAGCAGGACGACGACGAGATGGACCTGCTGCACCGCACCCTCTTCCAGCACCTGATCGACGAGCGCTGGAGGCACGGCATCGAGACCGCCGTGGACGTGACCCTGCTGGGCCGTTACTACGAGCGCTACGCCGACCACGCGGTCGCGGTGGCCAAGCGGGTGGTGTACCTGGTGACCGGTGAGCACGCGGACGACCTCCAGCCCGGTGTCCAGCCGGTGACGGGCGTCGAGGGCGCGTGACGGGGAGCCCGCAAGGGGCCTGAAGAAGGCCGGCCGGGCGTGTACGAGCCCCCGTGCGCCGTTGATGCGCCCGGCCCAGTGGGCATGCAATGGGCTGAGGCACCAGTCTCGACATCCTTCGAGGAGGGACCCATGGCCGAGACCCCGAGCACGCCCGACCCCACGCAGGAGCGCGAGACCCACCAGCCCGCCGAGATCACAAGCCTGCCGTTGGTCGGCGCCTGCGGCTGCGGCTCCGGCTGCGGATGCGGGTGCCAGTCGGGCGCGCCCTGCCAGTGCGGCTGACGGCGCATCGCACTCGACAGCACGACCGCTCGACCGCTCGACAACGGAACACGGATCTACGACGACGAGGGGCCCCGGCGCACTGCCGGGGCCCCTCGTATGCGTGGGGAAGCCCTCGAGCGCAGCATGAAAGAGAAGGAAGGAGAAGGAAAGAGGAGGAAGGAAACGAAGGAACGGGGGCGCACCAGGAACGAGGTACCAGGTCATGGCCCAGTTCATGGACATCCACCACGGTATGAAGGGCATCACGCCGGATCAGCTGAGCGAGGCCCACCAGGCCGACCTCGCCATCGAGGAGGAAGAGGGCGTGCACTTCCAGCGCGCGTGGGCGGACCCGGACTCGGGGACGGTCTACTGCCTGTCCGAGGCTCCTTCGGCCGAGGCGGTCCAGCGCATCCACGAACGCGCAGGCCACAAGGCGGACGAGATTCACCCGGTCCCCCTGTCGACCTGACGCCGCCGACCCCCTGCCGACCTGAGGCCACCGCCGGCCGGGCACCGGCTCAGCAACCCAACCCCTCGAACGGTTGACCGACACATGGCAATGATTGGGTAAAACCGCCTCCACGGGAAATGGTGCGCACTCGCGCGGCGTTCGACTTCCTGGAGGGTGTTCCGCGCCGTCCGCTCAGGCATGCCCGCAGCAAGGAGGAACGCCACGTGAGCCAGTACGTCACCAGGCTCGGGCGTCGCTCTCCGGCGACCACCTCGCGGCTGCGGCTGCCACACCGCAGGCCCCGCCGTGTGGCCATGCTCTCCGTGCACACCTCACCGCTGCACCAGCCCGGCACGGGTGACGCCGGCGGCATGAACGTCTACATCGTGGAGCTGGCCCAGCGGCTCGCCGCCCTGGGCATCGAGGTCGAGGTCTTCACCCGGGCCACCACGGCCGCTCTCCCGCCGACCGTCCAGCTGGCCCCGGGCGTGCTCGTCCGGCACGTCGACGCCGGACCGTACGAGGGGCTGGCCAAGGAGGACCTCCCGGCCCAGCTGTGCGCCTTCACGCACGGTGTGATGCAGGCCTGGGCCGGTCACCGCCCCGGCTACTACGACCTCGTGCACTCCCACTACTGGCTCTCCGGCCACGTCGGCTGGCTGGCCGCCCAGCGCTGGGGCGTCCCCCTGGTGCACGCCATGCACACCATGGCCAAGGTCAAGAACGCCAACCTCGCCGAGGGCGACACCCCCGAGCCCGCCGCCCGGGTCATCGGCGAGATGCAGATCGTGACCGCCGCCGACCGGCTCATCGCCAACACCTCCGAAGAGGCCGACGAGCTCGTACACCACTACGCCGCCGACCCCGGCAAGGTGGCCGTCGTCCATCCCGGAGTGAACCTGGAACGCTTCCGGCCCGCCGACGGCCGGGCCGCCGCCAGGGCTCGGCTCGGGCTGCCGCAGGACGCGCTCATCCCGCTCTTCGCCGGGCGCATACAGCCCCTCAAGGCGCCCGACGTGCTGCTGCGTGCCGTCGCCGTCCTCCTCGACGAGCGCCCCGAGCTGCGCTCCCGCATCGTCGTGCCCGTCGTCGGAGGCCCCAGTGGCAGTGGGCTCGCCAAGCCGGAGGGGCTGCAGAAGCTCGCCGCCCGGCTGGGCATCTCCGACGTCGTCCGCTTCAGGCCGCCCGTGCGGCAGGACCAGCTCGCCGACTGGTTCCGCGCCGCGTCCGTCCTGGTGATGCCGTCGTACAGCGAGTCCTTCGGGCTCGTGGCGATCGAGGCACAGGCCGTCGGCACGCCGGTCCTGGCGGCCGCGGTCGGGGGACTGCCCGTCGCCGTGCGGGGCGGGCACACCGGGTTCCTGGTCGAGGGCCACGACCCCGCCGCGTACGCGCGCGTGCTCCGTGATTTCGCCGACGACCCGCAGCTGTGCGCCCGGATGGGCGAGGCCGCGGCCCGGCACGCCCGGTCGTTCGGCTGGGACGCGGCGGCCTCCGCGACCGCCGGGGTCTACACGGAGGCCATGCAGGCCCACCGGCGCCGGGCGCGCGCCCACCACGGCTAGGGCCTGTCTTTCGGATCAGCCCAGCCGAGCGGGGCCGCAAAGGACCGTTCCGCACAGCCGACCTGATCCCAAAGACAGGCCCGCACCTCGCGTACGCTGCCTTGCATGTCCGATGAGCAGCGGGCCGCACAGGTCATCGAAGGGGTCCTGAAGGACGCCGAACTGGAGTGGGAGAGCCCGCAGTCGGGCTCGTACGTCGTGAAGCTCCCCGGCACGCGCAAGCTGTCGACGACCGTCTCACTGATCGTCGGCCGGCACTCGCTGTCCCTCAACGCCTTCGTGATCCGCCACCCCGACGAGAACGAGCCCGCGGTGCACCGCTGGCTGCTGGAGCGCAACCTCAAGCTCTACGGGGTGAGTTACGCCGTAGACCCGCTCGGCGACATCTACCTCACCGGCCGGCTGCCGCTGGCCGCGGTCACCCCGGACGAGGTGGACCGGCTGCTCGGCTCGGTCCTGGAGGCGGCGGACGGCAGTTTCAACACCCTTCTGGAGCTGGGTTTCGCATCCGCGATCCGGAAGGAGTACGCCTGGCGGGTGTCCCGCGGGGAGTCCACGCGCAACCTGGAGGCGTTCCGTCATCTGACCCGGCGACCCGAGGACTGACCCTGCGGGCCCTGTGATTCACCTCCGCACGACCCCTTCCGCGCCATGCGGGCCCGTGGCATGCTCACGGCCAGCTCAATTCTGAACGTCGTTCACATCCATGGACTTTATCTCCCGGGCTCGTCCCGGGAATCCCTGGAAGGCGGTTCGGGTATGGGCAACGGGCACGCGGACCTCAGCAGACGGAGCCTGCTCGCAGGCGCCATCGCCGTGGCGGCCGCCGCCGCCACCGGAACGACGGCGGCGGCCGCCACACCGTCCAGAGGCCAGGTGCCCGTCCTGTGGCACGAATTGGTCCGCACGCCCTTCACCCATCCGCAGATCCCGTACGTGGGCCGGGCCGGCCACCGGTGCGGGACGGCGCGCTTCCCCCGCCGCCCCGTGGTGGCCGACGTGACGGCCTACGGAGCCGTGGCGGACGGCACGACCGACTGCGCCCCCGCGATCAACCGTGCCATCGCCGCCGCCGGAAGGGCCGGCGGTGGCACGGTCACCATCCCAGCCGGCACCTTCCGCATCGACGGCCTGATCCACATCGGATACGACAACGTCGTCCTGCGGGGAGCGGGCAGCAACCGTACGACGCTGTACGCGACGAAGAACCTGACCGAGCTGATCGGCGTCTACGGCTCCCGCTACGGCGGCACCAAGTCGTCCTGGTCCTGGGCGGGCGGTCTCATCTGGCTGGCACCAAAGGCCCGCTGGGACTCCCTGGTCGCGGCCGTCCGGGCGCAGGCATGGCCGTTCGAGGGCTGGACCGGCAACAGGCGCGACGAGTGGGAGACGCTGACCACGGTGTCCCCGGCCAGGCAGGGCTCCTGGACGGTGACGGTCGCCGACGCCCGTCGGCTGAGGCCGGGCCGGCTCGTCCTGCTCCGCCTCGCGGACGACGCCGGCCACACCCTCCTGGAGCACATGTCGGGCGGCGGTCCCGGCCCGCAGGCGTACTCCTGGGACGACATGACGAAGCTGACGTCGTACGTCCCCTATGAGTGGCCCGTGCGCATCGCGCGCGTGGCGGGCCGGAAGGTCACGTTCGAGCGACCTCTTCCGCTGGACGTGCGCCCGGAGTGGGATCCGCGCCTGACCACGCACGTACGGGAGCTGACCGGTGCGGGCGTCGAGGGCCTCACGCTGCAGGCGATCGAGACCCCGCAGTCCCAGCACCTGCTGGACAAGGGCTACAACGGGGTCGCGTTCCAGTGCGCGTACGACTGCTGGGCGGACGACGTCGTCGTGCGGCACGTGGACAACGGCTTCGGCCTGGTCGCCGCCTCCTCCTGCACGCTCCGCCGCACGCGCGTGGCGGGCCGTGGCTCGCACCACCCGTACTTCTGCCGCGAGGGCTCCCACGACAACCTGATCGAGGACTTCACGATCGAGCAGCGCACCGTCCCGGCCCCGCCGAACACGCAGCTCCACGGCATCAACGTGGAGGGCCTGTCCTCGTACAACGTCTGGTCGCGCGGCGAGATGCAGATGGGCACGTTCGACTCGCACCGGGGGCTGCCGTTCGCCAACGTCCGTACGGACATCACCGTGAACAACAACGGCCGTCACGGCGGTGACGCCATCGCCGGGCCCCTCTTCGGCGCCCGGTTCACCCACTGGAACATCCGCGTGACGAACGGCCGCGCGGGCCTGATGAAGATCGACGGCCTGGCGCCGTACTCCGCCACCGTCGGCATCAACGAGGTCACGGAGTTCGACCAGATCGACGTGCCCGACTTCACGGGCGACCTGCACTCCCGCCTGGAGCTGTACGGCACGACGGACGCCGTACGACCGCGGAACCTGTACGAGGCGCAGCGGGGGCTTTGACCGGGGCGGGGTCGGCGGGGCTGTGACCGCGGCGGGCCGCCGTGGGGTCGGCCCCGCCGTGGGGCAGTACTCCCGCAGCCCGGTCCCCGGCTTGCCCGCCTCAGGCCGCGCCGACCTCCGCCGCCCCCGCCGTCTCCTTCTCCGCTCCCCGCGCCGGCTCCTCCCCCGGGAGGCGGCGCATCAGCGCGGCGTAGCCGAACCCGGCCGCCGTACCGACCACCGCGCACAGGCCCCACAGCCACTGCGCGCCGAGCCGGTCGATGACGAAGCCGGACAGCAGCGGCGCGATGAGCGAGGCCACCGACCAGGACAGGGTGTACATGCCCTGGTAGCGGCCGCGCCCGTGCACCGGGGAGAGGCGTACCACGAGGCCGGTCTGGGTGGGCGCGTTGACGATCTCCGCCAGTGTCCACACGCACACCGTCAGCGCGAAGACACCGACCGAGCCCGCGAAGGCCGTCAGCCCGAAGCCGTACCCCGCGAGCACGGAGGAGACCACCAACAGCCGGCGCGGATCGCGGTGCTCGATGAAGCGGGTGACCGGGATCTGCAGCGCGACGATCAGTATGCCGTTGACGGCGATCGCCATGCCGTAGTCCGCGGGCGAGAACCCGGCCTCCCCCATGGCGACCGGCAGACCGACGGACCCCTGCTGGAAGACGAGCGCGACGAGGAAGGACAGCCCGACGACGCTCATGAAACGGCCGTCCCGCACGACGGTCCCGAGACCGACGACGCCCGCGGCCTCCTTGGCGGTGGGAGCGGGCCGCGACTCGGGCAGCTTCGCGAAGACGACGACCGCGCAGACCAACGTCATCCCCGCCTCGATCAGGAACCCGGCGAGATAGCTGAACTCGGCGATGAAACCCGCCGCCATGGAGGACACGGCGAAGCCGAGGTTGATCGCCCAGTAGTTGAGGGAGAAGGCGCGCACCCGGTCCTCGGGGCGAACGATGTCGGCCATCATCGCCTGCACGGCGGGCCGGGAGGCGTTGCTCGCCATGCCGACGAAGAAGGCGACGCCGGCGATGGCCACGGGGTCCCGCACGAACCCGAGCAGCGCCACGAACCCGGCGGTCGACGTCTGGGCGATCAGCAGGGTGGGGCGCCGCCCGAGCCGGTCGGCCATCACCCCACCGCCGAGCGAGGAGACGACACCGCCGAGCCCGTGCAGCGAGGCGACGAGCCCGGCGTACGAGGCGGAGTACCCGCGGTCCAGGGTCAGGTACAGCGCCATGAAGGTGGCGACGAAGGCGCCCAGCCGGTTGACGAGCGTGCTCGTCCACAGCCACCAGAACTCGCGGGGAAGCCCCGAGACGGTCTCGCGGGCGGCACGTCTGACGGCGGCGATCGACATGGGTCCCCCACGGGCATAGGCGCATGTAAGCGGCTCGAACGGTGATCACAACTTACAAAGGCACGGCGCGGAGGGGCCACTCAATTAACAGAAGCCGTCAACTGTCCTACGGCGCGGGGGCCGCCCGCCGACCGGCTGTCCGCCTGCCGGGCGGGCCGTACGAGGGGGCGAATGCGTGGATTACGCTCTGAGGCATGGCCGACGCACCGTACAAGCTGATCCTCCTCCGCCATGGCGAGAGCGAGTGGAACGCGAAGAACCTGTTCACCGGCTGGGTGGACGTCAACCTGAACGAGAAGGGCGAGAAGGAGGCGGTCCGCGGCGGTGAGCTGCTCAAGGACGCCGGCCTGCTGCCCGACGTGGTCCACACGTCCCTCCAGAAGCGCGCGATCCGCACCGCGCAGCTGGCACTGGAGGCCGCCGACCGCCACTGGATCCCGGTACACCGCTCCTGGCGCCTGAACGAGCGCCACTACGGCGCCCTCCAGGGCAAGGACAAGGCGCAGACGCTTCAGGAGTTCGGCGAGGAGCAGTTCATGCTCTGGCGCCGCTCCTACGACGTGCCGCCGCCCCCGATCCAGGACGACTCGGAGTTCTCCCAGGCCGACGACCCGCGCTACGCGACGATCCCGCCGGAGCTGCGCCCGAGGACGGAGTGCCTCAAGGACGTCGTCTTCCGCATGCTCCCGTACTGGTACGACGGGATCGTCCCCGACCTCCTGGCCGGCCGCACGGTCCTGATCGCGGCCCACGGCAACAGCCTGCGCGCCCTGGTCAAGCACCTGGACGGCATCTCGGACGCCGACATCGCCGGCCTGAACATCCCGACGGGCATCCCGCTCTCCTACGAACTGGACGCCGACTTCAAGCCGATCACCCCCGGCGGCACGTACCTCGACCCGGAGGCGGCCGCGGCGGCGATCGAGGCGGTCAAGAACCAGGGCAAGAAGAAGTAAGCCCGCACGTCCAAGCCCCCTGCCCGCGGTCTCCGCGGGCAGGGGGCTTTTCAGTGGGCTGGGGTTGTCTCTGTAGATCGTCGGGACTTGGTGGGCATGCTCGGCGCCCATCGAGGCGATGCGGTATTCGCCGGCCGGGCCCATCGGCGCGAGGGCTACGCCAACTTCGCCATCGCCGAGCCCCCGCTCAAGCTCGTCCTGATCGAGGGCGAGCCCGGCGAGGAAACCCGACTGGACCACCTCGGCGTCGAGGTGGAGTCCACCGACCGGGTCAACGCCGCCACTACCCGCCTCAAGGACGCCGGCCTGGCCACCTTCGAGGAGAACGACACGTCCTGCTGCTACGCGCTCCAGGACAAGGTGTGGGTCCACGGCCCTGGCAAGGAGCCCCGGGAGGTCTATGTCGTGAAGGCCGACGCCGACACCCTCGGCAAGAACGCCGACCCCAACTCCACCGGCGACGGCTGCTGCACCGGCCAGGCCACCGAGGAGACCCCGGCAGCGGACGGATGCGCCTGCGGGCAGTGATCCGGACGGCCTGGTCAGCCCACGCCCGTTGGTCTCAGTTTCCGTCGCATTCAGCGACGGACACCACCGTTCAGACAGGTCCGGCCATCATGATCGTGCCCCTCACCTGCGCGTTCGGCGCGGATGAGGGGCACTTTCGTGCTGTGGGCCCGGTAGGGGATTGCGCTGTGCCGCCTGTGTTCGTCGCTTCTGAGCGCCGGTCGTAGGGTGCTGTGCATGGACGGGACCCCGCACTTGCCGACGCAAGAAGACATGGAACTGATCGAGTTGGCCCGGCGCATCGTGGAGGCCAACGGCGACGGGGAGGTGCACACGGTTGGCGCCGCTGTCCGGGATGCCCAAGGACGGATGTTCGGTGGCATCAACCTCTACCACTTCACCGGCGGCCCCTGTGCGGAGCTCGTGGCTCTCGGGCATGCCCGTGCGGCGGGGGCGCGTGACCTGACGACGATCGTTGCGGTCGGCGACCGGGGCCGCGGTGTGCTCGCGCCGTGCGGTCGTGACCGACAAGTCCTTCTCGACCACCATCCAGGCATCCGCGTCCTGGTTCCGACGGCCGAAGGAGTCCGCAGCGTCTCCATGGCCGACCTCCTGCCGCACAGCTATGTGTGGGCGGAGCAGTCCGTGTCCTCCGAACCGGGCCGTCATGCGGTGGCCAGGCAGTCCTTGTCCTTCCATCGGGACTATCTCGACGCCGTCCGCGCGGGGCGGAAGACGACGACCGTACGCTTCCGGGACCCGGTCGCCCCGGGACCGGTCGACATGGTCTTCGAGCTCGATGAGGAGGTGGTGCTGGAGGGTGTCGTCACGCAGATCACGTCGAAGAAGGTCGGCGAACTGACCGAGCAGGACGCCGTCGCCGACGGGTTCCGCGATCTCGCAGAACTCCACGACAGGCTGCGGTACCACTACCCCGACATCGGGTCCGCCGACGACATCGCCATCGTCCACTTCCGCTTGGCCGACGCCTGACCCGTACGTATGGGATGTGCCCCAACGGTGGCTGGGACCACGACGGTTGTCGAGACCGTCGACGAGGTCGACCCGCCGATCAGGACCGCACCCGGCCTCGGCCAGCGGCCTCGGCCAGCGGCCTCCGCGCGCTGAACTTCCCGAGCCGGGCGTGAGTTGCGCCAGGGCCGCTGCCTCCGCCTCCTCCTGAGGCACGCCGGCCTGCGACGGCGGACGGCCCGAGTACGCGACTCGGGCCGTCCCAGGGAATCGCAGGCGGCGAACCCCTGCGGCAGCACCGAGGCGTCAGCCGCGGCGGCTCGCCCGGGCGAGAGCCTGCACGAAGCGCAGGGCGTCCACCGTGCCGACGCCGGTGGCCATGTCGTAGCCCTTGACGGCCTTGTAGCCGGTGACGCCCTCATAGCTGTTGTCCGTGCCGTCGTCGACGTCGACGATGCCGGAGTTCTTCTGCTTGAGGAGGCTGTACAGCGCCCCGTTGATGTTGCCCACCCGGTGGCCGGCCGCCTGGTCGGCGAGGGCGATGATGCCGGAGAAGAGCGGGCTGGCCTCGCTGGTGCCGCCGGAGACGTCCCAGCCGGTGGCGGTCGGGTCGAAGCTGGAGTAGACCCAGGCGCCGCCGTTGACCGCGGCGGCCATCGACACGTCCGGGGTGCCGCGACGAGTGCCTACCACGTTCTTCACGCCGTTCTGGAAGGCCGGACGGGTGAAGACGTGGGACTGGCCGCCGCCGCCCGCGCCGTAGTCGTTGTAGACGCTGTCCGGCTTGACGCGCTGCCCCTTGTCGTTCAGGTGGAGCCGGGTGCCGCCGATGGAGGTGACCAGCGGGTCCGAGGACGGCCAGGAGTTGACGGGCTTCTTGTAGTAGGTCTTGCCGTCCGCCATGAGGTCGGTGGCGCCGCCGTCACCGGAGGAGGCGAGGACCGTCACGTGCTTGCGGTTGGCGTCCTGGAAGGCGTAGCGCAGGTTCTTGACGCTGGAGAAGTCACCCTTGTCGAAACCGGGGAACGTGTTCTCGGTGGCGCCGAAGCTCTGGCTGATGACGTCGCCGACCCCGTGGTCGATCAGGTACTTCTCGGCGCTCATCATCTCCGGGAGACCCGTGGTGCCTTCGGTCTCGGAGACCGCCGTCTCCACCAGGACGATCTTGGCGTCGGGCGCCACGGCGTGGGCCATCTCGACGTCCAGGGAGGTCTCGCCGGCCCAGCCGGTCATGTCGGAGTTCTTCGGGTCGAAGGGGGGCACCTTGCCCCACTTGACCACCTTGATCTTGGTGCTGGGCAGACCGAACTGCTTGCTGTACACATCGAGGTCGTGCTGGACCGTCGGGGAGCCGAACGAGTCGACGATGACGATGGTGCGCCCCTTGCCCGTGATGCCCTTCCGGTACAGCGGGTTGAGGTTGTACGCGGTGCGGTACTGCAGCGGGTTGTAGCAGGCGATGTGCCACTTGGCCTGGCACTGCTCGCTGGAGAGCGGGCTGGCCACACCATGGACGAGCGTGTGCCCGACGACGGCCGGAACCGCCTTGGTGTGCGGTACGGCGGCGGGCGCGGCGGTGGTGACGCCGGCCAGCGGAGCGGTCGCCAGCGCGGCGACGGCGAGGGCGGCGGTGGCGGCCGTGGAAGCCGCGGCACCCCGCCCGGTACGGGCTATGTGCATGAATCCCCCTGAGTGGTCCGGAGTCGCACGAAGTGGTCTCCGCACATCCCACCCACTGAGTCATGCACAGGACAAGATCGTTGAACCGTAGATGCCGAATCCTTTACCGGCCCGGGGGACAGTCCCGGCGTCGGAGTTGTCCACAGGCCGGTCCGGCGGCCTGTCCCGCCCCCTTACTCTCGTAGGCATGTCAACCCGCGTCGCGTCCCGCCCCGTGGGTACGGTGACGCGCGGGACGACCAATCCGAATCGGCTGCGCCGGATGGATCGCTGGATCGCAGCGGTCCATGGGGCCGAGCTTCGTCGTGCGACGGAGCCCGTGGCCGTCGACCTCGGGTACGGGGCCGCGCCCTGGACCGCGGTCGAGTTGCTGCGACGGCTGCGTGCCGCCGCGCCCCGCACCCGGGTCGTGGGGGTGGAGATCGAGCCCGCCCGGGTCGTGGCCGCTCAGCCGTACGCCTGTGAGGGGCTGGTCTTCCGGCACGGGGGGTTCGAGGTGCCCGTGCCGGGGCGCCCCTCGCTCATCCGGGCGGCGAACGTCCTGCGACAGTACGAGGAGGGCGAGGTCGCCGCCGCCTGGGAGCGGCTGTGCGCCCGGCTCGCCCCCGCCGACCCGGCGTCCGGCTTCCGCGGCGGGCTGCTCGTCGAGGGCACGTGCGACGAGATCGGCCGCCGTCATGTGTGGGTCGCCCTCGGCCCCGAGGGTCCGCGCACCGTGACGTTCGCCACTCGGCTCGGTTCCCTCGACCGCCCGTCCGACCTGGCCGAGCGGCTGCCGAAGGCGCTCATCCACCGCAACGTTCCGGGCGAGCCCGTGCACGCCTTCCTGCGCGACTTCGACCGCGCCTGGGCCGCCGCCGCGCCGTACGCCGCGTACGGCGCGCGCCAGCGCTGGATACGCACCGTCCGCCGACTGACGGCGGACTGGCCGGTCACCGACGGCCGGGCGCGCTGGCGCCAGGGTGAAGTCACCGTGGCCTGGGGAGCCTTGGCGCCCCGCACATGACCCCTGCCCGACCTGCGGGGAACGATCTTCCTGACTGCTTCGTCACACTCGCGGGAAGATCGCCGTACGCGGGCCGGTGACAGGGGAGGGAGATCGTCGTACGAGGTGCGGCAGGTGGGGGAGTTTTTTGCGCGGTTAAGTCCCGCCTCTGTCGCTTTGCGCCCGAGCGTGGCACGATCCCCAGACGTCTCGTAAGTTACTGACGGTAAATCAGCTTTGGGGGGAAGGTATGGGATCCGGGAAGCGGACCCTGGTCACGGCGGCCATCGCTCTGGTCTGCACGGTCACCGTGCTGGGCACACCGGGCGGGGCTTACGCGAGCCCGGAGCGGCCTGACCCGAGACCCACCCCGTCCGACGGCTCGGCGGCAGCCACGGCGTCGGCGTCGGCGTCGGACGAGATTCTCGAATCGGTCCGCAGAAAACTGGACGCGCTGTACCACGACGCGGCGGTCGCCACCGACGCCTACAACGCGGCCGAGGAGAAGGCCGAGACGCAGTCGGCGCAGATCGTCCGGTTGGCGCGGGAGATCGTCAAGGGCCAGGAGCGGCTGGCCGAGTTGAAGGACCGCGCGGGCGCAGCGGCCCGCGCCCAGTACCGCGGCGGTGGCCTGCCGCCCGAGATGCGGCTCTGGCTGAGCCGTGACCCCCAGGAGTTCCTGGACGACGCGGGCACGGTCCGTCAGGGCGAACACGCGACCACGGGACTCATCGCCGAGTTGACGCGTACGCAGGAGGACTTGAAGCAGTACGCGAGCGACGCCGCCGACGAGTGGAAGAGGCTCGACGCCAACCGCAAGGCCAAGGCCGAGGCCAAGAAGGAGATCGAGAAGCAGATCGCCGCCGCCGAGGAGCTGCAGTCCCGGCTGAAGACGCAGGAGCGGGAGCGACTGCAGAAGCTGGAGGAGCAGGCCGCCCACCAGGCACAGACCGCATGGCTCGACTCCGGGATACTGAAGGAGATTCGCGGCAGAGCGTCCGAGGAGGGGCAAAAGGCCGTACGGTTCGCGACCGATCAGATCGGCAAACCGTATGTCTGGGGGGCAGAAGGGCCGAAATCGTACGACTGCTCGGGGTTGACGTCCCAGGCCTGGGCCGCGGCCGGCGCACCCATCCCCCGCACCTCGCAGGAGCAGTGGAAGCAGCTCAAGCACGTGGACATCAAGGACATGCGCCCCGGAGACCTGATCATCTACTTCTCCGACGCCAGCCATGTGGCGATGTACATCGGCGACGGCGCGATCGTCCACGCCCCGCGCCCGGGGCGGACGGTGACGATCGCGGGGGCCGGGTCCATGCCGATCCTCGGGGTGGTGCGCCCGGACGCCGACTGAACCGCACGCCGACCGGAAACAGAGCCGTGTCATGACGTGACCCGCCCCACGTGACGCGGCCCACCCTCCCTCCGGTTGAAACCTGCGCGGGACGTGACTTTCGTCATCCTCACCGGGACGGTTCCCTGTCCAACTGCGGTAGGGGATGCGGCATATGACGATGGCCGGTTGCACCACCCCACCCCGTCCGGCATTCCATTGCGGCCTCGGCTACCGCTATGGTCCCCGTCGGTGGGTCGAGTCCCTCGTCCCGTCGTGCCCTCGGGGGGAGGGAAGGAACCCAAGACGATGCCCGTACCCGTGCCGCGGCCCCGAGCGATCCCGGCCGTGGAGGGTGGTCAGGCTCAAGCCGCGTCCCTGCCCGGCGCTCAGACCGCTCAGACCGCACAGGGGCCGTCCGCCCGTGCCAAGGCCCAGAACGACACGCTCACCCTGCTCGTGATCGAGGACGATCCGACCGGTTCGCCGATCGTGCCCGAGATGCTCGACTCGGCAGGCCGCCCCATACGGCTGCGCACCGCCCGCAACCTCACCGAGGCCGAGCGGCTGCTCACCGACGACGTCCACTGCATCCTGCTGGACCTCGCGCTGCCCGCGCCCGGCCGGGCCGCCGAAGAGGACGACGAACTGGCCGTGCTCCGGCACGTGCTGCAGCTCGCGCCCCGCCATGCCGTGCTCGCGCTCACCGCGTCCGGTGACGCGGAGCGGGGGGCCGAGGCCGTGCGCGTGGGCGCCCAGGACTACCTGTTCCGCGAGGAGCTGGACGGGCGGCTGCTGAGCCGTGCGATCCGGTACGCGGTAGAGCGCAAGCGGTCCGACACGGCCGAGCGGCGGCTGACCGAGTCCAAGCTGCGCGCGCAGGAGAACGCCCGCCTGGAGCGCGGCCTGCTGCCCACGCCGCTGCTCGACGGGTCCTCGCTGCGGTTCGCCGCCCGCTACCGGCCCGGCCGTTCGCGTGCCCTGCTCGGCGGTGACTTCTACGACACGGTGCGCACGCCGGACGGCACGGTGCACGCGATGATCGGTGACGTGTGCGGGCACGGCCCGGACGAGGCGGCGCTCGGCGTGGAGCTGCGCATCGCCTGGCGTGCGCTGACGCTGGCGGGGCTGTGCGGGGACGAGCTGCTGTCCACGCTGCAGCAGGTCCTGGAGCACGAGCGGGACAACGACGAGATCTTCGCCACGCTGTGCACGGTGGACATCGCGCCGGACGGCCGCCGCGCCGGGCTGTGCCTGGCCGGCCACCCGGCACCGCTGATCGCGCGCCCCCACCTCCCCCAAGCTCTCGGCTCCGCTCGAGCAGGGGGGACCCCGATCGCCGAGCTGCTGCCGTACGACAACAACGGCCCCGCGCTCGGCCTGTTGCCGGGCGCGCGCTGGCCGCGGATGCAGGTGGAGCTGGGGCCGGTCTGGAGCCTGATGCTCTACACCGACGGACTGATCGAGGGACGGGTCGGGCAGGACGGGGAGCGCCTGGGGCAGGACGGCATGGTGGAACTGGTCCGCCGCCGGCTTGCCGAGGGCCTGACGGGCGAGGAACTGCTGCGCGCGACGGTCAACGAGGTCCGCGACCTCAACGGAGGGGAACTGGCGGACGACGTGGCCGTGGTCCTGCTCGACCGGGCACCGTAACCGACGACGGCGGGCCGGACCACGACGGACCGCCGCCTACCGCCCGCCGCTGCACGCCTCGCTCGGACCGCCCGCCGCTGCACGGCCGACCCGGGCCGCCCGCCACCTACCGCTGCACGCTTCGCTGGGACCGCCCGCCGCTGCACGGCCGTAACGGAACCGTCCGCCGCACGGCCCGCCCAGGCTGCCGCCGTCTACCGCCCGCCGTTGTACGGCCCGTACGGACCGTCGCTGCTGCTTCCCCGGCGGCGACGGCCCCAGCCGCCGCCCGAGACCTGCTTGAGGGCGGGGCGGACGTCCACGAAGAAGACGATCGTGGCGACGAGGCCGGCGAGCTGCAGGAAGAGCATCGGCACGAACAGGTTCACCGCGACCGCGATGCCGAGAATGATCAGCCAGAAGCCCTTGTTCTGCTTGTCGGCGGCGCGGTACGCGTCCTCCCGGTACAGCACGGCCATGGCCAGCGCCACCACGGCGAGCACCAGCATGGCGGTGAAGAGCAGCCACATCAGGCCGCCGAATGCCGTCATCAGCACAATGCCCACCACCCGAGTCGAGTCGTCTCTACGGCCAACCGTACCCGCCTGCGGCCGCCGCGTACCCGTACAACGGGCCGGGCACCTCGGAAGTGCCCGGCCCGTCGTCCGTCATCCGTCACGCGGCCCCCGCCGGGGCCGCGCGTCCCTCACTTGCCCGGAGGCGTGGTCTTCTTCGCCACCGGCTTGCGGGCGGCCGGGGCCGTCTTCTTCGCCACCGGCTTGCTGTCCTCGGTGGGCTCGGTCCTGGGGGCCTCGGCCGGCTTCGGCTCGGTCCTGACCTCGACCGGCTCGGGCTTGCCCTCGACCGCGACGGCCAGCTCCTCGATCTCCTCGGCGGCCTCGCCGCGCCAGGTCTTCACGGCCTGCTCGCCGTGCTCGGCCACCTTCTCGTAGGTCTCCCGGGCCTTGACCGCGTACTCGGCGGCGACGCCCACACCCCGCAACGCGAGGTCCTGGGCGCTCTCGCCCAGCTTCTTCAGGTCGGCGTCCAGGCTGCTGCCGAACTTCTTGAGGTCCGAGTCGAGGCTGCCCAAGAACTCGCCCACCTTGGCCTGGATGGTCGACTGCGTCTCCTTGACGCGGGCGCCGGCCTCCTTGGCGCGGGCCGCGGCCTTCTCCTGGACCGCCTTCGGGTCGGTGTTGCGGACGGCCTCGAGGCGGGCCGGGGCCTCGGCGCGCAGCTGCTCGACGAGCGCGGGCACCTTCTTGGCCTGCTTCAGGGCCAGGTCGGCGGTGCCCGCGGCGAAGTAGAGCGGGGTGGGGTCGCTGAGGGTCTTGCGCAGGTCGTTGGTGATGGCCATGGGATGGTCCTCCCGTTTCGGCTTTGTTGAGGGTTTTGGGCGGTCCGCAGGACGTCGAGCCGTCGTCCCGGTGGTCCGGTCGCTGTCCGTGGTCCCGGTGGTCCCGGTCAGCCGGCTGCCTGCCGCGGACCGGCATCGCTGCCGTCGGCCGTGCGGGGGCCGGCGTCGGCGGTGTCCTGGGCGTCGTCCGTGCCGTGCGTCTCCTGAGACTGCTGAGCCTCTCGAGTCCGAGCCTCCTGAACCGCCTGGCCGTCCTCGTCCGCCGCGCCCGCCCGGGCGATCTCGAAGCCGTTCTCCTTGCGGAACGACTCGTAGATCTGCAGCAGCACCTGCTTCTGCCGCTCGGTCAGCGTGGGATCGGCGAGGATGACGGCGCGCGTCTCCACCTCGTCCCGGTCCCGCTCGGCGTCGAGGATGCCGGCCCGCACGTACAGCGTCTCGGCGGAGATCCGCAGCGCCTTGGCGACCTGCTGCAGCACCTCCGCGCTCGGCTTGCGCAGCCCGCGCTCGATCTGGCTCAGATACGGATTGGACACGCCGGCGGCGTCGGCGAGCTGCCTGAGCGACAGCTGCGCGTTGCGCCGCTGCTCACGCAGGTACTCACCAAGGTTGCCGACGTTCAGCGATGCCATGCCTCCACCTTGCCCCAGAAGCGCTAACAATTGCAAGCATCCCGCTTGCAAAAGTGCGCCACACCACGCGGGAACGGCGCCGCACCGCGCGGGAAGGGCACCACAACGCGGAAGGGGCTCCGCGCCACGGAGGAGCCCCGCCGTCACCGCCCAGGGCCTCGTACCACCGTCGTCCATCCCACACCCGCCGCGCCCGGAACCGCGGGAGGCGCCGGTGCACGGACGGGTGACGTCATAAACCGTTGGCGCGAGATCGCGTACCCCGATAACGTGCCGTCCATGACTGCCGGGTCGGCCTTGGGCCGTTCACGATTGGGGCACCCGGCCTCCGAGTGAGGCGGGGGCGGGCGAGAGGCCCGCCGCTCTTCTTCTGTTCCGACGCGTATCGCCATCCCATCACGCCGAACAGAAGAAGGCAGCGACAGCAGAGCATGCCCAACCCCTTCAACCAGCAGATCATCGACGAGTTCCGCGCCCACCGCGGCCGCGTGGGCGGCCCCTTCGAGGGCGCCCGGTTACTGCTCCTCACCACCACCGGCGCCCGTACCGGCACCCCGCACACCACCCCCCTCGGCTACTACCCCGACGGCGGCGAGCGCGTCCTCGTGATCGCCTCGGCCGGGGGCGCGCCGCGGCATCCCGACTGGTTCCACAACCTCCTCGCGCACCCCCAGGTGACCGTGGAGACGGGCGTGTTCACCTACGAGGCGACCGCGGTCGTCCTGGACCGCGCGGCACGCGAGGAGGCCTTCGCCCGCGCCGTGGAGTCCGACCCCGGCTGGGCCGAGTACCAGGCGAAGACGGATCGTGTCATCCCGGTCGTCGCCCTCCGGGAGAACCCGAGGCCGGGCCCGCCGCGCATCGAGGCGTCCTCCCCCGGCGAGGCCATCCGGGCGGTCCATGACGTCTTCCGCCGCGAGCTGGCCCTGATCAGGAAGGAGTTCGCGGCCTCCGGAGGCGGCTCCGCGGTGGGCGCCCAGCTCCGGATCAACTGTCTGACCCTCTGCAAGGGCCTGGGCAACCACCACGCCGGCGAGGACATCGCCCTGTTCCCGTCCCTCGAAGGCCGCCACCCCGAGCTGGCGCCGGCCTTCGACCGGCTGCGCCGCGAACACCAGCGGATCGCCGCCCTCCTCGACGATCTGCGCCGGGTCGTGTCGGCAGCGGATGCCGACCCGGCCCGTGTCCTGCCCGAGGTGGAACGCCTCACCGACGAGCTGGAGGTGCACCTGACGTACGAGGAGGAGCAGTTGGCAGCCGTGCTCGGCTGACCAGGACGCCTGCGAGCCGCCCCGCCGCGACATCCGGGGACGCCCTGGTGGGTCATCGAGGGCTCACCAGGGCGGCCGGGAAGACCCGCGCCGCCTCCACTCGCCCGGTCGGCCCGTGCCCGGAGCGCCCGGTGGCGGACTTCGCACCGGCGCCCGGCCGCAGGTCACACGTCCGCGGAGAGCCGGGCCGTCCGCCCGCGTCCATGGCCTCCATGCGGGAGGGCGCGGGCAAGATGGGGATTCGCCGTCAGTTTCGCTGGAAGCCCGAGCGCGGCCGTGGCCTCGAACAGGGTCATCGCGTACGTGTCCACCGCCCGGCGGACGTTGGGGGCGTCCAGGCCGTCGCCGGTCACGAGACGGTCGAGGTCGACGTACGCCGAGCGGACGACCTCCATCCACCGGTAGACCCGCCAGTCGTCCTGCCAGCCCTTGGTGCAGTCCTCCGGCAGCCGCTCGGACCAGCGGGCGAACAGCCGCTCCCGGATCTCGGGACGTGTGGGCGTGAGGTGCATGTGGCGCACCAGGTCGTACAGGGCGTCCCCGATCATCGCCATCTCCCAGTCGATGAGCGTCAGACCGCCGGTCGGCCGGCGCACCAGGTTCCACGGGTTGAGATCGCCGTGCAGGAGTACGGGCCGGCGCGGGACCAGGGTGTGCCGGTCGAGGATCTCGCCCAGCCGGTGGCTGCTGGGCAGTCCGAGCTCCCGTGCCAGATCGGCCGTCTCCTTGGGCAGTTCGCCCACCAGGCGGACCAGTTCGTCGCACAGGCCCTTGTAGAAGTCCTGCCGGAACACGGCGCGACCGAAGTCGGTGCAGTCGACGCAGGTCAGCGCGTTCAGCTGGTCCACCAGGTCGTCCGCCTCGTACGGCCGGAGCCCGTCCACGGGGTGGTCCGGCGGACGGATGTCGTCGGGTCCCTCGTAGGAGTGAATGGTGAAAGGCTCGTTCAGCCCGCTGGTGCCCAGGGCCAGCACCTTGGGAGCCCTTACACCGGCCTTCGACCGCTCGATCGCCCTCAGGACGGCGTGCTCGTTGAGGAACCTGCGCTCGCGGGGATTCCCCGCGCCGGCCTTCCGGCGCACCATGACGGGACAGGGCACTCCCGGTACCCGAACCGCCGTGTTGAGGTGAGCGGCGCCTTTGAACACCCGGTCCGCCGAAGCGGCGCCCTCCTCGAACAACGCCTTGCTCACCGCAGCCGCCGGGAACCCCGGGAGCAGCGGCACCCGCTCGTCCGGCTGCCAGACGATCTCCATCGCGGTCCGCTCCCGGGCCTTGCCCCCGTGGGACTCGCTCCACCGGAAGAGGATGCGCTCGATCTCGCTCTCGTCCGGCACGTGGCCCAGCCGCAACGGTTCCTCGGCCGCCAGCAGCGCCCGGCGCACCGCCTGCGTGGCCGCGTCGAGATCACGCTGGTGGAAGGAGTCGCCGAGCGACGTCGCCGCACGCATCACGTCGGGGTAGACGGACTGGGCCCGTTCGAAGGCGACGTAGTGCTTCAGATCCCGGTCGAGGCCGTTGACGGCCTTGGGGCGCCGCCTGCCCATGGCCTCGTGCCACGCCTCCACGACCTCGGGCCACTGGTAGTCGGGGTACTGCATCCGCACCAGATGGGTGGCGAGGTCGTGCAGCGGGTCACCGTATCCGGCCAGTTCCCAGTCGACGCAGATCAGGGGCGGTCGGCCGCGGTAGGACACGATCACGTTGTCCCGGTGCAGATCGGTGTGGAGCAGGCTGAAGGGGCGTCGCACAAGGGCCGGGACCCGCTCCGCGAAGCGCACCATCGCGTCCTCGGGGATGCCCAGCATCGCGAACAGCCCGCCGAACTCGGCCCAGTTCGGCCGCCTGATCTGCTCCTCCGCCGCGAACGCCAGCGCCCGCAGAAAGGCACCGCTGTCCCGGCTCGAACGGGGCCAGGACACCGGGAGCGGGGGAAGGTGCTGCCTGTCCACCTGTGTCATGTCCGCCAGGAGGCCCGCGAGGTCGGCGATCAGTTCCGAGTCCACCGGCTGCCCCTTGGGGCAGATGCTGGACAGCGGCACCCCCTCCACATAACTCAGGACGGAGATGTCACCCCACTTGGCCAGGCAGCGGGGGACGTACGGGAGGACACCGCTGATCGTGTTGAGGATCTCCGCCTCGTCGTGCCACGTCCTGATGACCACGGACAGCGCCGACGGGATCCGCTGCCGCACCGTGACGGGTGCGCCGTTCTCACCGGCCACCAGCCGGGAGTCCTGCTCGGTGAGCGGCCGCACCATGTAGTTGAGGTTGTGATGGCCCCGCCCGAAGGAACCCAGCGCCCTGGCGTAGCGCAGGAACCGCTCGTACGCGTCGTCCGCCGCAGGCTCCAGAGCGCGGTTGCTAGGCACTGGCGGACCGCCCAACGGTGACTCCTGAATGGCTGTGCGGCGCGCGCGATGGTCATGCGCCGCGAACAAGGTGGGCACACGCTAGGGCATCTCAACGCAGCGGAACGTGTGACTCCAGCATTCGGTACGCATCTGAGCGCTTGCGGCACTCAGAAGCAGCACGCCGTTGGAGATACCACGGATGCCGGATCCGTGTCAGGTGGCCTCGGCGAGCAGATCCCATGCGGAGTTGAACCAGGACTGCATGCTGTCGACGAAGGTGGAACCGGGCGAGTTCGGGTCGTCGTCCCGGATGTGGTGCGTGAGGGTGGCACCGAGCCCGATCACGTCGAGCGCCTCGATCTCCCGACCGCTGTCCAGGACGATGGGACGCTCGTCCACCACATAGGGGCCGAACAACGCCTCGGACTCGTTGAAGAGGTAGACCTTGAAGGCCGGCGGCAGTGCCACACGGCGGACCTGCAGGTCGAAGGACTCGACGAGTTTCGACGCCTGGAGGCTCGCCAGCACGCGCGGCAGCGAGGCCATGGCGTCCCGGGCGATCCCGAGGTGGCGCTCCCTCACCGTCTCGGCCTCGCCGGGGTGCATGGCCCTGGGATACGGAAGCTCCAGGTCCTCCGACGGCAGCAGAAGCCGTACGCTCACGCGGGGCGGCGTGGGGCGGGACTCGACCCTGCGCACCCGGACCCATTCGGCCTGCAGCATCTGCAGATGCATCCCGAGCGATTCCGCGGTCAGGGTGTAGACGTCGAGCGCGACCTCCTGCAGATCGAACGCCTGCTCGATGAACGACCCCACGGTCACGGCGCCACCCCGGTGCACTCCCCGGGGTTTGGAGGATTCGATGCGCTGGCTCCGGATCACCCGCGATCCGCTGCCCCGCCGGGACTCGATCCAGCCTTCGCTGGTGAGCTCCCTGATCACCCGCTGCACGGTGTCGCGGGACACGCCGAACTCCTCGGCCAGGGCCCGTTGAGGAGGCAGCGTGCCGTTCACCGGATACGTCCCGTCGGCTATGCGGATGCGCAGGGCTCCCGCGACACGGTCGAACTCCGTGCCGCCGCCGTCGCCGACCCGTTCTGCGTCCACATACCGACCGTACCTTCTCTGCCCGACAGGCAAACACTTTCCGGGCGGCCAGCAGTCCAACTGCCCCACTGGTTAAGGGATCAAGCAGGCAGGGAACTTCCAATTCAGAGCAACCAGTCCAATTGGACCGCAAGTTGATCGGTTCACGGAAGTTCAACCGGAGCTTCGCTGGAAGCGGAAGGGCCGGGTGGGGGAAATGATCCAGTCGGAAGCGCTCGCCACCGCCGCCGAGTTCGTCCTGTCGATGCTGGCCCAGTCGGAGTACGGACTGCTGGGAGCCGTCCTCGTGTCGCTCGTCTTCGTAGGTGTCCGAGCGGACCGGCCACGTCTCGCGCTGGGAGCCGCGGTGGTGTTCGCCATCCTGATGGCTCAGGCCTGACCGCGCAGGATCAACAGCAGCGGTTCGAGCGAATGCACGACGATGTCGGCACCCGCGCTCCTCAGGATCTTCTCCTTGTCCTCGTTGCGCGCATAGCCGAGGAACGCGACTCCGGCGTCCTGGGCGGCGAAGAAGTCCGAGGGTGCGTCGCCGATCATCAAAGAGAGGGAACGGTCCGCCCCCATCGCGTTCAGGGCCTGGTTGAGGCAGTGCGGGTGGGGTTTGAGCAGATCGAGGTCGGCCGTGCGGCCGAAGACGTAAGGGGCGAAGCAGGAGGCCAGTCCGCGGGTCGCCAGGTAGTCGGCCGCCACGCGCGCGGAGTTGTTGGTCGCTATGGCGAGTTGGCCGCCCACGGTGGTCCACGTGCGGATCAGCGGGTCGGCGTACGGGGTCGGCATGGCCGACGCGGCCGCCTTCAGCTCCTGCTGGGTGAGCCTCTCCTCCAGTTCGGTCACCAGGTCGCTCTGCGGGTGCCGCCGGTGGATGGCCTCCAGGACGTAGTGCGGATCCGGGTGGACCCGTTCCTCCTCGGTCAGCAGGCCCCGCAACCCCCGGCTCTCGAGCCACTCCACGAGTTGGCCTGCCACATGCTCGGCGGCGTGCCTGGCGAAGAGCCGGCAGATCGGACCGTCGAAGTCGAAGAGCACAAAGCGCGCGCCTGTGATCCGTTCACGCAGTTTCGCTGTCTCTGCCGTCACCGCGTCAGTCTGCTTCGCATCAGAAGTCACTAGGAGAGTGTCAGGTCCGTGGTGATGGTTTCCCAGAGGGCGTCGAACCACTTCTGGGACTCCTCCACGAAGGCGTCGTCCCGTCGCCCCGCCCGGCGTTCGAAGGAGAAGAGGAGGGACGCGGCGCCGAGCGTGTCGTACATCTCGAGGGTCTGGCTGTTCACCTCCTCCTCGCGCCTGGTGAGCATGTAGTACGCCATCAGGGCCTCGGCGCCGTTGAGGAGGTAGAGCTTCACCGGCGGGGTGAAGGGCAGGGCCCGGAACGTCACACGGACGTCGATGCCGTGCGACGAGCGCAGGGCGAGGAGGTTGTGGCGCAGCACGTGGCCCTGGGCGTTGCGCTGTTCGAGCCAGCGGTGGTGGACCGGGTCCTCGTCGTCACCCGGGTTGTCGACCGAGATCGGGAAGGCCAGGTTGATCTTCCGGGAGGGCAGCAGGATCCGCACGTCGATCGACCGGGGACGGACGCGGCCCTCGTGGATCAGCCGGAGCGGTTCGCCGAGCGCCAGCATCAGGGTCTCGGCGGTCAGGCAGGCGGCGTCGATGCGCACCTGCGGGGCGGCGAACGCCTCAGCGAGCCTCGGCGCCAGCGCCACCATCGTCGGCTGCGGCTCGTCGGCGGCCGGTGAGTGCTCGGCGATCCGGGGCGGGCTGCCCCGGCTGACGCTGCTGAGCAGGCCGTCGTCCTGGAGGGCGCGCAGGGCCTGGCGGACGGCGCCCCGCTCCACGCCGAACTCCTCGGCGAGTTCGGCCTGGGTCGGCAGACGCTCGCCCGACTTCAGCTCACCGGTGCGGATCCGGGTCCGCAACGCATCGGCGATCTCCTGGGGCGAGAACCTTCTGCTGCCGTTCACTGCGCCGTTCTCCTGGGTCACGACCAAACGCTACAACCCCCGTCCATCTACCGGGAGTTGTTTGTAAGTTGTTTATAGATGCCGACCAACTGGGGATAACTTTATTGTAGTTGGTCGCCAACTCGGAAGAGTTGGCGGAGGATGTTCCTCCTCTCGCGCATCGTCCGCAGGTAGTGCCCGGATGCAGACTGCTCAATCCCCTCTGTCCCGCCACCCGGTCCCCCGAGGTCCGCCCCTGGAAAGAGGTCCCGCCATGCCCGCCCTCGCCCTTCTCTCCGCCCTCTTCGTCGTCGGATTCGACCAGTTCGTCCAGTGGAAGTACGGGACGATCGGCATCATCGGACTGACGCTGCTCACGATCGGGATCAAGGCCAACAGCCCCGCCTGCAGCTCCACAGGGGCCGTCGTCCTCGCCCTGCTGGTCGCCCAGCCCGCGCTCTGACCAGGTCAGACGCCGAGATCCAGCTCCGAGCTGATCGTCTCCCACAGGGCGTTGAACCACAGGTGCGACTGCTCCACGAACGTCGTGTCCCGCAGCCCGGCCCCCTGCGCGAACGGGAACAGCATCGACCGGGTCCCCTCGGCGTCGTACAGCTGCAGGTGCTCCTGGTCGATCTCCGCCTCGCGCCGGGTCAGCGTGTAGTACGCGAGGAGCGCCTCAGCGCCGTTGAGCAGGTACAGCTTCACCGGTGGCGTGAAAGGCAGGGCGCGGAAGGAGACGTGCGCGTCGATGCCGTGAGTGCTGCGCAGCGCGAGCAGGTTGTGCCTGAGGACCTGGCCCTGGGCGTTGCGCTGGGCCAGCCAGCGGCGGTGCAGGCGGTCGCCGTCCGTGCCCTCCACCGGTGTGGGGAACGCCAGGTCGATACGGCCGCTGGGCAGCAGTACGCGTACATCGACCTTGGCCGGTTTTATGCGCCCCGCGTGAATCTCGCGCAACGGCTCGCTCATCGCGAGCGTCAGCGACACCGCCGTCAGACACAGGGCGTCGATCTCCACGTGCGGGGCCGCGAAGGCGGCGGATATCCGCGGGGCCAGCGCCACCATCGTGGGCTGCGGCGGGGCCTGGGGGCCGGCCGTCGCCCTCCCCGCGTGCTGCGCCACGGTCGCCGGGCTGCCCTTGGAAACGTTGGTGAGCAGTTGCTCGGACTGCAGAATGCGCAGCGCCTGGCGCACGGCTCCCCGCTCCACGCCGAACTCGTCCGCCAGCTTGGCCTGCGTGGGCATGCGCTGACCCGGTCGCAGCACCCCCGACCTGATCCGGCTGCGCAGCTCGTCGGCCACCTCGTGGTGCGATCTCTGTGGCCGTTGTGACTTCTTCCGCCCGCCGGCGGCAGTGTGTTCCGGCTCCACGACTGAACCCTACAACTTCGCGCCATCTTCCGGCAGTTAAGAGGAAGGTGGTTATGAGACGACTCCAAGCGGAGATAAGTCAGATGGAGTTGGTCGCCAACTCCGGAAAAGTTGAACGAGCTTGAGTGTTCCTGACCGACATGGTCGTACGAGTGACCGGGCTCCCTTCCGGAGGGGAGCCGGGAGCCCGGCGTGCACGACCACAACCACAACTGAATCGCTACGGATGAACAAGCACAGCAGTCACCACCCGCACGGAAGGAGCGCCACCCGAGAGCCCGTGGGGCTCAGAAGATGTCCGGGCACCACGGCCGCCTGGACGTACGCAGCAGGGCGTCGGCGACGGAGGCGGCGCCCTTTTGCTGTTCCCGTACCCGCCCGAGCGCCGCGAGCCGCACCGCGGACTCGTCCCCCAGCCACAGGGTCGCCAACTCGCCCACCGGCATGGTCAGCTCGGGCTCCTCGTCGGTGTGCTTGCACTCGGCGCCGTCCGGCCCGGCCTGAAGCCGGTAGCGGCCGCCGGCGAGTCCGGCCTCGTCGACCACCTCCAGGACGAGCGTGCCCGGCGTCGCGTAGGTGCGTGCCTCCAGGGCGCCTACGACGTCCAGGATCCGTACCCACAGCGTGTCCGCGTACGTGGTGAGGCGGGCCGCGCGCGGGTCGGGGAGGAAGTGGGGCAGCAGGTCGTCCGGGGCGCGGTTGCCGGACTTCACGGTGGTGACCCAGTCGAGCGAGCACAGGTAGTGCCACAGGGCGCGTTCGGCGCCGGGGCTGGTCGTGATCAGGCCCTTCACGGTCGCGGTCTGCAGGGGCCGCTTGTCGTCGCCCCAGTGGTCGTCGCACACATACGCGGCGAGACCGTCGATCTCCCCGGAGGCGGAGCGGTGGACGGCGTAGAAGGGCTCCGTCCAGGAGTCGTCGTCGAGGCGCAGGGCGCCCGTGTTGAGCTGCCACCAGCGGTCGTCTCGGGAGATCGCGCCGGGCGTGGCGCGACGGAAGCGCTCGTACAGCTCGGGGCCGAGTTTGCGGACGTCGTCCGCGTCCACGAGGTCGATACGGCCGTCGTCGAAGACCGGGCGGTGGCGCTCGAGGCCGGTGCGGGGGACGTCGATGGTCCACTCGGCGGTGTGGGCGGCCGGGCCGAAGCCGTAACGGCCGTAGATGGGGTATTCGGCGGCGATGAGGGTGGCGACCACGTCGCCGCGTTCCTTCGCGGCGGCGAGGTCGAGGGCCATCATGCCCGTCAGAAGGCCGCGGCGACGGTGGGTGGCGGTGACGGAGACGTTGGTGATGGCGTCGGCGGGGACCGGTGCGCCGCCGACGGCGGTCAGCTCCTGCGGGAAGGAGCGGAAGGTGGCGACACAGCGGGCGTCGTCGAAGGCCGCGAGGGTGCGGGCGGGGACGATGTTGCCGCCGCGTACGGCGAGTTCCTGGTCGGAGACGTGGGGGGAGCGGAGGAACCCGGTGTGCAGGGCACGGATCCAGTCGGGGATCTCGGAGTCGGTGACGGGACGTACGTCGAGGTCCTGAGGATGGCGGCTCATGGAGTCACGGTAGGAGGGCGGGGGCGTGGGTGTCGCGTGGATTTCGACTGCGCCCCCGGGCCCCGCTCGTCGGCCACGGACCCCGCCCCGTCGCCCTCGCAGCGCGCGAAGCGGTCTCCTAGAACACCGCCCGTATCTCCCCCACCTCACGGCCCCCGCCCAGCAGCGGTGCCCTGCCGATCCGCCGGACCACCGGGGCCTCCACTCCCATCAGGGTCAGTGCCCTGGACAGGACCGGGCCCAGGGTCCGGGTCGCGCCGTCGTCGATCTTGAAGGCCAGGGCGCGGCCGTCCGGGAGGGCCACCGCCTGGACCGCCTCCGCGCCCATCTTCGACAGGGCGCCCGGTATCTCGCGCATCAGCCAGGTGTCGGGCCGACGTGTGCCCGCCACATACTCCGGGTGTGCCCGCATCGCGTCCGCCACGTGGCGTTCCGCCGTGCCCGGGGCCGCCAGGACGAAGGAGCGGTAGGCGCGGGCCAGGCCGGTCAGGCTGATCGCCATCAGCGGCGCCCCGCAGCCGTCCGTGCCCACCGCCGCCACCGGCTCCCCGGCGGCCTCCTCCACCACGGAGTGGATCAGCTGCTGAAGAGGGTGCTCGGGGTCGAGGTAGGTCTCCAGCGGCCAGTCCCGCAGCACGCACGCCGCCAGCATCGCCGTGTGCTTGCCGGAGCAGTTCATGGTGACCCGCTCTCGTACGGCGCCCGAGGCCAGGTACGCCTCCGCCTCCTGCGGGTCCAGCGGCAGGTCCGGCGGGCACTGCAGCCGCTCGGGGGTCAGCCCGTGCTCCGCCAGCATCTTCCGCACCAGGTCCAGGTGGAACGTCTCGCCCGAGTGGCTCGCCGCCGCGAGCGCGAGCCGCTCCCCCGTCAGCTCCAGGCCCGCGCGCAGCACACCGGCCGCCTGCATCGGCTTGTTCGACGAGCGCGGGAAGACGGGCGCCGTCACGTCGCCGAGCGCGAACTCCACGGAACCGTCCTCGGCGAGCACCACCAGACTCCCCCGGTGCCGCCCCTCGACGAACCCGGACCGCACCACCTCGGCGAGCACCGGGGGCGCGGAGGACTGTGCGGATATGGCGGGCTGGGCGGAAGTCGACATGGGTGGGGTTGCCCTTCGGGACGGGGACCTGGCCGGCACGGCCCGGGACGGGTTCCCACCCGGGCGGCGGGCACGCTCAGGGGCCCCGGGATACCGGGGCCCTGGCGTCACGTGAGCAGGTCGTCTACTTGCGCTTCCCCTTCACGGTACCTGCGGGCGATCTCGGCACTGCAGTCGTCCGCCGTGCGCTGCAGTGCCTGCCGCCGCCGGGAGACCTGCTGCTCGTAGCGCACGAGCCGCCCCATCCCCGCGCCCAACTCCGCGTCCGTACGCGCCTGGAGGTCCGACAGCTCCACCTCGGCGAGCATCTCGGCCGCCAGCCGCCGGTACTCCTCGCCGTGCGGTGTGCCGAGAGTCACATGCCGGGCCGAGGACCGCTGGCGGGCGGGGGCGTCCCTGAGGATCTCCGGAAGCCGTTCCATGACCCCGTCGGGCGCCGCGTCGCCCCCGCGCCGGGCCAGCTCCGCGCGCAGGATGTCGATACGGCCCTGCAGCAGCCGCCGTACGTAACTGAGGTCCGCCTCGTCCCGCTGGGCGTCCCGGCGCAGCGCGCGCAGCTCCGGCAGTCCCAGGCCGGACAGGCGGTGCCCCTGCGAGTACGCCCTGCTCGAAGAGCTCGGGGGAGGATCCGCGGGCAGCGGGGGGCTGTCCGTGCGCTGCACGGGCGCCCGGACTTCCGCCGCCATGGTTGCCGTACGGGCGGGCTGCTGCCCGGTGCTCGGTGTGTTCATGTACCTACCGTCCCCTCGACCGGCGCGGCACCCCCCACGGATGCGCCGCTAACACACGCATCGTGCCACTGCAAGTAGCCGTAATGTGGCCAAGTGACCATGGACAGCCCAGATGGGGGTGTTGATGGTCAAGAAGGGACGACCAGTTGGCCGCATCCAGGCGCCGCCTGGCCGCACGGCATCATGGTCCTCATGCGTGCGGTGGTGCAGAGGGTCGACGGCGCGAGCGTCGTCGTGGACGGTGAGACGGTCGGCGAGATCAGCGGCGAGGGGCTGTGCGTGCTCGTCGGGGTGACGCACGACGACACCAAGGAGAAGGCGGCCCAGCTCGCCCGCAAACTGTGGTCGATCCGCATGCTGCACGACGAGAAGTCCTGCTCCGACGTCGACGCGCCGCTGCTGGTGATCAGCCAGTTCACGCTGTACGGCGACGCCCGCAAGGGGCGCCGCCCGACCTGGAACGCGGCCGCCCCCGGCGATGTCGCCGAGCCGCTGGTCGACGAGGTGGTCGCGCAGCTGCGGGCGCTGGGGGCGACGGTGGCGACGGGGCGGTTCGGGGCGGCGATGCGGGTGTCGCTGACGAACGACGGGCCGTTCACGGTGCTGCTCGAGATCTGAGCCCGGCGGCGGGGGCGGGTCGCGCGGCCTGACGCTTGCGGGGCGCCAGAGGGGTACCCCAGCGCCCGCCCATGCCGCCCTGGGCCCGCGACTACGGCTCGACCACGACCTCCTGGGCCGCTGCCGTCTCGTCCGCCATCAGGCGGGCGTCCACGGGGACGTTCCGTTTGACCAGGGCCAGGGCGACCGGGCCCAGTTCGTGGTGGCGTACCGAGGTCGTCACGAAGCCGATCTTGCGGCCGTCGGGGCCGTCGTCCGCGAGGCGCAGTTCCGCGCCGTGCGGGGGCAGGTGGACCTCGCTGCCGTCGAGGTGGAGGAAGACCAGGCGGCGCGGCGGCTTGCCCAGGTTCTGGACACGGGCGACCGTCTCCTGGCCTCGGTAGCAGCCCTTCTGGAGGTGGACGGCGGTGCCGATCCAGCCCAGCTCGTGCGGGATGGTGCGGTGGTCGGTCTCGAAGCCCAGGCGCGGACGGTGCTGCTCCACGCGCAGCGCCTCGTAGGCGAGGATGCCGGCCGCGGGGCCGTTCTTCTCCGCGTAGGACTCCAGGTCCGCGCGCGGCAGGAACAGGTCCCGGCCGTACGGCGTCTCGCGGACCAGCACCCCCTCGGGCGCCTCGGCGATCGAACCGGCCGGCAGGTGCACCACCGCGAAGTCAGCGGTCCGGTCGGCTACTTCGACACGGTAGAAGAACTTCATCGACTCCAGGTACGCGATCAGCGCGCGCTGGGTGCCGGGCTCGACATGCGCCCAGACCGTCTCGCCGTCGTCGACCAGGTACAGCGCGTGCTCGACGTGGCCGTGCGCGGAGAGGATCAGCGCCTCGGTGGCCTGGTTCGCGGGCAGCTCGCTGACGTGCTGGGTGAGCAGCAGGTGCAGCCAGCTCAGCCGGTCCTCGCCGCTGACGGTGACGACACCGCGGTGCGAGAGGTCCACGAATCCGGAGCCGTCGGCAAGGGCACGCTGCTCGCGGAACAGGTCGCCGTAGTGGGCGGCGACGCCTTCGTCCACGCCCTCGGCTGGGACGGCGCCGGGCAGGGACAGCAGGGGACTCTTCATGGTCTCAAGCCTACGACGGGGTAGTTGAACTCTTGAGCGAGCAGTCCTTGCACCGGCCGAAGATCGCGAAGTGCTTCATGTCCGTGTCGAAACCGAACGTCTCGCGCAGCTTGGCCGTGAACTCGGACGCCACCGCGACGTCCGCCTCGATCACGTTCTGGCATTCCCGGCAGACCAGGTGGATGTGGTGGTGGCGGTCTGCGAGGTGGTACGTCGGCGCTCCGTGCCCGAGGTGGGCGTGGCTGACCAGCCCCAGCTCCTCCAGGAGCTCCAGGGTCCGGTACACGGTGGAGATGTTGACCCCCGACGCCGTCTTCCTCACCTCGCTGAGGATGTCGTCGGGGGTCGCGTGCTCCAGTGTGTCCACGGCTTCGAGCACGAGTTGCCGCTGCGGGGTCAGCCGGTAGCCGCGCTGCCGCAGATCGCTCTTCCAGTCGGTGCTCACCACAGCCCCAGTGTAGGAGCGTCGGGGCTGCGCACGGCTACTTGAAGAACGCGATCCCGTCGTCCGGGAGGTCGTCCGGGAGGGCCTTCGCCCAGCGCTCGACGTCCTCCGGGGTGACGACCTTCTTCAGGTGGGCCGACATGTACGGGCGCAGCTCGACCTCCGGGGTCTGCTTCTCGCCGACCCACATCAGGTCGCTGTTGACGTAGCCGTACAGCCGCTTGCCGCCGGTGTACGGGCCCGAGGCCGCCGTACGGGCCACCGCGTCCGTCGCCAGGTCGATCTGCGGCTTCTGGTGCGCCAGCTCGCCGTACCAGACCTCGACGACGCCGTCGTTGCGGACCATGGTCACCTCGACCTTGCGGTCCGCGTCGATCCGCCAGTAGCCGGACTCCGACTCCAGCGGCCTGACCTTGTTCCCGTCGCCGTCCAGCACCCAGGTGTGCGAGTGGTACTCCAGGAAGTCCCGACCGTCGTGGGTGAAGGAGACCTCCTGCCCGAAGTTGCACTTCTGGGAGCCGGGGAAGTCGTGCACACCCGCGCCGGTCCAGTTACCGAGCAGGAAGGCGAGCGGGACGAGGTCCTTGTGGAGGTCGGACGGGATCTCGATCATGAGCAGCTTTTCGTCGTGGATGGCGTAGAGGTCAGCGCTGGCCCTCGAAGAGCTTCTTCACGGTCAGTCCGGCGAAGGCGAGCACGCCGACGCAGACCAGGACCAGCAGGGTTTCGAAGAAGATCTCCACGGGGTGCTCCTCGGATGAGCGCGGTACACGTACACAGGGCCAGGTCCCACTGTAGTCGGGTGGGACCCGAGCCTCTGTGTCAGGTCCGCTTGACCTCGTCGATCAAACGGGTCCAGGCGGCGGCCTCGAAGACGAGGGTGCCGCGGGCGGGGTCCTTGCTGTCGCGGACGGGGACGACGGAGGGGAGGTCGGGGGCGATCTCGACGCAGTTGCCGCCGTCCGTGTTGCTGTAGCTGCTCCCTGCCATGCTGCGCCCCATCGGCGGCGGCCGGGAGTGGCAGGCCGACCCCGCCGCCCTCCGCCCCGCCACCCAGCGGGAGCGGTTCAGCGCCGGGGTGCGGACCGCGAACGAGCGCGCCCGGGCCGCCGACGACACCAGCCGCCCGCCGCTGCCCGTGCGGGGGTGTGCGACGTGCGAGGTGCTGGCCGCGCGGCGGGAGATCGCGCGGGCGGAGTACGACGGCAGCACCGAGACGGACGCGAACGTTCTGCTGCGCCGCCACCACAACCAGGAGCACCGCGCCTGACCAGCCCCACCACCTTCACCCCGGCAGGGCTAGGCTGCGGGCATGGCCAAGAAGCTCGTGATCAAGGTGACGGCGGGGGCCGACGCGCCCGAGCGCTGCTCTCAGGCGTTCACGGTGGCGGCGGTCGCCGTCGCCAGCGGCGTGGACGTCTCGCTCTGGCTGACCGGTGAGTCGTCGTGGTTCGCGTTGCCGGGCCGGGCCGCCGAATTCGAGCTGCCGCACGCCGCGCCGCTGCCCGACCTGATCGAGTCGATCCTGGCGGCCGGCCGGATCACCCTGTGCACGCAGTGCGCGGCCCGCCGCGAGATCACGGAGAAGGACGTCATCGAGGGCGTACGCATCGCGGGGGCGCAGGTCTTCGTACAGGAGGCACTGGCGGAGGACACCCAGGCGCTCGTGTACTGACCGCCCGCAGGACGCGTCACCTCCGCCCCACGGGGAACCCCGACGAAGGGGGAGTGGAGGCCGACCATGACGCACCCCGAGGAAACGGGCATACCCCACGAGGTCGCCAGGACGCTTGAGGCTCTGGGTATCGGCGCGTACCTGAACGACGAGCGCGGGTGCATCCTCCACGTCAACACCCGGGCCGAGCAGTTCCTTGGCCGACCGGCCGCCGAGCTGCTCGGGCAGGACGCGCACGACGCGCTGCACCGCACCCGTCACGGCGCGACCATGCCGAGGGCCCAGTGCCGGATGCGGGAGGCCATCCTGGCCGCGCGCCCGGGACAGGGCGGCGAGGAGTGGGTGGAACGCGGCGACGGCACCCTGGTGCAGATCTCGTGGCTGACGACGCCCTTCCACACCGGTGACCGGCGCCTCAAGGGCACCCTCGTTCTCTTCCATCCCTCCGGCGAGGAGCGGACGCCCGGTGCACGGGATGAGCGGGTCACCGCGTCGCTCTCGGAACTGGAGCGGCTGGCGCTGCTGGCCGAGACCACCACGACACTGAGTTCCACCCTGGACGTCGACGAGGCGATGGACCGGCTGGTGAACCTGGTCGTGCCCCGCCTCGCGGACTGGGCCGTCATCGACCTGATCACCGAACGCGACGAGGTGCGGCGCTTCGCCGTCGTGCACACGGAGAACGGGGTCCTGGTGCACCGGGAAGACCTCGAGGGAGCGATGCCACCGGTGCCCGAGGAGTCCCCGATGCCCCTGTCCCGGGCCCTGCGGGGCGTGGCGTCCGCGCTGGCCGGGCCGGAGACCTACCAGGGGCCGCCGGACTCGGGCATCGCGGTCGAGCAGCGCCGCCTGTTCGAGGCGACCGGCATGCACTCGGCCGCCATCGCTCCCCTGCGCACCGTGCGGGAGGTGCTGGGAGCCCTGACCCTGGGCCGCTCCGAACGGCCCGAGCGGTTCACCGCGGCGGACATCGCGCTGCTCGAGGACATCACCCGGCGTGCCGGGCTGGCCCTGGAGAACGCGCGTCTCTACCAACGGCAGCGCAAGGTCGCCGAGACCATGCAGCGCCATCTGCTGCCCCACCTGCCCCGCGTACAGGGATTCGTGATGGCCGCCCGGTATCTGCCCGCGCCGGACGCCTCACAGGTCGGAGGCGACTGGTACGACGCCTTCACCCTGACGGACGGCGCCATGGCCGTGGTCGTCGGCGACGTCGTCGGACACGACCTGGACGCCGCGGCGGGCATGGCACAGTTGCGCAACATGCTCCGCGCCTACGCCTGGTCGGAGGAGAAACCACCGAGCAAGATCGTCGAGTGGCTGGACCAGGCGTCCCTGTCCATCGCCGAGGTCCCCATGGCCACCATGGTGTTCGCCCGCATCACCGTGTCCTACGACGGGCACTGCGAACTGTGCTGGACCAACGCCGGGCATCCGCCGCCCCTGCTGGTCAGCCACGAAGGCGTGGCCCGCTATCTCACCGACGGGCACGGCGTCCTCCTGGGCCTCGCGCCAGAGCAGGAGCGCGAAGACGCGACCGTGCTGCTGCCGCCTGGATCCACCCTCGTTCTGTACACCGACGGGCTGATCGAATCCCGTGACCGCTCCATCGACGAGGGCCTGGAGCGGCTGCGCCGCACCGCCGCGTCCCTGGCCCACCGCGCCCTGGCCTCCTTCACCGACCACCTGTTGGAGCGGGCCCGCCCGCCGCACAACGACGACGACGTGGCCCTCCTGGCCGTGCGCATCCCCCAGCTGAGTCGTCCGGCCTGAAGCAGGACCGCTGTCACCGCCGTTTCTTGCCGTCCAGCTCGTCCCACCACTCGTCGGACTGCGGGTCCCCGGACGGGTCGTCCCACCAGCGGTCCTCGGGACCCCGGCGGTTGGCCACCATCGCGGCCAGGGGCGGGATCACCATCGCGACCACGCACATGCCCACCGCCGCCGGAACCGACCAGATGCGCACGACTCCCCAGGCCAGGACGAACAGCGCCAGGCAGGTGCCCATCATGGCGAAGTACACGTGGCGTCGTCGTGCGTACATACCTTCACTATGCCCCGCGGACATGCGGAAGGACCGCACCCGAGGTGTCCAACCCGTGGGTGCGGCCCTTCAGCCATGCGCGGTACTGCTCAGACCGCGATCGCGACCTCCGCGAGGCCGCCCTTCTGGGCGACGACGGTACGGTCCGCGGTGCCACCCGGCACCAGGGCACGCACGGTCCAGGTGCCCTCGGCCGCGTAGAAGCGGAACTGTCCGGTCGCCGAGGTGGGGACCTCGGCGGTGAACTCGCCGGTCGAGTCCAGGAGGCGCACGTACCCGGTCACGGGCTCGCCGTTGCGGGTCACCTGGCCCTGGATGGTGGTCTCACCGGGCTTGATCGTCGAGGCGTCGGGGCCGCCGGCCTTCGCTCCACACATGTGCTTCTCCGTCTTTTCTGAAAGGTCGGTCTTACTTACCGGCGCCGAGCTCGATCGGCACGCCCACCAGGGAGCCGTACTCCGTCCAGGAACCGTCGTAGTTCTTGACGTTCTCCTGGCCGAGCAGCTCGTGCAGCACGAACCAGGTGTGCGCGGAGCGCTCACCGATGCGGCAGTAGGCGATGGTGTCCTTGGCGAGGTCCACGCCCTCGGCCTGGTACAGCTCCTTCAGCTCCTCGTCGGACCTGAAGGTGCCGTCGTCGTTGGCCGACTTCGACCAGGGGATGTTCTTGGCGCTCGGGACGTGGCCCGGGCGCTGCGACTGCTCCTGCGGCAGGTGCGCCGGGGCGAGCAGCTTGCCGGAGAACTCGTCGGGCGAGCGGACGTCGACCAGGTTCTTGGTGCCGATCGCCTCGACGACCTCGTCGCGGAAGGCACGGATCGAGGCGTCCTGCGGCTTGGCCTTGTACTCGGTCTTCGCGCGCTCGGGCACCTCGGTGCCGTCGACCAGCTCGCGGGCGTCCAGCTCCCACTTCTTGCGGCCGCCGTCGAGGAGACGGACGTCCTCGTGGCCGTAGAGCTTGAAGTACCAGTAGGCGTAGGCCGCGAACCAGTTGTTGTTGCCGCCGTAGAGGACGACCGTGTCGTCGTTGGCGATGCCCTTCTTCGACAGGAGCTCCTCGAACTGCTCCTGGTTGACGAAGTCGCGGCGGACCGGGTCCTGGAGGTCCTGCTTCCAGTCGATGCGGACAGCGTTCTTGATGTGGTTCTTCTCGTACGCCGTGGTGTCCTCGTCGACCTCGACGACGACGACCTTGGGGTCGTCCAGGTGCTGCTCGACCCACTCGGCGTCTACCAGGACGTCGCTGCGGCTCATGCTCTTTCTCCTCCGGGGCAGTTGCGGCGGGGCATTGCGAGTCAGAAGGGGTGCGGGTACGCGGTGTGGCGGTGGCGTACGCGGCGCACGAGTGACCCTGTGTCAGGAGCCAGGGCCGGGATACGGGAGTGAATCTCCCGCTCAGGAAGTGCGACAGAGCATGGCGGCGACGCGGCACAGGTCTACTGCCCGCCGCTTCGTGAGATCCGCCTGTCGCTGCATGGGGTCGATCGTAGGGACCGGGTGCGGGGCGTGTCACCGGCGTGTCGAATGGTGAGATGCGATCGTCCGCGATGCGGGATGAGAGGGCGCACGGGACGGTCGGCGTGCGGCTCCCCGAGGCGCCCGCCCGTCACGCCATCTAATGTACGGACGCGGCCGTCTCGCCCATCGGACAATCGGCCTGCGCCGGCCTGAGCACAGCCCGGCTCGGCCTGCCCCCGGCTCGCATCCGGGGTCTGCCCTCGCGGCCCGGAGGTCGTCCTACCCGGCGAGCCGGACGCCCGAACCCTTCACCGCGATCTCCACACCGTCCTTCGCGGCCTCGACCTTGTCCAGCTGGATGCCGCCGGGGAGCCGGTCGATGCGCTGCTGGAAGTCGGTGATGGTGCGGATCCGGGAGCCGGCGACCTCCATGCCGGCGAGCTTGGGCAGGTTGTCGGCGTGCACCCTGACCGTGTTGCCCTGGGCGGTGACCGAGCTGAGCACGTAGACGGGATTCGGCAGGTTGATGCCGAGGACGGGCGCCTCGACCTTCACCGCGACCTTGATCTTCCCGTTGCCGCCGTCGGACAGGCCGATCACCCGGGCGGTGACGCCGGGGGCGACATGGGTGGGCTGCGACTGGGCGGTCTTCAGCAGCTCGTCGTAGGTGATGAGCGCGGTTCCGGTGGCGGTGGCCGCGGTGGCGGAGCTGTAGTCGCCGGAGAACGTCACGTCCTTCATCGACGCGTTCAGGTCGTCGATGCGGATCTTCTGGGAGCCGGAGCCGTTGCCGGTGGTCGCCTCGTAGTCCTTGATGCCGACCTCGACGTCGTCCAACTCACCGGAGACGACCTGGGTGAGGAAGGGGAAGCCCTTGATGGACACGTCCGGGGTGGTGGCCAGGTTCTCGCTGGTCCTGAGCTTGTCGGCCGCCTCGTTCTGCGCGAAGTGGACCGCGACGCGGTCCACGATCACGAAGAGGCCGCCCAGGATCACCACGAGGATCAGCAGTATTCGCAGTGCGCGCATGCTCGGTCGTTCCCCCACGTCGGCGGTCGTCACGGCGGTCCCGACGACCGGATGGCCGTCCTGCGTGACAGTACCCGCCGAGGGAAGGGGTAACGGCGGATTGTTGATCAGCTGTGACACGGAGGGGGGCAGGGCCCGGCTTGGTCAGCCCAGCGCCCGGCCCAGTACGTGGATCACCGGTGCCGCCGCCGTCAGCGGCAGTGCCACGCCCGCCGTGAAGTGGACGAAGCGGGAGGGGTAGTCGTAGCTCGCCACCCGGTGGCCGATCAGCGCGCAGACGCCCGCACCCAGGCCTAGGAACGCACCCGAGGCACCCGACGTGCCGAAACCCGTCGCACCGCCCATCGCGATGCCCGCGCCCGCCGCCGCCAGCAGGGCCACCACCACCGACGCCGCCGTCGGCAGCGGCAGCGCGCGGGCCAGGACCGCCACGGCGACCGCGATCGCGCCCACCGTGACCGCGTCGGGTACGGCCGCCAGGTGCCCGGCCGCGACGATGGACAGCGCGGCCGAGGCGACCGTCGCCATCAGGCCGGACATCCGTGTGTCCGGGTCGGCGTGCGACCTGAGCTGGAGGACCAGGGACAGCAGGACCCAGACTCCGAGCGTGCCCAGGATCGCCGCCGGCGCCTGCTCCCGGCCCGCCACCAGCAGCGCCACGTCCGCGGTGACCGCGCCCAGGAACGCCAGTGCGATGCCCTGCCGGGCCGGCCACATGCCGTTCAGCCGGAACCATCCGGCCGCCGTCACGGCCTGCAGGATCACGAGCGGTACGAGGAGCGCGTACGTCCCCACGGCCGCGGCCCCGGCGAGCAGCGCCCCCAGCACCGCGGTGAGCACGGCCGGCTGGAGCCCGGGCTCGATGATCGGCGAACGGCCTTCGAGCCGGGCCCGCTGGTTGGCGGGCAGGGTGGACAGGTCGACGGCGGGCGGCCCGGGCTCGGAGGTGGCGGTCGTCGTCGTGGCGGCGGCTACGCCGGGCGCCGCGTAACCGTGCGGCTCGTACGCCTGCGCGTGCTGCGCCTCCGGCGGCAACGGCTGCGCGGCCCCGTACGGCTGCTGCTGCCATTGCTGATGCTGCTGCTGCGGATAGGCCGCGCCGTTCGGGTCGTACCAACCCTGTTGCCGGTACCCGTCGTGGCCGTGGTGGGGGTGCTGGGGGGCCTGGCCCTGGTGGGCCCGGTGGGCGTCATGGCCCCCGTAGCCGGGGGCCGGGTACTCCTGGTGCCCCTCGTATCCCTCGTACGGCTGGTTGCTCATCGCTCATCCTCCTGCGAACGGCGGGAGCACCTCGACCGTGCCGCCCTCGGCCAGCCGTACCGTCTCGTGCTCACGGGTCCCGACGGGGTCACCGTCGACCAGGAAGGAGCAGCGCTTAAGGACGCGGACCAGTTCGCCCGGGTGCCTCTCGCGCGCCGCGTCGAGCGCCTCCGCGAGCGTCGTCGCGTCGTACGGCTCCTCGGCGACCCCGGCGGCCGCCTTGGCGGCGGCCCAGTAGCGCACCGTGCCCTTTGCCATCTGCTTCCTCGACTCGGTCGTGGTGAACACCGCTCAGGCTAGCCCGCCCGGGACGCCAGCCACTCCCCGATGCGGGCCAGCAGGGCGTCGTCGCTGGCGTGCTCGGCGTGGCCCATGCCGGGCTCCAGCCATAGTTCGGCGTGGTCAGGGGCGGCCTCGGCCAGCATGCGGGGGTGGTCGACGGGGAAGTAGCCGTCCTGGTCGCCGTGCACGATCAGCAGCGGGGTCGGCGCGATCAGGGGGACGGATTCCACGGGCGAGGCCGGCACCGGGTCCCAGTCGCGGTGGTGGATGCGGGTGCGCAGGCCGTAGCGGCCCAGCAGACGGCCCTCGGGGCGGGTCACCAGCCAGTGCAGCCGCCGCATGGGGGCCGTGCCCCGGTAGTACCAGCGGGCGGGCGCGGACACGGACACCACCGCGTCCGTTTCCGCGCCCTCCTCGTGCGCTGCCGCGTGCCGCAGCACCACCGAGCCGCCCATGGAGAAGCCGACGGTGGCCACGCGCGTGTGGCCCAGCTCCCGCGCCCACCGCACGGCGGCCGCCAGATCGTGCACCTCCCGGTCGCCGACCGTGGACCGGCCGCCGGACGCCCCGTGACCCCGGAAGGAGAACGTCACCACCGCGCCGTACTGCCTGAGGACGCCCGCCACCCGGCGTACATGGGGTCGCTCCAGATCGCCCGTGAAGCCGTGGGACACGACGATCGCAAGATCGTCCAGGTGGCCGGAAGGTGGACGTCCGGTGTCGTATACAACGGATCCCGGATCGTATGCGGCGTCGATCGTCACCCCGTCGAGCGTGCGCAGAAACGTCCGCACAGGCCCGCGCCGAGCCGTCTCGGAGTGCGGACGAACCGTGGATAGTGCCGTTCCACCTGCCGTACCAGTGCTCATGTGGGCTATTCTGCTGGGCAGAGGACTCGGGCAGCGTAGCCCCCGAGTCCTTTTGTGCTTTCGGAAGCGTTGTATACGACGCGGGAAACCGCAGGTGTACGGGCCCCCGGGATGCGCAGAGCAGTGCCGCCCCGCCAAACGTCCTCGCAGGGACCGAGGAGGAACCAGACGTATGAGTTCTCTGCTGCTCCTGACCAACGCCCTTCAGCCGTCCACGGAGGTGCTTCCCGCTCTCGGCCTGCTCCTGCACAACGTGCGGGTCGCTCCGGCGGAAGGCCCCGCTCTCGTCGACACCCCGGGTGCCGACGTCATCCTCGTCGACGGGCGACGGGACCTGCCGCAGGTGCGCAGCCTGTGCCAGCTGCTGCGCTCCACCGGGCCCGGCTGTCCACTGCTCCTGGTCGTCACCGAGGGTGGTCTCGCGGCCGTCACCGCCGACTGGGGCATCGACGACGTGCTCCTCGACACCGCCGGCCCCGCCGAGGTGGAAGCCCGCCTCCGCCTGGCCATGGGCCGCCAGCAGATCGTCAACGACGACTCCCCGATGGAGATCCGCAACGGCGACCTGTCCGTGGACGAGGCGACCTATTCCGCCAAGCTCAAGGGCCGCGTCCTCGACCTGACCTTCAAGGAGTTCGAGCTCCTGAAGTACCTCGCGCAGCACCCCGGCCGGGTCTTCACCCGCGCCCAGCTGCTGCAGGAGGTCTGGGGCTACGACTACTTCGGCGGCACGCGCACGGTCGACGTCCACGTACGACGGCTGCGCGCCAAGCTGGGGCCCGAGCACGAGTCGCTGATCGGCACCGTCCGCAACGTGGGCTACCGCTTCGTCACCCCGGAGAAGGTCGAGCGCGCCGCCGAGGAGGCGAAGGCCAAGGCGGCCCGGCCGAAGGCGGACGACGCCGAGGAGTCGGCGCCGGTGTCGGGGGCCGAGGTGACCGCCGAGGCATAGGCCGACGTCACCGCGGAGGAGACGCAGGTCACGGCTCAGGTCACAGGTGGGGCATAGAACGCCGAAAGCCCTGCCCAGAGGCGGTCCATCCGCGTAGACTCCGCGCGTGGCCAAGGTGACTCGGGACGATGTGGCGCGGCTGGCGGGGACTTCCACCGCCGTCGTCAGCTATGTCATCAACAACGGACCCCGGCCGGTCGCCCCGGCCACGCGCGAGCGCGTCCTCGCCGCGATCAAGGAACTGGGATACCGGCCCGACCGGGTCGCCCAGGCCATGGCGTCGCGGCGCACGGACCTCATAGGCATGATCGTGCCGGACGCGCGCCAGCCCTTCTTCGGGGAGATGACGCACGCTGTCGAGCAGGCCGCCGCCGAGCGCGGAAAGATGGTGCTCGTCGGCAACACCGACTACGTGGCCGAGCGCGAGGTCCACTATCTGCGGGCCTTCCTCGGCATGCGCGTCTCCGGGCTGATCCTGGTCAGCCACGCGCTCAACGACCACGCCGCCGCGGAGATCGACGCCTGGGACGCCCGGGTCGTCCTGCTGCACGAGCGGCCCGAGGCGATCGACGACGTCGCCGTCGTCACGGACGACCTGGGGGGCGCCCAGCTCGCCGTACGGCACCTGCTCGAGCACGGGTACGAGTACGTCGCCTGTATGGGCGGTACCGCCGAGACCCCGGCGGTGGGCGACCCCGTCTCCGACCACGTCGAGGGCTGGCGGCGCGCGATGCAGGAGGCCGGCATCCCGACGGAGGGCCGACTGTTCGAGGCGCCGTACAACCGGTACGACGCGTACAACGTCGCCCTGGAGCTGCTGTCCGGGCCGCACCGCCCCCCGGCGATCTTCTGCTCCACCGACGACCAGGCGATCGGCGTGCTCCGGGCGGCCCGCGAGCTGCGGATCGAGGTGCCCGGGGAGCTGGCGGTGGCCGGGTTCGACGACGTGAAGGAGGCGGCGCTGACGGATCCGCCGCTCACCACGGTCGCCTCGGACCGTTCGGGCATGGCCCGCGCGGCCGTCGATCTGGTGCTCGACGACGGGCTTCGGGTCGCGGGGTCGCGGCGTGAGCGGTTGAAGCTGTTCCCCTCACGGTTGGTCGTGCGCCGTTCCTGCGGGTGCGAGTAGGTCCCCTCGCGGCCACGGTGAGACCCTTTCGGAGTCGTGAGAGCCGGGTCTCCATCACGGTCCCGAGGCGGCTTTATATCGGGCATACACGGTTCTGTCGGGCTTCTCAGCGGGGACTCAGGCAGCTCTCATGATCGGTGGACACTCTCTATTGCATGACCGAGAGCTTCCGCCGCAGCGGCGAGTACGAGTACCCCCAGGGTCACGGACCCCAGTCCGCGTACCCCGAGCAGCAGCAGCACACCTCCTCCCCCGTGAACCCGGAGTGGCCGCCCCCTCCGGCGTACGAGCCGGCGCAGCCGGCGGTCGCAGCCGGCGGCGGTCATGACGGATACGGCGACGACGGCACGGCCGTCCAGGGCGCCGTCCCGGCCCAGCCCGGGCCGAAGCGGCGCACCAAGGGCCCGTTCGCGCTCCTCGCCGCCGTGGCGATCGTCGCCGCGGCGATAGGTGGCGGCACGGCGTACGGGATCCAGGAGCTCACCGGCAAGGACACGGCCGTCTCCTCGAGCTCGACCAGCACCAACGTGGTGCCGTCCAGTGCGAAGGGCACGATCGCCGGGGTGGTCGCCGCGGTCAACCCGAGCATCGTGGAGATCAACGCCACCTCGAACGCCGGTGAGTCGACCGGTTCCGGCGTGATCATCACCGGCGACGGCCAGATCGTCACCAACAACCATGTCATCTCCGGTGCCTCCTCGATCAAGGTGACGACGAGCGACGGCAAGTCGTACACCGCGCAGGTCGTGGGCACCGACAGCAAGAAGGACCTCGCGCTGCTCAAGCTGCGGGGCGCCTCCGGGCTGAAGGCCGCCACCCTCGGCAACTCCGACGGCCTCCGGGTCGGCGACCAGGTCGTCGCCATCGGCTCCCCCGAGGGCCTGAGCGACACGGTCACCAGCGGCATCATCTCCGCACTGAACCGCGACGTCACCGTGCCGACCGACGAGAACCAGCAGCAGGGCGGCAGCGGCCGGTGGCCGTTCGCGTTCGGCGGCCGTCAGTTCAACGGCGAAACGGGCTCGTCCACGACGACGTACAAGGCGATCCAGACGGACGCCTCCCTCAACCCGGGCAACTCCGGTGGCGCCCTCATCGACATGAACGGCAACGTCATCGGCATCAACTCGGCGATGTACTCGGCCAGTTCGGACTCGACCTCGTCGAGCGCCGGCAGCGTCGGCCTGGGCTTCGCCGTACCGATCAACACCGTCAAGTCCGACCTGGCGACGCTGCGCTCCGGCTCCCAGAGCTGAGCGGGCGCCCGCCGGGCGAGTGGTAAGGAGTACGACATGATCACGATGGCTGTGCACGAGGTCACCGGTGCCACCGAGCCCGGCGGAGCCCTGCTGGCCCTGGCCGTGGCGAACGAGCTCCACGCCCCGATGCGGCGCCGGGTGCGCACCCGGCCCCAGCCCCGGCCCCGGACCCGGCCGCGGGTCGAACGCGCCCCCGAGGTGGCGGTCCCGCAGGTGGCGGTCCCGCAGCTGATGGGGCTGCGGGTGACGGCAGCGCGGCCGCACCGCCGCAAGGTTCCGCTGAACCGGCTGACCGCGGTGATGGGCTGACCCCAGGCCGCGTGGCTGCGGGCAGTCGTGCCTCCCCCAGAGCCTTGACGGCCTGGGGGGACAGGACAGCTTCCGGCCGTCCCCACTCTTTCCGTCCCCGACCCGAATCGTGCGAGGCTGATTGCGTTCAGCCCGTCCGTCGCACCTTGAGGAACTCCACATCCATGAGCCCCGCCGAAGGCGACCGTGACCCCCAGCGCATCCTGATCGTCGACGACGAGCCGGCCGTGCGTGAAGCACTCCAGCGCAGCCTCGCCTTCGAGGGCTATGCGACCGAGGTGGCCGTGGACGGTGCGGACGCGCTGGAGAAGGCGACCGCCTGCAAGCCGGATCTGGTGGTCCTCGACATCCAGATGCCGCGCATGGACGGCCTCACCGCCGCCCGCCGGATCCGGGGCGCGGGCGACACCACTCCCATCCTGATGCTGACGGCCCGCGACACGGTCGGCGACCGTGTCACCGGCCTGGACGCCGGGGCCGACGACTACCTGGTCAAGCCGTTCGAGCTGGACGAGCTGTTCGCCCGTATCCGTGCCCTGCTGCGCCGCAGCCACTACGCGGCGGCCGTGGCGGGCGCGGCCGAGGAGAACGACGTCCTCACCTTCGCCGACCTGCGCATGGACCTCGCCACCCGCGAGGTCACGCGCGGCGGGCGCCCGGTGGAGCTGACCCGTACCGAGTTCACGCTCCTGGAGATGTTCATGGCACACCCGCGCCAGGTGCTGACCCGTGAGCAGATCCTGAAGGCGGTCTGGGGCTTCGACTTCGAGCCGTCGTCGAACTCGCTCGACGTGTACGTCATGTACCTGCGCCGCAAGACGGAGGCGGGCGGCGAGCCGCGCCTGGTGCACACCGTGCGCGGCGTGGGCTACGTCCTGCGGCAGGGCGGCGCCGAGTGATCAAACGGTTCCGATCCCTCCCGCTGCGCTCACGGCTGGCCCTGCTGGTGGCGGCCGCAGTGGCGTTCGGGGTGGCGGCGGTGTCGGTCACCTGCTGGTTCATCGTGCAGGGCAAGCTGTACCAGCAGGTCGACAGCCAGCTGACGTCCGCCAGCGGCCCGGTCAAGATGGTGGGCCTGACGAACACCCTGAGCAACTGCACCACCACGCCGCATCCCCAGGACGACCGCGGTCCGCAGCCCGACACCTACTACATGCAGGTGATCAACACGGACGGCAGGATCTGCGTCTACCAGCAGTCCGCGGGGCTCCTCCGCGTCACCCGCACCGATCTCGAGATCGCCAGGAACCCGGACCCGGACAAGAGGATCATCCACAACGGCACCGACAGCAAGGGCAACCCGGTGCGGGTGATCGCGGCACCCCTGGTGAGCGAGGGTCCGGGCGGAATGCAGTTGTTCTCCGACAGCGCCCTGCTCGTGGCGGTCCCCCTCGCCGACACCCAGAAGACCCTCGGTGACCTGGCCCTGGTCCTCCTCGTGGTGTCCGGCATCGGTGTCGTGGGGGCCGGAGCCACCGGTCTCGCCGTGGCCCGGGCGGGCCTGCGCCCCGTCGACGAGCTCACCGAGGCCGTCGAGCACATCGCCCGCACCGAGGACCTCACCACCCGCATCCCGGTGGACGAGGAGAGCGAGGACGAGATCGCCCGCCTGTCCCGTTCCTTCAACTCGATGACGTCGGCCCTGGCCAGCTCCCGGGAACTGCAACAGCAGCTGATCGCGGACGCGGGCCACGAGCTGCGCACCCCGCTCACGTCGCTGCGCACCAACATCGAACTGCTCACCCGCAGCGAGGAGACGGGCCGCCCGCTGCCCCCGGAGGACCGCAAGGCGCTGCTCGCCTCGGTGAAGGCCCAGATGACGGAGTTGGCCTCGCTCATCGGTGACCTCCAGGAACTGTCGCGCCCCACGAGCGGCCAGCACGCCGGCAAGGCGCAGGTGGTGGCGTGGCAGGACGCCGTCGAGTCGGCGCTGCGCCGCGCCCGGCTGCGCGGCCCGGAGCTGACGATCACGGCCGACCTCCAGCCGTGGTACGTCCGCTCGGAGCCGTCCGCGCTGGAGCGGGCGGTGGTCAACATCCTGGACAACGCGGTGAAGTTCAGCCCGGAGAGCGGCACGATCGAGGTCCAGCTCGCCGGTGGCGTCCTGACCGTACGCGACCACGGCCCGGGGATCGCGGCCGACGAACTCCCGCACGTCTTCGACCGTTTCTGGCGCTCCCCGAGCGCCCGCGCCCTGCCCGGTTCGGGTCTCGGCCTGTCGATCGTGGCCCGCACGGTGGAGCAGGCGGGCGGCGAGGTGTCCCTCACCCCGGCGGAGGGCGGCGGCACGGTGGCGACGGTACGGCTGCCGGGTGCGCCCACTCCGCCGCCGGAGGAACAACCGGCCGCGGCGAACCAGGAGGTCACGGACCGGCTCGGCGGCTGGACCCCGTCGGCCTGACCCGTGGCCGGGAGACGGCCGAGGCGGGGTCCCGGAGACTGGTCCGGGGCCCCGCCTCGTCGTTCGAGGGTTACTTGACCACCGTGATGCGGTCCGCCGCAGGCACCGGATACGGCGACGCGGCCGACGAGTTCGCGGTCAGGTACGCCTCGAAGGCCGCCAGGTCGTCGCCGCCCACGAGCACGTTCGTGCCCTTGCCCAGCTCGGCGAAGCCGTCGCCGCCGCCCGCGAGGAAGGAGTTCATCGGCACGCGGTAGGTGGCGGCGGGGTCGATCGCCGCGCCGTTCAGCCGGACGGAGTCCACGACCACGCGCGCGGCCCCGGCCTTGGTCGGGTCCAGCGTGTACGTGAGCCCCTTCGACACCTGAAGGATCTTCGGTGACGCCTCGTTCACGCCGCTGACCTGCTGCTGCAGCGCGGTGATCAACTGTGCCCCGGTCAGGTTCACCAGATTCACGGTGTTGGCGAACGGCTGCACGGTGTACGCCTCCCCGTACGTCACCACGCCGTCGCCCTCTCCTCCGCTCGCCGCGTAGGTGAGCGGGGCGCGAATGCCGCCGGGGTTCATCAGCGCGAGGTCCGCCTCGGGGTCGAGGGACCTGGCGTGGGCGAGTTGCGCGTCCGCGATCAGGTCGCCGAGCGGGGACTCGGTGCCGGTGTTGCCGATCTCGCCCGCGATGTAGCCGATGGGCCGGGAGGCGACGGGCGCGGAGCGCGTCTTCCACTTGGTGATCAGATCGGTCATGTCGGGCGCCTTGGTGACGGTCCGGGTGACCACGCGGTTGGCGGAGGTGACGGCCGTACGGACGATGTCGCCGGTCGCGCGGTCGTACGTCAGCGTCGTGTCGGTGTACAGCCGGCCGAACGAGGCCGCCGACGTCACCATGCGGGGCCGGCCCGCCGGGTCGTCGATCGTGCACACGTACGCCTGGTGGGTGTGACCCGTGACCAGCGCGTCCACGGCCGGGGTGACGTGCTTGGCGATGTCGACGATCGGGCCGGAGATGCCCTCGCCCGCGCCCGGGCTGTCGCAGTCGTAGTTGTACGCGCTCGACGCGGGCACTCCGCCCTCGTGGATCAGGGCGACGATCGACTGGACGCCCTGGCGCTGGAGCACCTTGGCGTACTTGTTGATCGTCTCCACCTCGTCGCCGAACTTCAGCCCCTTCACACCCTCCGCGGAGACGATGTTCGGGGTGCCCTCGAGGGTGACGCCGATGAAGCCGACCTTGACGCCGTTCTTCTTCCACACCCAGTAGGGCTTGAGGATCGGCTTGCCGGTCTTCTCGTCCGTCACGTTCGCGGCGAGATACGGGAAGTTCGCGCCCTGGAACGTCTCGCCGTCGTCGTAGCAGCCGTCCGTCGGGTGGCAGCCGCCGTTCTGCAGCCGGGCCAGTTCCCGGGCGCCCTCGTCGAACTCGTGGTTGCCGACGCCGGTGACGTCCAGGTCGAGCTTGTTGAGCGCGTCGATGGTCGGCTCGTCGTGGAAGAGGCCGGAGATCAGCGGCGAGGCGCCGACCATGTCGCCGGCGGCGGCGGTGATGGAGTACGGGTGGCCGGCACGGGCCTGGCGCAGGTGCGTGGCGAGGTACTCGACACCGCCCGCGTCGACGGTCTTGGTGGTGCCGTCCTCCTGGCGCTCGGTGACCCGTCCGGAGGAACCGGCCGGCGGCTCCAGGTTGCCGTGCAGGTCGTTGAAGGAGAGCAGCTGTACGTCCTGGTAGCGGCCGGGGTGTTGTGGACCGGGCCTGCTGCCGTGGGCGCCGGCCGGGAGCGCGGCGAGAAGGGTGCCGGCCGTGGCCAGGCCCGCGGCGGCGGCGAGGATGCGGTGAAGACGTCTGTGCCGGACGTTCGGCGGCATGTGCCCCCCTGTGGTGTGTAAAGAACGCGCCAAGACGGTGATTCGCGCAGCTTAGGGTCAACGCGCGTAGCGCAAAAGGGGGTTCGGGGTTACGAGCGGGTTGCCTTTTACCTCCCCTTTCCTTCCGCAGCCCCGTACCCTCGTACCCATGACCAGCGACGACACCGCCCGCCCGGCCCCGACCCGCTCCCTCGAGACCGTCACCGCGCTCTCGCCCGAACAGGCCGACGCCGTGCTGGCGCTCCTCGCCTACGCCGCCCGGGTCGACGGGCAGCAGGCCGTGTCCGAACAGGGGCGGCTGCAGTTGCGCGGCGGCGAGCGGGACGGCGTCTCCCATCTTCTGCTGACGGTCGACGGCACGCTCGTCGGATACGCCCAGCTGGAGGACACCGACCCGGTGGAGGCGCCGGCCGCCGAGCTGGTCGTACACCCGGCACACCGCGGCCACGGGCACGGCCGGGCGCTGGGCTGCGCCCTCCTCGCGGCCTCCGGGAAGCGGCTGCGGGTGTGGGCACACGGCGGCCACTCCGCGGCGCGGCACCTGGCACAGGTGCTGGGCCTGACCCTGTTCCGCGAACTGCGGCAGCTGCGCCGCTCGTTGACGGACTTCGACCCGCCGGAGCCGACGTTGCCGGAGGGTGTCACGGTGCGCACGTTCGTGCCCGGGCAGGACGACGCGGCCTGGCTCGCCGTCAACGCGGAGGCGTTCGCCCACCACCCCGAACAGGGGTCCCTGACCCAGCGGGACCTCGACGACCGCAAGGCCGAGCCGTGGTTCGACCCGGAGGGCTTCTTCCTTGCGGAACGGGAGGGGGAACTGGTCGGCTTCCACTGGACCAAGATCCACGCGCAGGAGCGGCTCGGCGAGGTGTACGTCCTGGGCGTCCGCCCCGGCACCCAGGGAACCGGGCTGGGCCGCGCCCTCACCACGATCGGCCTGCGCCACCTGGCGGCTCGGGGCCTGCCGACGGCGATGCTGTACGTCGACGCGGACAACAAGGCGGCCCTGTCGGTGTACGAACGCCTGGGGTTCACGACGTACGAGACGGACCTGATGTACCGGGCGGAGACCTGAGCCGCCGGCCTCCGGCCGGGGACCGGGGCCGGGGAGGGGACCGGGACCGGGGGCTGTGGCGCCGCCGAGGCCGCGCTTCCGGCCCGCCGGGGGCTGGGGGGCCGGCCGGTGCAGGGGACGCGGTCCCCGCCGGGTTCAGGGGCGGAGCCCCTGGTGGGGGTCGCAGGGGCGGAGCTCCTGGAGGACGGGACGGGTAGGGGCGGCGGGGGCGACGTCCCCGGGCCTCCCCCCGCTATCCCGCACGTCATGTCGCCGTAACCATTGATTCAGACGGGCTTGCGACGCTCGGTCAATGAACGCCGCCGTGCCAGAGCCCTTGCCGCCCCCGGAGAACGGGGCCGGTGCGGACCGTGCGCGCTCGCTGCCGCCCGGTCGTTCCGACGCGCCCGTCACCCGTTCGGCGCGGAAGAATGGGTTTATGAGCCAGCAGAACGCCCAGGCGCCGGTCCACCCGTCCCCCGTCACCCCCCGTGAGGGAGAGCCCTCGGGTCGCGCGAACATGCAGAATCAGCAGCCCTCCGTGGGTTCCATCGCCGCGCACCGCCCGCACACCGTGGCCGCGGCGGTCTCCGGACTCGATCCCGACCTCGACGCCGACCTCGACGTCTATGAGGAGACCGAGGGCGCCCAGCTGCCCCAGGGCCGCTTCCTGGACCGCGAGCGCAGCTGGCTCCAGTTCAACGAGCGTGTCCTCGAACTCGCCGAGGATCCGAACACACCGCTCCTCGAGCGCGCGAAGTTCCTCGCGATCTTCGCCAGCAACCTGGACGAGTTCTTCATGGTCCGGGTCGCGGGACTGAAACGTCGTATCGCCACCGGGGTCGCCACCCGGTCCGCCTCGGGCCTCCAGCCCCGCGAGGTGCTGGAGATGATCTGGGCCCGCTCCCGCGAGCTGATGGCCCGGCACGCCGCCACCTTCCAGGAGGACGTCGCCCCCGCCCTCGCGGAGGAGGGCATCCACATCGTCCGCTGGAGCGAGCTGACGGACAAGGAGCAGGCGCGGCTGTTCACGCTGTTCCGGCACCAGATCTTCCCGGTGCTGACCCCGCTCGCCGTGGACCCCGCGCACCCCTTCCCGTACATCTCGGGCCTGTCCCTGAACCTCGCGGTCGTCGTGCGCAACCCGGTCTCCGGGCACCGCCACTTCGCCCGTGTCAAGGTGCCGCCGCTGCTCTCCCGCTTCCTGGAGGCCTCCCCGCAGCGCTACGTCCCCATCGAGGACGTCATCGCCGCGCATCTGGAGGAGCTGTTCCCGGGCATGGAGGTGCTGGAGCACCACACCTTCCGGATAACCCGGAACGAGGACCTCGAGGTCGAGGAGGACGACACCGAGAACCTGCTCCAGGCCCTGGAGAAGGAGCTCATGCGGCGCCGCTTCGGCCCGCCGGTGCGCCTGGAGGTCGAGGAGTCCATCGACCGCTACGTCCTCGACCTGCTGGTGCGCGAGCTGAAGATCTCCGAGGCCGAGGTCTACCCGCTGGCCGGTCCCCTGGACCTCACCGGCCTCTTCGGCATCGCCAACCTCGACCGGCCCGAGCTGAAGTATCCCAAGTTCGTCGCCGGCACCCACCGCGACCTCGCGGAGGTCGAGTCGGCGTCCGCGCCGGACATCTTCGCCGCGCTGCGCGAGCGGGACGTCCTGCTGCACCACCCGTACGACAGCTTCTCCACGTCCGTGCAGGCGTTCCTGGAGCAGGCCGCCGCCGACCCCGACGTCCTGGCGATCAAGCAAACGCTGTACCGCACCTCGGAGACCTCTCCGATCGTCGACGCGCTGATCGACGCGGCCGAATCCGGCAAGCAGGTCCTCGTGCTGGTCGAGATCAAGGCCCGCTTCGACGAGCAGGCCAACATCAAGTGGGCCCGCAAGCTGGAGGAGGCGGGCTGCCACGTCGTCTACGGTCTCGTCGGCCTGAAGACCCACTGCAAGCTGTCGCTCGTGGTGCGGCAGGAGGGTGAAACGCTCCGCCGCTACAGCCACGTCGGCACGGGCAACTACCACCCGAAGACCGCACGTCTCTACGAGGACCTGGGGCTGCTGACCGCCGACCCGCAGGTCGGCGCGGACCTGTCCGACCTGTTCAACCGGCTGTCGGGCTACTCCCGTCGGGAGATCTACCGCCGCCTGCTGGTCGCCCCCAAGTCCCTGCGCGACGGCCTGGTCTCCCGCGTCAACAAGGAGATCCAGCACCACCGGGCCGGCCGGCCCGCCTACGTCCGCATCAAGGTCAACTCGATGGTGGACGAGGCGGTCATCGACTCCCTCTACCGGGCCTCCCAGGCGGGCGTCCCGGTCGACGTGTGGGTGCGCGGCATCTGCGCGCTGCGCCCGGGCGTGGCCGGCCTGTCGGAGAACATCCGCGTACGGTCCGTTCTCGGCCGCTTCCTGGAGCACTCCCGCGTCTTCGCCTTCGGCAACGGCGGCGAGCCGGAGGTGTGGTTCGGCAGCGCCGACATGATGCACCGCAACCTCGACCGCCGTATCGAAGCTCTCGTCAGGGTCACCGACCCGGCGCACCGGGCTGCCCTCAACCGGCTCCTGGAGACCGGTATGTCCGACACCACCTCGTCCTGGCACCTGGGCCCGGACGGCGAGTGGATCCGGCACGCCTTCGACGCCGACGGCCAGCCCCTGCCGAACATCCAGGAGATGCTCATAGACGCCCGGAGGCGCCGGCGTGGCAAAGCAACACCTTGATCCCCCCACCGACCCCACGGCCGGCCCCGCCCCCAAGGTCTCGACTGCTCCCCCACTCTCGACCTCGCTCGAGCGGGGGGACCTCCATGAGCAGGGAGGCGCCCCCACCGGGGACGCCCTCGCGGAGTACCTGCGGGCCCAGGCCACGGAGTTCCTCCGCGCGCTGCGCCAGCACCGGGAGTCCGGTGACGGGGGTCCCTCCGCTCGGGCGAAGTCGCGAGCGGAGGAGGGGGGCGGTACGGATGACTCCGGCGACGCCGCGCTCGCCCTGCGCCGCTCGGCCCGTCGTATCAGCGGCACGTTGCACACGTTCCGCGCCCTGCTCGACGCCGAGTGGTCGGAGGCTATGCGGCCGGAACTGGCCTGGCTGTCGGGCACGCTGGCCCGCGAGCACGCGTACGCGGCCCGGCTCGACCGCCTGCTGCTCGCCCTGCACCGGCTGTCGGGCTCGTCGGCCTTCCCCCCGCAGACGACCGGCGCAGCGGAGGGCGCCGGGCCGCGCGACCGGGCCGGCGTTCCGGAGCGCGGCAACCTGACCGTGGGCGCCGCGAAGGCGGGCGCCCTGTTGGAGCGTCAGCTCACCCTGGCCCGCACCCGCGCCCACTCGGCGGCCCTGCAGGCGCTCGGTTCCAGCCGCTTCCACGCGGTGGCGGACAGCGTCGCCGTCCTCGCCAGCGAGGTCCCGCTCACCCCGGCCGCGGCAACCGCCGACCTGCGCCCGCCGGCCGCGGCGGCCGAGGAGCGGCTGACCGACGCGGTGGCCGCGCTGCCGCTGGTCACCGCGGGCCACCCGTACAACGCGGAGGCCCTCGTCCACGGACTGTCCCCGGACCCGGCCCCGCACCCGCAGGACGGCCCATGGCACCAGGTCCGGCTGCTGCTGCGGCTGCACCGCTACGCGCGTGAGGTGCTGTACGGGCGGTACGGCGAGAACGCGGCGGTCGACGTGCGGCTGCTGGCGGCCGGGCAGGCCCTGAACCGGCACCGGGACGCTTCGGAGGCGGCGGCCGCGGCGGCAGCGGCGGCCCGCACCCCGCGCATCGCCCCGGCCACGGCGTACGCCCTGGGCGTGCTGCACGCCGACCAGCGCCACGAGGTGGAGGCGGCCCGCTTCGCCTTCCAGCAGATCTGGCAGAAGCAGGCGGTGGGTACTCCGTAGACGCCCCAGGGACGGCAGGGCTCACGGGGGCGCGCACCGCATGCGTGAGAGAGGAGCCGGAGCACCCGATGACCGAGGAGACCATCCGTGCGGCGGGCTGTGTCCTGTGGCGCCGCTCGCCCGTCGACGGCGCCCTGGAGATCTGTCTGGTCCACCGGCCGAAGTACGACGACTGGTCCCACCCCAAGGGCAAGCTGAAGCGCGGCGAGGACCCGCTCACGGGGGCCCTGCGGGAGGTGGCGGAGGAGACGGGCTACACCGCCGTGCCCGGCGCGTCCCTGCCCACCGCGCACTATCCGGCGGACGGCCGCCCCAAGCAGGTCCACTACTGGGCGGCCGAGGCCACGGAGGGCTGCTTCGCCCCCAACCGCGAGGTCGACCGCGTCCTGTGGCTCCCCCCGGTCGCGGCCCGCCACCGTCTGACCCAGCCGCGTGACAGGGAACTCGTCGACACCCTGCTGCGGGTGCTGGAGCAGCCGACGACACCCGACGCGGAATGACACGCGCCGGCACGCGGGCGCCCGACATGAGCGGATCAGGATCGTTGCGTAGAGTGACGAAGGTCGCGAGGAGAATCCGGGATCGCCCCGTGTCCTCAACGTAAGCGTTCCGTGACCTAACCACACCGTCCGCAGGGGTTCACCCTCCGTTCACTTTCGGCCATAGGCGCCTTCACCTGATCTGCCTAATTTCGGCCTTACCAGGTGGCGGGCGCGCCCTCGCATGTGCGCCCACTTCACCCACCCCCTCGCACGCCGCCGATCAGGACGGCGGCTCCTGGAAGGAACTCCCGAAAGTGAAGCTTCAGCGCATGAACCGGCGGGCCCTCACCCTCGGTGCTCTCGCCGTCTCCGGCGCCCTGGCCCTCACGGCGTGCGGCTCCGACGACACGGGCTCCAAGAGCAGCAGCGGGGGCAGCAGCGCCTCCGCCGGCGCGTCGAACGCCAGCTCCATCAAGTGCGACAACGCCAAGGGCCAGCTGCTCGCCGACGGCTCCTCCGCGCAGAAGAACGCCATCGACGCCTGGACGGCCGCGTTCAGCCAGGCCTGCCAGGGTGTGCAGATCAACTACAAGGGCAGCGGCTCCGGTGCCGGTGTCACCGCGTTCACCCAGGGCCAGCTCGCCTTCGCCGGTTCGGACTCCGCGCTGAAGCCCGCAGATGTCGAGGCCTCCAAGAAGGTCTGCACCGGCGGCGGTCAGGGCATCGACCTGCCGATGGTCGGCGGCCCGATCGCCCTCGGTTACAACCTGCCGGGCGTGGACAACCTGGTTCTGGACGCCACCACGCTGGCCAAGATCTTCAACAGCGACATCAAGACCTGGGACGACCCGGCGATCAAGAAGCTGAACCCGAACGCCAAGCTGCCGTCCACCAAGATCTCGGCCTTCCACCGTTCGGACGAGTCCGGCACCACGGACAACTTCACCAAGTACCTGAAGGCCGCGGCCCCCGCCGTCTGGGGCAAGTACTCCGGCGGCAAGGCCTGGCAGGCCCCGGGCGGCCAGTCCGCCCCGCAGTCCGCGGGTGTGGCCCAGCAGGTGAAGCAGACCGCCGGCGCCATCGGCTACTTCGAGCTGTCCTACGCCAAGGACATGACCACGGCCGCCATCGACACGGGCGCCTCCTCCCCGGTCAAGCCCTCCACCGACGCCGCCAGCAAGGCCATCGCGGACGCCAAGGTCGTCGGCACCGGCAAGGACCTGGCGCTGAAGCTCAACTACAACACCAAGGCCGACGGCGCCTACCCGATGGTCCTGGTCACCTACGAGATCGTCTGCGACAAGGGCAACAAGGCGGACACCCTGCCCGCCACCAAGGCCTTCCTGCGCTACATCGCCAGCACGGACGGCCAGTCGATCCTGACCCAGAACAGCTACGCGCCGATCCCCGACGCGATCATCTCCAAGGTCCGCACCACCATCGAGGGCCTGAGCTGACCTGAGCGTGCGGCCCGGTCCCCGTGGGACCGGGCCGCACCGTCCGGTGCACCGCCGCCTGGAGCCGACCCACGAGCGCGGCTCCGCAGACCGGAGATCCCGATGGACATATCAACAAAGAACACACAAGCGCCTCCCCCCGCCCCCCAGCCGTCCGTGGCCGAACAGAAGCGCGCGGCCCGCGGTGCCACCCGGCCCGGAGACCGGATCTTCCTCGGTCTGTCCCGTGGGTCGGGCATCCTGCTGCTGGTGATCATGGCCGCGATCGCGGCCTTCCTCACCTACCGGGCCTACCTGGCCATCAGCAAGGACCACGGCAACTTCCTGACCACCTTCGAGTGGAACACCGGAGCCATTCCGCCGGTCTTCGGCATCGCCGTCCTGGCGTTCGGCACGGTGGTCTCCTCGATCATCGCCATGGTCATCGCGGTCCCGATCGCGGTCGCCATCGCGCTCTTCCTCACCCACTACGCCCCGCGCCGGCTCTCCGGCTCCATCGCGTACGTGATCGACCTGCTCGCCGCCGTGCCGTCCATCGTCTACGGCCTGTGGGGCGCCCTGATCCTCGTACCGCACCTGACCGGCCTCTTCAGCTGGCTGAACGACTACTTCGGCTGGACCGGCATCCTGTCCTGGGACGGCGGCCCGCCGCGCTCGCTGCTCACCGTGGGCATCCTGCTGGCGATCATGATCCTGCCGATCGTCACCAACGTGAGCCGTGAGGTCTTCCGGCAGGTCCCGCGCATGCACGAGGAGGCGGCTCTCGCCCTCGGCGCCACGCGCTGGGAGGTCATCCGCATGGCGGTGCTGCCCTTCGGCCGCTCCGGCGTCATCTCCGCCTCGATGCTCGGCCTCGGCCGTGCGCTCGGCGAGACCATGGCCGTCGCCACCGTCATCTCCCCGGACTTCCTCATCCACGGCAGCCTGCTCAACCCGGGCGGCGGCACCTTCGCCCAGAACATCGCCAGCAAGTTCAACGAGGCGACGGAGTACGGCCGTGACGCGCTGATCGCCTCCGGTCTGGTCCTGTTCGTCATCACCCTGCTGGTCAACGGCGCGGCCCGCGCGATCATCGCCCGCCGCAAGGAGTACTCGGGGGCCAACGCATGAGCACCGCAGCCGTAGCCGACAAGCGCCCCAGCACTCTGCGCGGGGCGAGCCTGCCCAAGTGGTCCCCGTGGGCCATCGCCGCCGGTTCGATCGCCCTCGCGTGCGGCGTCGGCGCCGCCGCCGGTCTCACGAGCCACATCCAGTGGGGCCTGATCGCCGCGATCCTCTTCCTCCTCGGCACCTACGCCATCGCCGCGCGCGTCGAGGGCCGCCGTCAGGCCAAGGACCGCATCGCGACCTCCCTGGTGTGGGTGGCCTTCCTGCTCGCCGTGATTCCGCTGGTCTCCCTGGTGTGGACGACCCTCTCGCGCGGTGTGAAGGTCCTCGACATCTACTTCCTGACCCACTCGATGGGCGTCGTCCCCGACTCCCAGCCCGGCGGTGGCATCTACCACGCCATCCTCGGCAGCCTCGAGCAGGTCGGCCTCGCCACCGTCATCGGCGCGCCGATCGGCATACTCACCGCCATCTACCTGGTGGAGTACGGGCGCGGCAGGCTCGCCCAGGCCGTCACCTTCTTCGTCGACGTGATGACCGGTATCCCGTCGATCGTCGCCGGTCTGTTCATCCTCAGCCTGATGCTGATCTTCAAGATGGAGCCCTTCGGCTTCGCCGGTTCGCTCGCCCTGGCCATCCTGATGATGCCGGTCGTGGTCCGCTCCACGGAGGAGATGCTCAAGCTCGTCCCGAACGAGCTGCGCGAGGCGTCCCTGGCGCTCGGCGTCCCGAAGTGGCGCACCATCCTGAAGGTGGTCCTGCCCACCTCCATCGGCGGCATCACGACCGGCATCATGCTGTCGATCGCCCGTATCGCCGGTGAGACCGCGCCGGTCCTGCTGCTGGTGTTCGGCAACCGCTTCATCAACGCCAACCCCTTCGAGGGTGCCCAGCAGTCGCTGCCGCTGTACATCTACCAGCAGTACGCGAACAGCGCCGGCGCCAACGCGGCGTACGACCGGGCCTGGGCGGCGTCGCTGACGCTGATCGCCTTCGTGATGATCCTCAACCTGCTGGCCCGCGGCATCGCCCGCTGGAAGGCCCCGAAGACCGGTCGCTGAGGCGACTATTTCCGGCTCCGCCGGGCGGGGCCACACAGCGACCGATCAAGACTTTCTGGAAGTGAAGTAGTCATGGCCAAGCGAATCGACGTAAGCGGGCTCACCGCCTACTACGGCTCCCACAAGGCGATCGAGGACATCTCGATGTCGATCGAGCCGCGGTCGGTAACGGCGTTCATCGGCCCCTCCGGCTGCGGCAAGTCGACGTTCCTGCGCACCCTCAACCGTATGCACGAGGTGACGCCGGGCGGGCGCGTCGAGGGCAAGGTGCTGCTCGACGACGAGGACCTGTACGGCGCCGGGATCGACCCGGTCTCCGTCCGCCGCGAGGTGGGCATGGTCTTCCAGCGCCCGAACCCCTTCCCCACGATGTCGATCTTCGACAACGTGGCGGCCGGTCTGCGGCTGAACGGCAACTACAAGAAGAGCGAGCTGGCGGACGTCGTCGAGAAGTCGCTCAAGGGCGCCAACCTCTGGAACGAGGTGAAGGACCGCCTGAACAAGCCGGGCTCCGGCCTGTCCGGTGGTCAGCAGCAGCGTCTGTGCATCGCGCGGGCGATCGCCGTGGAGCCGAAGGTGCTCCTGATGGACGAGCCCTGCTCCGCCCTCGACCCGATCTCCACCCTCGCCATCGAGGACCTGATCGGCGAGCTGAAGGAGCGCTTCACGATCGTCATCGTGACGCACAACATGCAGCAGGCGGCCCGTGTCTCGGACCGTACGGCGTTCTTCAACCTGGCGGCCGTGGGGCAGCCGGGCAAGCTGATCGAGATCGACGAGACCGAGCGGATCTTCTCCAACCCGTCGGTCCAGGCGACCGAGGACTACATCTCGGGTCGCTTCGGCTGATCCGGCGGTCCGTCCGAAGACCCCTCGCGGTGCTGCATGGCGGTGCCACCGCGAGGCCGAAGAGGGCCCGCCCCCGGCTCCCGGGGGCGGGCCCGCTCGTGTCCCGGGCCGCTACTCGGCCACTTCCGTGCGCTCCCACCACCGGTAGACGGTGACGTTCTGCGCCTCGACATCCTCATGGCGCGTGGTGACCTTGTAGTGCTCGTATCCACCACGGTGCGGAATCTTGAGCTCCTGGCCAGGAGGAACAACCGGCACGACCTTCCCGGCCAGTTCCTCGGGTCCGCCTTCAAGAAGTGCCTTGCTACCCATACCTCCAGTTTTGCCACCCTGCCGACACCCGCATCTCGAGGCCACGGGCCGGCACGGCGCCACCGGAGTCCACGCGTCCGCGTCCCTACAGGAACGCCAGGTTGATCAGCCCGAACGCCGTGGCCGCGACCAGCGCCGCCGCCGGCATCGTGATGAACCAGCCCAGGACGATGTTCTTCGCCACGCCCCAGCGCACCGCGTTCACCCGCTTGGTCGCACCCACGCCCATGATCGCCGAGGTGATCACATGCGTCGTGGAGATCGGCGCCTTGAACAGGAACGCCGTCGCGAACATGATCGACGCCCCCGTGGTCTCCGCCGCGAACCCCTGCGGTGGGTCCAGTTCGATGATCTTGCGGCCCAGCGTCCGCATGATGCGCCAGCCGCCCGCGTACGTGCCCAGCGACAGCATCGCCGCGGAGAGGAGCTTCACCCACACCGGGATCGGGTCCCCGTAGTTCTCGACGTCCGCGATGACCAGGGCCATCACCACGACGCCCATCGTCTTCTGCGCGTCCTGCAGACCGTGGCCGAGCGCCATGCCCGCGGCCGACACCGTCTGGGCTATCCGGAAACCGCGCTTCGCCTTGTGCGGGTTGGAACGGCGGAAGATCCACATGATGGCCGTCATCACCAGGTAGCCGACGATGAGGCCCACCACCGGCGACAGGAACATGGGGGTGATGATCTTGTCCACGACGCCGGACCAGTGCACCGCCGTACCGCCCGCGAGGGCCGCGCCCACCAGTCCGCCGAACAGCGCGTGCGACGAGGACGACGGCAGGCCGTAGTACCAGGTGATCAGGTTCCAGACGATGGCTCCGAGCAGTGCCGCGAAGAGGATGCCCATCCCCTTGCCGCCCTGGGGCGTCTGGATCAGTCCCTCACTGACCGTCTTCGCCACGCCGCTGCCGAGGAAGGCGCCGGCGAGGTTCATCACCGCCGCCATCGCCAGCGCCGCCCGCGGGGTCAGCGCCCGCGTCGACACGGATGTCGCGATGGCGTTCGCGGAGTCGTGGAAGCCGTTGGTATACGCGAAGAGGAGTGCGACCAGGATGGTCAGGATGAGAGCGAAGGTGTCCATGGACGCCTCAGGACTCCTTGACCGCGATGGTCTCCACGGTGTTGGCCACGTGCTCGAAAGCGTCCGCGGCCTCCTCCAGCACGTCCACGATCTGCTTGAGCTTCAGGACCTCTATCGCGTCGTACTTGCCGTTGAAGAGGTGGGCCAGCAGCTTGCGGTGGATCTGGTCCGCCTGGTTCTCCAGCCGGTTGACCTCGATCCAGTACTCCGTGAGGTTCTCCATCGTGCGGAGGTTCGGCATCGCCTCGGCCGTCAGCTCCGCCGCCCGCGCCAGCACCTCGATCTGCTGCTCGACGCCCTTGGGCAGTTCCTCGACGTTGTAGAGGACGACCAGGTCGACGGCCTCCTCCATGAAGTCCATGATGTCGTCGAGGGACGAGGCGAGGGAGTAGATGTCCTCACGGTCGAACGGCGTGATGAACGAGGAGTTCAGCTGGTGGAAGATCGCGTGCGTGGCGTCGTCACCGGCGTGTTCCGCGGCCCGCATACGCTCTGCGATCTCGGCCCGGGCGGAGGCGTCCGCCCCGAGCAGTTCCATCAGGAGTTTCGAGCCGGTCACGATGTTGTCCGCGGATGCGGCGAACATGTCGTAGAAGCTCGTCTCCCTGGGGGTCAGACGAAAGCGCACGTGGGGTCCTCAGGATGCTTCGGTTTCGGTCAGGCTGATGCTAAGGGCATCATCCGGCCACGGCTAAGGGGCCGTCCTCCAGTGTCACCCATCGGACAGTGTGGTCCTCACGGGGGCACTGCGGAGGTGGCCGGGCAGTGACCAAGAGCCGTATACCCAGCAAAGTTCGTTATCATATACCCGCGGGGGGTATATCTCCGCATCGGGGCACGAGGAGGACGCGATGACGACGACCGAGGCCGGCGCGACAGCGCCCTCGGGGGGCACCGACGCCGTGGTGACCGATCACGACCGCGGCATCCACGGCTACCACCAGCAGAAGGACGAGCACCTCAAGCGCCTGCGCCGCATCGAGGGCCAGATCCGCGGCCTGCAGCGCATGGTCGACGAAGACGTCTACTGCATCGACATACTCACGCAGGTCTCGGCCTCCACCAAGGCCCTGCAGTCCTTCGCGCTCCAGCTGCTCGAGGAGCATCTGCGCCACTGCGTCGCGGACGCCGCGCTCAAGGGCGGCACGGAGATCGACGCGAAGGTGGAGGAGGCGACGAAGGCGATCGGCCGCCTGCTGCGGACCTGACGACGGCGGCTCACTCGCCGGAGGCGTCCCGTTCCTCGGCCACCCTCAGCACCTCGTCGATGCTTTCCAGACTCAGCCGGTCCTCGTGCGCGGCCGAGGCCGCAATGATCAGGTCACCGCACAGTTCGATCTCGGCGAGGGCCACGTGGTCCTGAACTGCCGTACCGCCGACCGGAGCCACGTGCATCACCTCTTTCTGCCGTCACCGGCTTCCTGGGGCCGACTTCCTAGGGTAGGGAGCGGCCCCTGGGCGGCGCATGGCACGGACGGACCATTTCCGGCCCCCTCAACCGCGCCACTTCCGGCCACTCGCCTGCGCCACTTCCGGCCCCGCGCCCGTGCCGCGACCGGCCCCGAGCCCACACCTCACTGCTCGGCGATCTTCCCGGCGAAAATGTCCCCGGACGCCGGCAGCCGTACGTCGGCCGGGGCCCCGAAGTCGTACAGCACCGTCGTCGAGGCCACCGCCACCGGCGCCTTCTGCCGCCCGCCCACGAAGCTGAACCGGTGGCGGACCTCTCGGATGCGCCCCTCGTCGTCCAGGTAGGCGTCGAACGGGACCTCGGCCGTGGCGAACCCTTTCGCCGCCTCCTGGAGCGCCTTCCTGTTCCCGGCGGACGCGTCGCGCGCCGCGAGCCCGATGTCGGCGACCCCGCGGTAGTGCCGCACCGGGGTCCCGCCGATCCGGGTCCTGCCGACGTACGTCGCCTTCCGCACCCCGCGCAGCAGCTCCGCGGCCGTGTACGGGTCGGTGGCGCCACCGGTGACCAGGTTGCCGTCGGAGAGCGTGGTCGTGTCGACCCGCACCCACTTGTCGGCGGGCACCCCCGCGCCCCGGTTCTTCATGAAGAGGGCGCCCGGCGCGAGCAGTTCGGTGATGGGACGGTGCTCGTCGGCGCCCGCGGGGTCCTGAGGGAGCGTCACGGTCAGTCTCCCGAGCCGGTCCCGGTAGTCGTAGACGCCCTCGCCCCGGATGGTGACCCGGGTGCCGCCGGTCGCCATCTCCATCGACGTACGGGCCTTGGAAGTGCCCGCGCGCACCAGGGCAGCCGCCGCCTGGTGCAGCGCCTGGACGGCGCCCGGGCCGGAGCGCGCGTCCTCGGCGGCGGCCCCGTCGCCGGCACAGCCGGTGAGCGAGGGCGAGCAGACCAGGAGCCCCACCGTCGCGACCACCGCCGCACCGACCCGACCGCGCTGCCGCACCACCATCGCCTGCCTACCCCCAGCCGGTCCGTCCCGGTGCCCTCCTGTCGTTCCGGTTAACGACGGGTAGGGGGACCCGTCACGCGCGCCTTCGGCAGTTCACTTGCCCTGGGTAACCTTGTGGGAGTGGAGCAGCAGGACATCCCCACCGGTCCCGAGGAGCACCGCACGACAACGGTCGAACAGGGCCGTTTCTGTGTGGCCCGGTGCAGTTGCGGCTGGCGGGGACCGGCTCGCAGAGCCCGCAGCCTGGCGCGGTCGGACGCGGAGGTGCACGAGGCCGGCTAGGAGTGTCCCGAGCTTGTCCCCGAGCTCCCGTTCGACGCCGGACCTACGCGTGCCCACCTTCCTCACCCCGTAGCAATTCTGTGGCACTTCCCTGCGCAACCCTCCGCGGCGAGGCCCCGTCTCGTTCTGCGGAACCCAAGGGAGGCGCACATGCAACGGCGTACGTTCGTCGGCGGGGCCACCGCCGCGCTCGCGGCCACGGTCACCACCACCGCGTGCAGCGGAGGTACTTCGGTCGGTGTCGGCACGTCCCTGCGGACGGACAGTGCCGGCGCGCAGGCCCCCGCCAACTGGAGGGACCTCGGCAGGGACCTGGACGGCACCCTGGTGCGCCCCGGCGACCGCGCCTGGCCCACCGCCCGCCAGCTGTACAACACCCGCTTCGACGCACTGAAGCCGGCGGCCGTGGCGTACGTGGCGCACACCGACGACATCCGCACCGCGCTGGCGTACGCGCGCGTGCACCGCGTCAAGGTCGCGATACGCAACGGCGGGCACTCCTACGCCGGTTGGTCCTCGGGGGACGCACGCCTGATCATCGACGTGGGCAGGCTCAACACGATACGGGCGAGCGGCGGCGAGGCGGTCATCGGCGCGGGTTCCAAGCTGATCGACGTCTACCGCGCGCTCACCGCGAAGGGCGTGACGATACCCGCCGGTTCCTGCCCCACGGTCGGCGTCTCCGGCCTCACCCTCGGCGGCGGCCACGGAGTGGTCTCCCGGGCGTACGGACTGACCTGCGACAGCCTGACCCAGGCGACCCTGGTCACGGCGGACGGCAAGCAGCTCGTCGCGAACGCCACCGAGAACAAGGACCTGTTCTGGGCCCTGCGCGGCGCGGGCAACGGCAACTTCGGCGTCGTCACCGAGCTCCGCTTCAGGACCCACCCGGCGCCGCAGGCCGTGTCGGCGTACCTGACCTGGCCCTGGTCCAAGGCCGCCGCCGTGCTCAAGGCCTGGCAGGAGTGGGGCCCCGGCCAACCCGACGAGATCTGGTCCTCCTGCCACCTCGAGAACGGCGGCACCCCCACCGTCTCCGTCGCCGCCTTCTCGCTCGGCACCTACGGCGAGCTCCAGAACGCCGTCGACCGCCTGGCCGCCGAGGTCGGCGCCCCGGCACGCAGCGTCTCGCTCCGGCGGCACTCCTACGAGGGCGCGATGGAGGCGTACGCGGGCTGCTCCTCCTTCCCCACAGCCGCCCAGTGCCACCTGCCGGGCTCGACACCGGGTCGTAGCCCGCAGGGCGCCCTCGGCCGGGAGACGTACGCGGCCCGCTCCGACTTCTTCGACCGCTCGATCCCGGCGGCCGGCATCCAGACGATCCTGCGGCAGATCGCACAGGTGCGGGGCGGCGCGGGCAGCGTCGCCTTCATCGCGCTCGGCGGCGCGGTCAACCGGGTGGCTCCGACGGCGACGGCGTTCGTGCACCGCCGGTCGCGGATGCTGGCGCAGTACATCGCGAGCTGGCGGGCCGGCACCTCCGGCGCAACCGCGCAGTCCTGGCTGAATTCCGCGCACACGTCGATGCGCGGCTACGCGTCCGGGGCGGCGTACCAGAACTACACGGACCCAGCCCTGACGAACTGGCGGAAGGCGTACTACGGGGACGCGGCCACGCGCCTCGCCCAGCTGAAGCACCGGTACGACCCGGACGGCTTCTTCACGTTCCCTCAGTCGCTGTGACCGCGCCCGGACATGGGCAGCCCTACGCCGCCAGGTCCCTGTCCTGAGGGCAGGACGACTCGCGCCGCGCCCCGGAGATCACGGTCTCCGCGGCGCGTCCCCCGCGGGCCCGGATCAGCCGGCCGGCACGCGGTGAGCGCTCGACGGCCTTCATGACCGGGGTGAGCATCGCCGTGGCGAGCGGGGAGAGCAGCAGGGCGACGGCGGTACCGAGCGCGAAGCCGCCGATGACGTCCGTCGGGTAGTGCACGCCCATGTAGACCCGGCAGAAGCCCTCGAGGAGAGCCAGGCCGAGACCGAGCAACCCGAACTTCCGGTTCGCCACGAAGAGTCCGACGGCCATGGCCATGGTGAGCGTGGCGTGGTCGCTGACGAAGGAGTAGTCGCTCTTGCCGGTGACGAGGACGTCCAGCCCCTGGTGGTCGACGAACGGCCGCGGGCGCTCCACGAAGCCCCGGATCGGCACGTTCACCAGCACCGCGATACCGGCGGCCAGCGGCGCCCAGACGATCGCCGCCACGGACGACGCCGCGTCCTCGCCGCCCCTGCGCCGCACGCTCGTCCAGCACCACAGGACGAGCAGCACCATGGCGAGCAGCAGACCCCACTCGCCGACGAACCCCATGACCCGGTCGAACCAGTGCGGCGCATCCTTGGCCAGGCCATTGATGTCGTAGAGCAGATCGACGTCGGGGTTCGACCCTGACTCGGCCAGTCCAGCCATCGTGCGCGGCCCCTTCGTCGTCCGTCCCGTCCGCGGACACGCCGTGCGCGCGCCGCTGCACCATCCCCGTGGTCGTAGATCCGCTCCACGTCGAGCCGGCTGCCGTACGTCAACGCTCTACGGGAGAAGGAACGCACAGTCCTGTTCCCCACGTTCCGCATTCCACCGAATGATCACGCAGACGTTATCGAAGAGAGACACGTCTTCGCAGCTCACGAGGGTGAGCGTGAGGGAAGGTTCCAGCCAGCGGGCACCCGCGCATGCGCCGTTCACATCCCGATTCACACCGTCGTGGGCAGCGCTTTCGCGCCATCCTCGGTGACACGCGTCGCCCCGAAGTAGTCGGAGTTGTCGATCGGGTCGAAACGGATCACGGCACCGGTTCTCGGCGCGTCGATCATGTAGCCGCCGCCGACGTAGATCCCGACGTGGTGGATGGCCCGGGAATTGGTCGGGTCGTGCGAGAAGAACACCAGATCGCCGGGGAGCAGTTCGTCGCGGCTGGGGTGAGGTCCGGCGTTGTACTGGTCGTTGGCGACGCGCGGCAGCGTGATGCCGACGCTCCCGTAGGCGGCCTTGGTCAGGCCGGAGCAGTCGAAGCGTCCGCCCTCCTCGGGCGTGCCGTCGCCGCCCCACAGGTAGGGGGTGCCGAGCTTCTTCTGCGCGTAGTAGATCGCCCCCGCCGCCTGCTTGGAGGGGTCGAGCCGCTGCACGGGCGCGGCGAAGCTCTTCGCCAGGGTGGTGATCGTCCTGACGTAGTTCTGGGTCTCCTTGTACGGCGGCACGCCTCCGTACCGGATGACCGCGTACGCCCCCGCGTTGTACGCGGCGAGCATGTTCTCCGTCGGGTCGCCGGGCTCGTCCTTGACGTAGGAGGCGAGCTTGCAGTCGTAGGAGGCGGCCGACGGGATCGCGTCGCGCGGATCCCAGACGTCGGCCCTGCCGTCGCCGTTGCCGTCGATGCCGTGGATGGCCCAGGTGCCGGGGATGAACTGCGCTATGCCTTCGGCCTTGGCGGGGCTCTTGGCGTTCGGGTTGAAGCCGCTCTCCTGGTAGAGCTGGGCGGCCAGCAGCGCGGGGTTGATGGCGCTGCACAGGTTGCCCCACTTCTGCACGATGGCGGAGTACGCGGCGGGGACGGCGTTCTTGGCGAGGGCGACGGATCCCCCGCCGATGCCGTTCGCGAGGTTCCCGGCGACCGTGTAGACCCCGACGACGAGCAGCATCACAAAGCTCAGCGCGGCACCGACGGCTACGGTCGCCCAGATCCACGCCTTACGCACCGTCAACCGCCCCTCGCCGCCCGGGAGTACGCCGAGGGTCAGTGTAGGGGCGAGAGCTGTTCGACCACCCTGAAAAGCCCTGGCCGGACGACGTGGACCGCAGAAGACCGGCCACCGGGAAAGGGGGCCGGGAGTTTGGCCGCCGGACGGGCGGCGGTGGCGCTACCGCCGGACGCGGCGGTGGTCCTGCCTGCAGGGCGCGGTGGTGGTGCTACGCCTCGGACAAGGAAGAGGTGCTACCCGCGTGACCGGCGCTGGTCCTGCCCGCCGGACGCGGCGACCGCCCTACCCGCCGGACGCGGTCCGGTACAGGTCCGCGGCCTCGCGTCCGAGAACGACGCTGTAGGACACGTCCGGGGTGGAACCGCCCTGTTCGTGTCCGCCGAGGATGCCCACGACCTCGCCGTAGCCGTTCACCCAGGGGCTGCCGCTCGTGCCGCTGGTGAAGCTAGGGCAGTCGATGCGCTGCTGGGTGCGGCTGTGGACGGTCGGCCTGTTGGTGCAGGTGATCGGGGATTCCTGGGAGTCGGGGTAGCCGGTGACGGTGACGGCGGTGGCGCCGGTCTCGTGCCCGGTGACGAACTTGTTGCCCCCCACGATGCTCTCGACCTCGACGCCGCCGATGGACTCCACGGTGGCGAACGACACGTCGCTGTCCTCGTCCTGCCCACCGCTCCAGCGGTCGCCGACGAATGTCCTGGTCACCTTCCACACACCGTAGGGCGCCTTGCCGTCCCGGTAGCCCGGGGCGAACCAGAGGCTGCCGCTGCCCGCGCAGTGCGCGGCGGTCACGATCAGGTTGCGGTGCTTGCTGTGCACGACGGAGGCGGTGCAGAAGTGACCCCCCTCCAGCCCGCCCGACTCGCCGAACAGCGCGCCGATGCGGGAGCTGGCCGAAGTGGCCGGCGTCGGCACGGTTACGCCCAGCGGTCCGGGACCGCCGGCGGCCGCCGCCACGGAGGAGGACGTGACGGCCAGCAGCACGACGGTACCGAAGAACGCGTGCCGGCGGTTGCCAGGGAGGCGTCTGATGCGGTTCATCACCTCTTACTGTGGCCCAGAAAGGTGAGAAAAACTCTTTGAGCACCCTGAAATTCCTCTATGAGGTCTCATTCCCACAGCTCAACAGGGGCATTCGGCCCACAGGAACTCCCTCCCTCCTGATCTCTGTACGCATGTGCGATGAACGTCAGTTCGAAACTGGCCCTCACCCGCCCCGCAGGAGGATGCGCGTAGACCCACCCCGCGCAGCACTCTCAACGCCCTCGGCGCCCCCCTGTGAATCCCGTCAAGCCGACGCCACGCCCCCGCCATCCCCCGGCCATCGACCAGTAAGGCGGACGCCTCGGTTCGGCAATGCGGAGGTCAGGAATTCTGGAGTCTCTTGTTTGTCGCGTACTCAACAAGTCAGGGTCGTCCCGGGCCGCCGCCTCGTCGCCGGGGACACCGAACCGGCGACGCACCCGCACGCATTTTCCCTGTCAAAGCGACTCAGGAGAACGCACGTTGCGTACGACACCCCCCAACAGACCGGCCCGGCCCGGCCGGTGGCGCCGCATGGGCTCGGCCGCCGTCGCCACCGCCGCCCTCGTGTTCACCGGCCTCGGCACCGCGGCCCACGCGGACGCGGCCACCTCGGCGAAAACCACGCCCTCGAAATCCTCCTCGGCCACGTCCGCCTCATCCAAGGTGACGTGGACCCGCTCCTGCGCCCTGCCCAAGAAGAAGGGCGAGATGGCCTGCAACGCCCTGCGCGTCACCGGTGGCATCACCGCCTTCCAGCGGCAGCAGGCCAAGAAGGAGGGCGTCACGCCCCAGGCCGTCTCCCCGAAGGCCGCCTCCGACTCCCCCACCGGCTACGGCCCCGGCGACCTCCAGTCGGCCTACGGCCTGACCGACGCCGCCGCCGGCAACGGCTCCGGCGAGACCATCGCGATCGTCGACGCGTACGACGACCCGAACGCCGAGTCCGACCTCGCCCAGTACCGCTCCTACTACGGCCTCCCGGACTGCACCTCCGACAACGGCTGCTTCACGAAGGTCAGCCAGAGCGGCTCCACCACCTCCCTCCCCTCCGCCGACAGCGGCTGGGCCGGTGAGATATCCCTCGACCTCGACATGGCCTCCGCCGTCTGCCCGAACTGCAACATCCTGCTCGTCGAGGCCAAGTCCGCCTCGATGAGCAACCTGGGCACCGCCGTCAACGAGGCCGTCAAGCTCGGCGCCAAGTTCGTCTCCAACAGCTACGGCGGCTCCGAGTCCTCCTCCGACTCGACGTACGACTCCTCGTACTTCAAGCACCCGGGCGTCGCGATCACCGCCAGCGCGGGCGACGAGGGGTACGGCGCCGAGTACCCGGCCGCCTCCAAGTACGTCACCGCCGTCGGCGGCACCCGGCTCTCCACCGCCTCCAACATCCGCGGCTGGAGCGAGAGCGTGTGGAACACCAGCAGCACCGAGGGCACCGGCTCGGGCTGCTCCGCGTACGACGCCAAGCCGTCCTGGCAGACCGACTCCGGCTGCTCCAAGCGCATGGTCGCCGACGTCTCGGCCGTCGCCGACCCCGCCACCGGCGTCTCGGTCTACGACACCTACGGCGACGGCACCGGCTGGGTGACCTACGGCGGCACCAGCGCCTCGGCGCCCATCATCGCCGGGGTCTACGCCCTGGCCGGCACCCCGGGCAGCACCGACTACCCGGCCTCGTACCCTTACGCCGCGGCCGGTACGTCCGCCCTCAACGACGTCACCGGCGGCAGCAACGGCTCCTGCTCCACCAGCTACTTCTGCACGGCCCGGTCCGGCTACGACGGCCCGACCGGCTGGGGCACCCCGGAGGGGATCCACGCCTTCACCCGCTGATCCCCTTCCCCCGCACACGACGGACGCCGTCAGCGAGTAAGTGGGGACTTACCGACGGCACCCTCCGGGAGACGGGCCGCGGCAACCAGCCGCGGCCCGTCGCCGTGCGTGCCCCCGGCACGTCCCGCGTCCCGGCACGTCCCGCGTCCCGGCACGTCCCGTGCTTCGACGCACAACCGTGAGATCTGACATGCCGCCACCCGACGCCTGCGCGCCCCCTGTTCATGGATAGCCTTCCGCTCGTACGGGTGACACCCGAACACCACGGGCCGGCCGGTCAGCTCGCGCCAGGGGGCCGACCGGCTCTCGCGGCGCAGAAGAAGTTAACGACGGAACCACACACCAGGTTCCGCTGTGACTTCATTGCCCGGCGTGACCTGCCGTGATACACACAGTGACCATACGCCCCTTCACACACCGGTCCACGCCCCTCGCGAGGGTCCCAAGCGGACCGGACGCAAGGGACACGTACGAAACCCGCCAATCAATGACGCCAAGTCGACATACGACAGCGGCATTGTCGGCGACAATGGCCCTGACCTCTGCGACGGTGGCAGGGGGTACGGAACAACCCAACAGGGGCGGTGACTTACATGCATCTCGCGGCCGCAAAAGGCGACATCAACACGATCATCGGCGGTATCGCCCCAGACTGGGGACCGTTCGGCAGCCTGGGCAACGAGGCTCGCGTGATGGTCGAGGTGGTGATGGCCGTCGCCATCCTGCTCTGCCTGGCCATCGCGATCTGGGGCGCGGCCAAACAGCGCATCGGTGCGACGGCCCTGCGCGACACGTTCAGCGCCGAGCAGGGCAAGGGTCTCATCATCGCGGGTCTGACCGGGGTCTTCATCATCGGCTCGCTGGGCACGCTGTTCACGATCGTGTACGGCATGGCCGTCTAGGCCCGGCCCCGGACCGCCGGGCCCACCCGGCGCACCGTCAGTCCCCGGCCGGGCGCGCCCGGTAGCCCATCCGACCCATTCGTCCGTCGCGCCCACCGGCTGAGGTTGCGTTTCCCTGATGTCGAGTCACCACACCGCGTCCGCGCGGCAACCAGCACGGCTACCGTCGTACTTCTACGCGGTTCAAGTAGGCCAACAGCTGAAGGGGCGTGCGCGGCGTGAGTCTCGGTGACGGTGCCCCCGGCGGGGGCGACACGGAGTACGGCGGAGTCGGGCAGACCCGCACCCGGCTGCCGGGCGGCCGGAGCGGTGACGTGTACGGGGGAGCCCGGCGGGGCCGGTCCTCGTCCCGGAGCCTGGTCACGGTGGTCGGCGTGGTCGTCCTCCTGATCGCAGCGATCGCCTTCGCGAACCGCGGGGACGGGGGTTCCTCATCGGCGGACGGCGGCGAGCCCAGAGCGGGCTCGGCCCCCACGGCGGCTTCGGGGGCACGACCGGTCCAGTCGAAGACCGGGGGGATTCCTTCGGGCTTCGCGCATGATCAGCATGGGGCGGAGTCGGCTGCGGCCAACTATGCGGTGGCGCTCGGCTCCGCGGGCATGTTCGACACCAAACAACGGCACACCATCGTCAACGCCGTCTACGCGCCCGACGTGGCCGCCGCTCGGCAGTCGGCTCTCGACAAGGCGTACTCGAACGAGAAGTTCCTGGCCAACGTCGGCTTGAACAAGGACGGCACGGCACCCAGCGGCGAGACGTTCGTCTCGCGGATCATCCCGGTAGGCACCAAGGTCACGAAGTACGGCTCCGACAGCGCGACCGTCGAGCTCTGGTACACGTCGCTCTTCGGGCTGTCCGGCGACGGCTCTACCAACCCGGTGTCCGAAAGCTGGTACACGACGACCTACCAGCTGAAGTGGATCAACAGCGACTGGAAGCTCACCGACTTCACGCAGAAGGACGGGCCCGTTCCGGTCGGCCGCGACCAGAAGGCCTCCACCGCTGACGACATGAGCAAGGCCGTCGAGGAGTACGGAGGGTTCACGTATGCCCGCTAAGCGCCGCGTGCTCAAGGTCGCCGCCGCTGCCACGGCCGTGCAGACGGCCATGATGCTGTTTGCCACCCGCGCCCTCGCCGCTCCGAGCCCCTCGCCGTCGCCCTCGACGAGCAACGACCCCTGCGACCTCATCCGGGGCCCCGCCAAGGACTACTGCGAAAAAGGCAACTCCGGCAGCTCCACCGGCGGCAACTCCCTCACCCCCGACAACCCCCTCGACCCCCTCTCCTCCCTCGCCAAGGGCTGCGCCGACGCCGCCGTCTCTACCATCAACAAACTCAGTGAGGCCGTGCAGAAGACCGCCAACGTCGACTTCACGAACCCACACTTCCTGCAGCAGTACGAGATCGTCTTCGCGGCCTCCGCCATCCTCACCCTCGTGCTGTGGCTGCTGGCCGTGGCCAAGCGAGCCGTGCGCGGTGTTCCGCTCGGCACCGCCATCAGCGAAGCCGTCGGCTTCCTCTGGCTCACGGTGCTGGCCTCCGCCTTCACCCCGTTGATCCTGTACACCGTCGTCTCCGCGACCGACGCCGTCAGCGACGTCATGGCCAAAGCCACCGGCAACCAGACGACCACGTTCTTCGGCGCGTTCGCCGGCGCGCTCAACAAGGGCACCGACATCGGCGGCGGCCCGATCATGCTGATCATCGTGTCACTGGTCTCGATCCTCGCTGCAGGCGTCCTCTACCTGGAACTCTTCATCCGAGCCGTCCTGCTCTACGTCGGCGCCCTGCTCGGTGTCGTCGTCTACTCCGGCCTCGTCGACAAGAACCTGTGGGGCCACGTCCGCCGCTGGGCGGGCATCATGATCGCCGTCATCCTGGTCAAGCCGGTCATCGTCATCGTGCTCGGCCTCGCCGGCGCCCTGACCACCGACGGCGGCCCCGACGCCCTCGGCGCCGTGGTCTCCGGCCTCGCCATCATCCTGCTCGCCATCTTCTCGAGCGCCATGATCTACCGGTTCGTGCCCGGTTTCGGCGACGAGATCGTCAACTCCCGCAACAACCGCATCATGCAGGGCGCCGAGCGCAAGGCCGCCGCCGTCATCAGCTCCCCGGCGACCCTCGTCGCCCAGGGCATCAAGACCCACAGCACCCGCGCCGACAGCAACGGCGGCGCGGCCGCGGGCGCCACCCAGCCGCCCCGCCCCGCCAACCCAGCCTCCGGCGGTGTGGCCGCGCACAGCACCCGTACCCCCGGTGGCGGCGGATCCGTCCCCTCCGCGCCCCCGCCACGGACCAGCCCGGCCCAGTCGCCGCACGCCGGCAGCACCCGCAACAGCAGTACCAACCGCACGGGAGGTGAAGGGCGTTGACGACCGAGTCCCACGTGTCCCATCCGGTCACGCCCCGCCGTACATATCTGATCGGCCGCGCCCGGCCGAACGCGATCATCGGCCGCAACCGCGAGACCGGCGAGATCGCGCTGATCATCGGGGGCGCGTTCCTCGGCATGATGTGCGGGCTCCTCGTCCCCGTCCTGTCCCTGCGCATCCTGCTGCTGATGGGCTTCCCGCTGCTCGCGCTCGCCGCCGTGTACGTCCCGTACAAGCACCGCACGTTCTACAAGTGGTTCGAGATCAACCGCAGTTACAAGCGCGCCCTGCGCCGGGGCGCGGCCTACCGGTCCGGGGTCATGGAGGCCGGCACCCGGCTCGACGGGCGCGAGGTCGAGATCGGGCCGCCCCCGGGCATCGGCCGCATCAGCTGGCTCGCCGCCCCCTTCGGCCCCGACGAGATCGCCGTCCTCCTGCACGCCGACCGCAGGACGGTCACCGCCGCGATCGAGATCGAGGGCCCCGGCGTCGGCCTGCGCGACAGCGAGGACCAGGAGGCCCTCGTCGACCGCTTCGGCACGCTGCTGAAGCACGTCGCGAACGGCGACGGCTTCGTCACCCGCCTCCAGATGCTGGCCCGCACGCTGCCCGCCGACCCGGACGCGCACGCCAAGGACGTCGCCCAGCGCGGCGACGAGCGCTCGCCGACATGGCTGCGGCAGTCCTACGACCAGTTGCTGTCCATGGTGTCCACCAGCAGCGAGCAGCACCGCGCCTACCTCGTCGCCTGCATGCACTACACCCGGGAGCTCGCCGCCGAGGCCCAGGCCATGGCGCGCGCCGCCCGGCCGCAGGGCGGCAGGAAGGTCGACCGGGACGCCGGGCTCGCGGTGGTGATGGCCCGCGAGCTGACCGACATCTGCTCCCGGCTCCAGGAGGCGGACATCCGCGTCCGGCAGCCACTGGGGCAGGGACGGCTCGCCTCCCTCATCCACTCCATGTACGACCCGGACCACCCCATCGACCACATCCAGGCGATGACCAGGCGCAACGCCTGGCCCGCCGAGCTCGACGCCACGGAGCCCACCTACCTCCAGGCCAAAACCCGCGAGTCCTCCACCCGCGCCCCCTGGTGCCACGCCACCGCGTGGGTGAAGGAGTGGCCGATGACCCCGGTCGGCGTGAACTTCCTCGCGCCCCTCCTCGTCCACACCCCGGACGTCATCCGCACCGTCGCCGTCACGATGGACCTCGAACCCACCGAGATCGCCATCGAGCGCATGCTCACCGAGAAGACCAACGACGAGGCGGAGGCGAGCCGCGCCGCCAAGATGAACCGCACCGTCGACCCCCGCGACATCGCCGCCCACTCCCGCCTCGACCAGCGCGGCGAGGACCTCGCGAGCGGCGCCGCGGGCGTCAACCTGGTCGGGTACATCACCGTCTCCTCCCGTTCCCCGGAAGCCCTGGCCCGCGACAAGCGGACCATCCGTGCCTCGGCAGGCAAGTCGTATCTGAAGCTGGAGTGGTGCGACCGCGAGCACCACCGGGCCTTCGTGAACACGCTCCCCTTCGCCACCGGCATTCGGAGGTAAGGCCCTGATGCGGGATCCGCTGTCCGTCCTGACCGACGCCTTCACGTCCTTCCTCTTCGGCAAGGTCGAGACGACCCGGCTGCCCGTCCGCACCTCCACGGGCCAGGCCCAGGCCGTCTACCTGCCGACGGCCGCACCCGGCCTCGGCGACTCCGGCGTCATCATCGGCCGCGAGGTCTACTCCGGGAAGGGATACATCTACGACCCCTTCCAGCTGTACGGCCAGCAGCTCCCGGCGCCGCACTGGCTCGTCCTCGGCGAGTCCGGCAACGGCAAGTCGGCGCTGGAGAAGACGTACGTCCTGCGCCAGCTCAGGTTCCGCGACCGGCAGGTCGTGGTCCTGGACGCGCAGGGCGAGGACGGCGTCGGCGAGTGGAACCTCATCGCCGAGGAGCTGGGGATAACACCCATCCGGCTCGACCCGATGGCGGCCCTGGACCACGGCATCCGGCTCAACCCGCTCGACCCCGCGATCACCACGACCGGGCAGCTGGCCCTGCTCCGCACGATCATCGAGGTGGCGATGGGCCACGGCCTGGACGAACGGTCCGGCTTCGCCCTGAAGGTCGCGCACGCCTACGTCAACGAGACGATCGTCGAGCGCCAGCCCGTACTCGGCGACATCGTCGAACAGCTACGGCACCCCGAGCCCGACTCGGCCGAGGCGATGAACGTCGCCCTGGACGACGTACGCGCCTGGGGCCTGGATGTCGCCCTCGTCCTGGACCGCCTGGTCGACGGTGACCTCCGCGGCATGTTCGACGGCCCCACCACGGTCGGCATCGACCTCGACGCCCCGCTGATCGTGTTCGACCTGTCCCACATCGACCGCAACTCCATCGCCATGCCGATCCTGATGGCGATCGTCGGTGTGTGGCTGGAGCACACCTGGATCCGCCCCGACCGGAAGAAGCGCATCTTCCTGGTCGAGGAGGCCTGGCACATCATCAACAGCCCGTTCGTCGCCCAGCTGTTCCAGCGGCTGCTGAAGTTCGGCCGGCGCCTCGGCCTGTCCTTCGTGGCCGTGGTCCACCACCTGAGCGACGTGGTGGACGGAGCGGCCGCCAAGGAGGCGGCTGCGATCCTGAAAATGGCGTCGACCAGGACCATCTACGCCCAGAAGGCCGACGAGGCACGGGCGACGGGCCGGGTCCTGGGTCTGCCGCGCTGGGCGGTGGAGATCATCCCGACGCTCTCCCCCGGTATCGCGGTGTGGGACGTCAACGGCAACGTACAGGTCGTCAAACACCTCGTCACGGAGATGGAACGGCCGCTGGTCTTCACCGACCGCGCGATGACGGAGTCGTCGAGCGACCGCCTGGCGGACGACGCGCTGCGCGCCGCTGAACTCGAGGCGGAGGAACGCGCGGCGGCGTTCGTCGAACAACGACTGAGCGATCTCGACGGCTCCTCCGAGACCACGGTGGCGTAGAGACATGGACGACATGGGGTTCTTGGAGTCCCGATGAGAGCAGGCACGGAGCGGCAGGAGCGGCAGGAGCGGCGGCAGGACGGCCAGGGCGGTATCCCCGACGGGCTGTTGGTGGGCCTGCTCGCCTTCCTGCTCGGCGTCACGCTGCTGGTGTGGTCGGCCACGGGCCTGGCGGGCTGGTTCGCCCGGGGCGCGTGGCCGCACGGCGTACGGATCAGCAGCACGCCGGTGGCCATGCGCCGCCTGATCACCGAACCCCACGACATCACGGGCGCGTGGCCGGACACACCACCGGACCAGCTCTCCGGATACGGGCTCTTCTGGGGCCTGTTCATAAGCGAACTGATGGTGCTGTTCGTGCTGACGGTCTTCGCGATCGGCACGGTGGCACGGTGGAAGGCGGTACGGGCCCGGAGGAAGGCGGAGGCTGCGGCCGGTACGCCGCACGGGGACGTGGCCCTGGGACCACGCGTGGAGACGGCCGGGACACCGCGCGGGGACCTGGCCGTGGGACCGCACGCAGCGACGGCCGGGAGACCGCAGGGGGCGCTGCCCGACGTGGCGGCCGGTTCGCTCACCGCCGCCGCCCCGGACTTCACCCCCTACCCTGCCGCGGCCCCGGCCGCCGCATCCCTCCCCGAGCACCTCGGCACGCGACCGCCGGCGCCGGCCACCGGCTCTGTTCCCTCCACGGCGGGTGTCGAACAGGCCCTGCCCGTAGTCCCCGCACTCGCGGCCCCCGGCACCCCTGCCCCCGTCCCTGGCACTCCCCGGGCGCCCTCCGTCGTCCTGGGCGCCCCCGACGTCCGTCATCCCGTCGCCGCCCAGGCCGTGCGCGACGCGGAGGGGCCGGCGCTCGTCATCACCTCCAGCCCCGCCCTGTGGTCCGAGACCAAGGACGCCCGCGCCAAGCTGGGACCCGTCCTCCTCTACGACCCCTCCCACCTGTGCGACACCCCGGCCCGGCTGCACTGGTCGCCGTCCGCCGGCTGCGAGGACAAGGCGACCGCCGCCGCACGCGCTGTGGCGCTGCTCGCCCCCGTCCGCCCCACGGCCCGTATCGACCAGGCGGTGGCCGATGTGGCGGAAACGCTCCTGCGGAGCTATCTGCACGCCGCCGCCATAGAGGGCCGCACCATCCGGCACATCCACCGCTGGGCCCAGGGCGCACAGGTGCAGGAGGCCGTGCGCGCCCTGCGGACGAACCCCAAGGCGTCGTCCGGCGCGGCAGGTGAACTGGAGGCCGCGCTCACCTCGCACCCCGAACGCAGGGACATGGCACAGGAACTGACGGCCCGCGCGCTGTCCTCGCTCTTCACGGTCAATATCCGCGAAGCATGCACACCCAACCGAAATGACAGCCTCGCCTTGGATTCCTTCGTCAACGAAGGGGGCACACTTTATGTGGTCGGTGAATCCATCGAGGACCCCCGCCAGCACCCCGGTGCCATGCCGCTGCTGACGGCCCTCGCCTCCAGCGTGGTCGAGCGCGGCCGCCGCATGGCCGAACGGTCATCCTCCGGTCGCCTCGACCCACCACTCACCCTGGTCCTGGACGACGTGGCAGCGGTCGCCCCGCTGCCCCAGTTCCCGGATCTCCTGACGACGGGAGCGGGCCAGGGCCTGCCGACCTTGGCCCTCCTCCGCTCCAGAGAACAGGCCCGCAGCCGCTGGCCCCAGTACGAACTACCCGTGTAGCCGGCCTCGCCTACGGCCGCTCGATCGCCATCTCCAGTTCCTGCTCCTCGCCACCGACCGCGGACACCGGCACGGTGACCCCGGTCGGCGCGAACCCCGCCCTCCGATAGAACGCCTGTGCGCGACCGTTGTCCTCGTGCACGATCAGCCGCACACGCTCAACGCCACGGCTCCAGGCCCACTCCAGGGCCTCCTCGAACAGCACCTCGGTCAGCCCGCACCCGCGGTGCTCGGGCCGTACGTACACACCGACGACATGTCCCTGCCGCCGGTCGACCGGAAACCCCGCCCAGTCCTTGGTGCCGGCCTCCTCCAGCAGCACGGTGACGGTTCCGACCCACTCGCCGTCCGGGCCCTGCGCGACGATCTGGTGGACGCCGGACGCCCCCTCGGCGGCAGCGCCGGCCGCTCGCTCCTGCCAGAAGGAATCGGGCTTGGCCAAGGCCTCGTCGTACGTCTCCAGGAAGGCGAGGCGCGCCACGGGGTCCTGGAGGGCGAGGAGCCGCAGTGCCTTCACAGCAGGCCACTCCTCGGCGCGTATGCCACGAACGACGTATGTCTCAGCGATCTCGGGACTGCTCATAGGGGCAACCGTACGTCACCCGTCACCGACCCTGCCGAGGGACGCGAAAAAGCCCCAACTCACCGGGTTGTACCCGGGAATTGGGGCTTTTTCTCAAGAATTGTTCGGCGGTGTCCTACTCTCCCACAGGGTCCCCCCTGCAGTACCATCGGCGCTGTAAGGCTTAGCTTCCGGGTTCGGAATGTAACCGGGCGTTTCCCTCACGCTATGACCACCGAAACACTATGAAACAGACAACCCGACCGCTGTGGCAACAGCGGGTTGTTCGTGGTTTCAGAACCAACACAGTGGACGCGAGCAACTGAGGACAAGCCCTCGGCCTATTAGTACCAGTCACCTCCACCCGTTACCGGGCTTCCAGACCTGGCCTATCAACC